>JBAQUK010000164.1:0-2872 GCA_049297455.1 Desulfosalsimonadaceae bacterium | reverse complement strand
TAAAGAATCGGCATTTTCCTACAAAGGAGACTGTTATGAAGCGTCAGGCGGGGCTGGCCCCCCATTGTCAAAAGTATAACCAACTGAATTTATATATTATTATTATTTCTTAGCCTGACGGCTATGGACTGGACCCCCTGTCCCCGGAAAACCCCATTATTTTCGCCACCGGCCCCTTTACCGGTTCCAATGTCCCCATGGTGAGCCGGGCCGCCATCTGCGGCATATCGCCGGGAACCGGCCTGTGGGGTGAAGCCACCACCGGCGGAAAATTTCCCATGCGCCTCAAGGGCACGGGCTTTGACGGCATTCTCATCACCGGAAAGGCAAAAAAACCGGTGTATGTTTATGTACAGAACGGGAACGCTGAAATCCGGGAAGCAAGCCACCTCTGGGGAACGGGCGACATTTACACGACCCAGGAAAAAATCAAAGCCGAGGTCGACGGCAAGGCATCCATCGCCTGCATCGGCGAAGGCGGCGAGCGCCTGATTCATTATTCCAATATTATCAATGATGAAGGCCGGGCTGCCGGTCGCTGCGGCATGGGGGCACTCATGGGCTCCAAAAACCTCAAGGCCCTGGTGGTATCCGGCAACCAGAAAGCCGGCATCGCGAGTCCTGAAAAACTGAAAGAAACCATTATCGAGGCACGGGACAGCATTCAAAGCAATGCCTACACCCAGGCGTATAAACTCTACGGCACGAATTTCTATATGGATCTCGCCATGCGGCTGGGGGACGCGCCCGCCAAATATTTCACCAAAAGCGTGTTTCCGGCGGCGAAAATCCACGGGCCGGCTTTCCGGAACCGCTACCGCATGGGAAATTACGCCTGCTCCGGATGCCCCATTGGTTGCGGCCGGATCATCAAGGATTTTACAAAAGAGATTAAGCAGGTGGATGGACCGGAATATGAAACCGTGGGCGCGTTCGGCCCGCTGTGCATGAATTTCGACATGGATTCCATTGTCATGGCCAACCACCTGTGCAACGCCCACGGCATTGACACCATATCCGCCGGGGTCTCCATCGCCTTTGCCATGCATTTGTTTGAAAAAGGCATTCTCACCGAAGAAAAAGCGGGCATGGACATTAAATGGGGCGATGGCGAGACGATTCTAAAATTGGTGGACATGATCGTCCGGCAGGAGGGCATCGGCAAACTCCTGTCCAAAGGCGTGCGCCAGATGGCGGTTGAGCTTGGGGCGGACCCGGAAGAAGCGGCCCATGTGAAGGGCCTGGAGTTTCCCATGCACGACCCGAGGGCTTATCAGGGCGCAGCCCTGTCTTATGCGGTAGGGCCCAGGGGCGCATGCCACCTGAAGGGTTCATTTTATTCCATGGATGCACCCGGAAACGAAGTGGGACTGGCCCTCGGCATCACCTTTACCGACAAAAACAATCCCGCCCAGAAAGGGGCGCTGACGGCAAAAATGCTGAGTTTTTGCGAGCTGTACAACAGTTTTACCCTCTGTCAGTTCTCACCCCTGCCGGCCCCGATCATTGCCCGGATTTTATCGGAAATCACGGGCAATAAGTTCAAGACCATGGATCTGCTGACTTTCGGGGAGCGATCCTTAAATTTAAAACGCGCCATCAACAACAAACTGGGGGTCACCCGCAAAGACGACCATATCCCGAACATTGCCCGCAAGGCCTTAAGCGAAGGCGGAACAGCCGGCATTGAGCCGGACATGGACATGATGCTCAAGGAATTTTATACGGTGAGCAACTGGGACTGGGATACCGGAAAACCCAATAAGGAAAAGCTGGTGGAGCTGGGGCTTGGGTATGTGGCGAAGGATTTGTATGCGTAAAGACGGACAAGCGGAAACCGGGGAGTCCTATTTGGTTTGGGGTTGGGCTCAACGCATTTCTCACCTGACGGTGTGGAGTGCAGCGGAACACCGGTCAGGTGCAGAAAAATGTTAGGCTGTCGATTTCTTTTTGTAACCACTACCAAATTCAGTTTTCCGGATTCAAAGTTTTGATGCTTCCACTATGGATAAAAACTTGCGAGTCACTGTCATATCATCAATGTGCCCCCCCTCCCCCAGTTCATCCCAAAGCTCTAACAGCACATTCTCAACCCCCTTATAGACACCGATGCGCTCATATTCCTCCACAATTATCGCTTTTTTTCCATGAGCATGTGCTTTACAGGACCTGGATGCTGTTGGCAGATGAAATAAAAACTTCGCCAAAGTTGTCTGCGCATAATATTCAATTACTTTGAAGGCCAATCTTCCATATTGTTCTACCATTTGATCAAGGTCCTGTGTATTGACGTTACTTCCTGCTAATAACGTCGCAGTTTGGACTATCTTGATATCTTGAACCGGGTTGCCCACTCTACCAACCTTTCCTGCCACAACCTCGTACTCTGGTTTAGAGGGAAATTCCGTGATGTCTGCCGGTTGACCACGATAACTACTTTTTATGTAATCTAATAATCGTGCCGTCAACTTGTCCAAGTCATTGTTTTTAAATGTGTCTCGTGATAATTCCTTTGGCCATGCGCCTGTAAGGGTTTCTGCCAGAATAATAATTTCTGAAATCTTTTCGGATTGGTTAGTATTTTTCGACCCAGGTACGGTTCTGAGTTGCGAATTATTATCTTTTCCATCTTTCCCAAAAAACGTCTTAAGGAAATTGGCCATGTTGATTTCCTCCTCTTAAATTAAAGCAACTAATCATGGGCGTCAGCGAGACGCGCTTGGCGCGGATTCGCTGCACGCTGTGGTTGAACGAAGCCGCTATGCGGCGGAAAAAAATCAAAAATAGTGTATAACTCCTGTAAGTGTCCAATTCCGGACACTTATAAAAAAAGGAGTATACCATGACCCCAACAGAAGTAAACCGGTTTGAA
>JBAQUK010000163.1:0-33782 GCA_049297455.1 Desulfosalsimonadaceae bacterium | reverse complement strand
GTTTGCCGTCCAAAAGCATGTAGAAACCTTTGGTTTCATCTTTTGCCACTTTGATCGGCGGAAAATGCTCGCCGCATTCCATAGCCTCAACAAATTCCTTGATTCTTTCCAGATCGGGCTGGAAACGGGGATAATAAAGTGGGTCAGTTTTGATATTCTTGATTAAAATTTCTACCGGGTGAGTTGACATCAACGGTCCTCCTTTTGTGCTGTTGCGCTGAAGATTTGCGATTATCCGAAAAAATAACAATGCGATATGCTTCAAATTGAATCTGTACTAACAGCCGCTCAATTACTTGATGTTCAGGCACTTATAAAGGAAAAACTTAAGGTCTTGCGGTGGTATATCTGTGGGCTACTCTGAAAGTTTCAACGCGGTTTTAAGAAGGCCGGCATGGCTCATCCGTGTTTAATCCCTTAACTACGGTATTTTATAAAGGCAGTTACGTTGACTTTTTGCATAATGCACTGCGTCATTAACAGGATATTTGGTTAAACCTAACCTGAAGTCATGTCAAGTTTTTAATGCCATGTAGTGTAAAAATAAATGTAAGAAATAATTTTAAACAGGCCAACAATCAATATTGTTGGTGATTTGAATTAATTTTTAAAAAATTGTTAATATTTTCCTAAATATATCATTAACGTAAACGTTAATTAATATATGTTAAATTGAATAGTTATTAATATAATGTGTACGTAAACGTTAATTATTTATAATTAATTGGTCTCTATCGATATGAAAAATAGATGAAGAAAATTGGGGAGAGGATGGAGATTATAATGGCAAAATTTTTTTTAGGCACCAATTATTTTGGAAAGCTTCGAAAAAAAGTTCATTTTTTCAGTATGTTAAATTTTTGCATACGATCTTCTCTATTCCCCATCCGAGCATTTGAATTCTTCTCTGATCCTCGATTTAAAATAGTTTTTACCCAACAACTCTATAATAATTTATGTGTACCTTAGTGAGCGCAAGTGAGAAATATTTTGGTAAAATTGAACCTACACAATCAAAACTTTGCAACCACTCACGGAGCAGCAACTTACGGTTTGGAAAATAGATTTGATTTCTTGTTGTTCATTTTTCATTTGAAAAGGAGATTGTAATGGGCGCGGCAAAAGATGTTTTTGATGAGATGGCCGATAATTGGCCGAGTGAGATAATCGCAAGGACTGAGATCAAAGTATTCACCGGTGGATTGATAAGTCCAAAGTATATAGCGAATCTTGATAGCAAAGGGGAAGGGCCTTTCGGTCGTATCAAGTCGGGACGAAAAACAGGTTATCAAAAAAGGCCATTTGTGAAATGGCTAAGAGAAAGGTCGATAATTGAAATTCCCTCTCACAACCCTGGTTTAGAAACATACAAATTAAATGCCTTAAAAAAATGTCATGTTGTGCCTTGAATATGGTTTTTTTGTGTTCAAAGACAGTAGAGTGGCGGGGCGTCCCCCCTCCCTCTATTCGAACCGGACATACAGAATTCAAGCATCCGGCTTTCCTGAAGACTCTCGCATTTGCTATGCGCAATAAATAAAATCGATTTACATTCATCGTAAGAATAAACCTTGCTTCTGGCTGCGCCTTTTGGCCCAGTTTCTGTTTCAAGGAAGAAAGATTATGGGGCAAATCGGACTCAGGGGATGCCTCTTCTCCATTAATTAGATAATCCAATCAGAATTCATCCCGTCTCACAGAAACAATCCTTCACCAGGGTTTCCTTGCTCCATCCAGTACCCGGAACTTCCCGGCTACAATGGTCCCCTCCGACTCACGGCATGACAGCTTTCCGGTTATGTCTACCTGAAAAACGTTGAATTGATTTTATCATCTTGCCTGATCTTCCAGGTTTCTCGCAAATGTTTTGATGCGAAGTCTCACCAATCAATCTGGAAGCGGCCATCGCTGCTCTCAATTTTTGTAACGAGACCTTATTACAGCCAAAATAGTGTTCATTTGCGTAATTGATAGCCGTCAAGCTCGCCGACCAGCTTCGAAGTCCTGAATTACCACGCTCGTTTAATATCTGCTGAGTGAGCAATCAGCAGGTGAACACTTTTCAGGACACAAGACTGGCCTGTCTTGGCCTGGCACTCAGAAGCCATAAGTGAATTAAGATACAAAAATTTGAAATTTTATTAAAAAGGGCAAAATATATGACGACAGTTGAGGCGAGGAAATATGTCGTTTGCTCAGGAACAGTTTGCCTATGGTTGGATTCGCCCTAAAAAAGCATGAATTTTGGCTTTTTCTATAGGAAGCGTTGCAGTCGAGTGAGGAGAAAAGCGGGGGGAACTTGTCTGCATATGGTTAAAGAAACCCAGGCGGCAGTGAAAGAGCAGAAGCTGGATCAAATTTTAATTAACGAGTCGCCCCGGTCTTAAAGATGTTTGCATGAACTTACCGCATATCGACGGGAAAGTTCCTATAACCGAAAATGAGATTTTGGTTATGTTTTTTTGGTTGTGAGGGGATAAAATTTTTATGGGGGATAAATGGGGGATAAAGCCTCAAAAACAGAAAAGGCGACTTGTTGAAAGTCGCCTTAACTATTTGTTTTTACTGGTGCCGAGGGACGGAATCGAACCGCCGACACGGGGATTTTCAGTCCCCTGCTCTACCGACTGAGCTACCTCGGCGCGCTGAAAGTATTTGTTGTATTATGGGAAACCAATTTCCCTGTCAAGGGTTTTTTACCGCATATCGCCAAATATGTGCTGGATCAGGGTGCACGCGGCAATGGAGGCGGTTTCCGCCCGCATGATTCTCGGGCCTAAAGATGCGGTCACAAAACCTGATGCCTGTGCCCGTTCCACCTCTTTTTCTGAAAAACCGCCCTCCGGACCGAAGAGCGCGATAATGTCGACTGGCCGGGAGTCGGCTTTCGGCATTGTTTGCGCAAATGAGCGGTTTTCATTTTCATAAAAAATGATTTTTAAATCCATGTCATTGCTGCCGGCGACCGCTTCATCAAAAGAAACCGGGGAAATGATTTCCGGGGTCAGGGTCCTGCCGCACTGTTTGACCGCCTCCCGAGCAATGACTTCCCACCGCTGGATTTTGGGGTCGTTCCGTTTTTTATCGGGTTGGGGAACCGAATATTCCGTAACCATCGGGGTCCATCGGGTGATGCCGATTTCCGTCAGATGCCGGATCAGCATATCCATTTTTTTATCTTTCAGATATCCCTGGCCAACGGTGATTTTTATCGGGGATTCGGTATGTGCGGCATATCTTTCCAGAACAGCGACAACGACCTGATGCCTGTCGGCACGCATAATCCGAGCCTTGTATTCAAACCCGGATCCATCCACCAGAATAATCTGATCATTGGGTTTCAAGCGAAAAACAGCAGTGATGTGATGGGCCTCCTGCCCCTCAATCACCGGTTTGTCTTTTGATAGCTCCGATGGATCAATAAAAAATCGTCTCATGATGTTTTCCGTCGTGGGTCATGGGTTGCACATTCGATGGAACACGTTTTCGGGCCGTGATACCATAATGCCTGAAGAATTGCCATGCATTATCGGCAACAGGAAACGATATGTCAATAATATCAGAATAACAGAATAAAACCCGTGTCAATGAAGGATGCGCAACGGTTTGCGGAGGAGCAATTGCCTTGACAGTTATTTGTCTTTATGATAGGAAATCAAACAATATTCTGACTCGTTAAATAATTTGGAATCATTTAACCGCACTGAAGCCGGGGGTTGCGCATGACTGAAAACGAAAAGAACGGTCATAACGGAGAGACTTCACATTCATCTATGAATACCCAAGCGGATCAGGATATTATTGAGCTCTCAGAGATTGCCATCGGCATCACTCCGGAAGATGATGCGATTGTGGAATTGACCGAAGACATCATCGGGGAGGCATTTTTTGGTTTCAGCAAAGCCACCAGCGATAAAATGGATAAGGATGAAAGTGAACTGGATCTTTCTGAAAAAAGGCAAGCCGATGGTTTGACGGATCAGCCCGATGACACCTACCGACCACCCCCCGCATTGTCGTCTTCTGTTGATCTGACCGGGTCTTTGAAGACTGAAACGGACCTGCAGGAAGATGATATCAGCAGACAGCTGGATAATTATTTCGGCGCTGAGGAAGAGTCCTTCAGAAAGCAGAAGCAAGATATTCCGCCCGCCATCTCCGGAGCATCAGATGAAGAAGAGCCGCCTGCCGTCGCACCTGCGTTATCGATAATCCAGGAGACGCGACCCGTCAGCGACATTTCAATTACCGCCGGCCAGCTCGACGAGGCCCTTGAACGGGTGATCCGGAAATTATATGCTGAAAAGATCAACCGGATACTGGATGTCATGGTTGAACGCACCGTCACGGAAGAAATCAGCCAATTAAAGGATTATCTCATTGGCATTGCCGAAAAAAAGGATTAAAGAATTCGGCTGATTTTCTTCTTACGGCATTTTTAATAGCCGTTTAATTTAAAACAAAAGGGGGTTAATTTTTAATCCCCTTTTTATTTAATCTGTTTTCTTCATCTTCATCTTTTTTGTCAACTGAACAGGGATTTAACAATGGATTCGATTTTAGATAAAGGATATGAGCCCCACGAGGTTGAGGCACGCTGGTATGCATACTGGGAAACCAATGGATTGTTCGCCGCATCGGAAGACGCGCATAAACCTTCTTATTCAATTGTGATTCCGCCGCCCAATGTCACGGGCGTTCTGCACATGGGGCATTCACTGAACATCACCCTTCAGGATATTTTGTGCCGGTACCGCCGGTTATGCGGGGACAACGTGCTGTGGATGCCGGGAACCGACCATGCGGGTATCGCCACCCAGAACGTGGTGGAGAGAAGCCTGACTGCCCAGGGGATTGACCGTCATCAACTGGGTCGGGAAAAATTTGTGGAAAAGGTATGGGAATGGCGAAAAACTTATGGCAGCGCCATCATCAGCCAGCTTAAAAAACTGGGAGCCTCCTGCGACTGGGAGCGGGAGCGGTTTACCATGGATGAAGGCCTGTCCCGGGCCGTTAAAAAAGTGTTTGTCCGGCTCTACGAGCAAGGGCTGATCTACAGGGGCAATTATATTATCAACTGGTGCCCCCGGTGTATGACCGCCCTGGCGGATCTGGAAGTGGAACACGAGGCCCATGACGGCAACCTCTACCATATCCTTTATCCCATTGCCGGTGGGGAAGGCGGACCGGTTGTGGCCACAACCCGGCCGGAAACCATGCTGGGCGATACGGCCGTGGCCGTGCATCCGGAAGACGATCGGTATGCCGCCCTTCACGGAAAGCAACTCATGCTGCCCCTGACCGGCCGAACCATTCCCGTTATCTGCGACACCTACGTGGACCGAAAATTCGGCACCGGCGCGCTCAAGGTCACCCCGGCCCATGACCCGAACGATTTCGAAATCGGCCGGATCCATTCCCTGGCGAGTCCCAAAGTAATCGGAGACAACGGTCTCATGACTGAGGAAGCCGGAAAATACAAAGGGTTGGACCGGTTCGCCTGCCGGGCCGCTGTTTTAAAAGACCTGGAGTCCGCGGGTCTGCTTGTCAAGGTGGAACCCTACAATCACGGGGTGGGGCATTGCTACCGGTGCCATACGGTGGTGGAGCCGAATCTCTCCAAACAATGGTTTGTCAAAACCAAACCTTTGGCCGAAAAAGCCCTTGAAGCGGTTAAATCCGGACAGACCAAAATCGTTCCGGAAAAATGGGCCGGGGATTATTACCAGTGGATGGAAAATATCCGGGACTGGTGCATTTCCCGTCAAATCTGGTGGGGCCACCAGATTCCGGCCTGGACATGCACCCAGTGCAATGAAGTCATGGTGGCTCTGGAATCGCCGACCCATTGCCCGACCTGCAACAGCAGCCTTCTGGTTCAGGACCCGGACGTGCTGGATACCTGGTTCAGCTCCGCCCTCTGGCCGTTTTCCACCATGGGCTGGCCGGACGACACGCCGTTGCTGAAGACCTTTTATCCCACCTCGGTGCTGGTCACCGGTTTTGATATCCTGTTTTTCTGGGTGGCCCGCATGATGATGATGGGGCTCCGATTTATGGACCGGGTTCCGTTTCATGACGTGTATATCCACGCCCTGGTGCGGGACGAGAACGGCAAAAAAATGAGCAAGTCCACCGGTAATGTCATTGATCCCCTTGATATCATCAAAACCTATGGCACCGACGCCCTGCGCTTTACCCTGACCGCGTTTGCCGCTCAGGGAAGGGACATTAAGCTGTCTGAAAAACGTATTGAAGGATACCGGAATTTTATCAACAAACTCTGGAATGCGGCCCGGTTTTCCTTTATGCATATTCAGGAAGACCATTCTATGGCCGGCTTTCCCGATCTCAGTCTGCCCGACCGCTGGATTCTGGACCGGCTGAAAACCGTGACCGCACAACTGGCCGATGCCCTGGACACCTACCGGTTCAATGACGCGGCCGGCGACCTGTATCAGTTCGTGTGGCACGAATTCTGCGACTGGTATCTGGAATTTGCCAAACCGGCCCTTTACGGCAATAAAGGGGAGCAGCAGCAGCAATCCGCAAAAAATGTCCTGTGGCGGGTGCTTCATGACACCCTGATTCTCCTGCATCCCATCATCCCGTTTGTCACCGAGGAAATCTGGGACAAACTGCCCGGCGCACAGGGTTCCATCATGCGGGCCACATTCCCGCCCCTTGAAACGAAGTTATCACCCATTACGTTTGACCCGGATGCGGTTGAACAAATGACCCTGGTGATGGCGGTGATCAACGCCATCCGCAATATCCGGGGCGAAATGGGAATTTCGCCGTCCCAGGCGCTAAAGGTATTGATCCAGTCAGCAGATGAAAAAACACGCTATCTGCTGGATCAGAATCAAGAGTTTATCCATAATATTGCCCGGTTGAGTGATCTCACCATTACGCCGGCCGGAGAAAAACCCAAGGCCACCGCCACCGCCGTGGCGGACCAGGCACTGATTCTGGTGTATCTGGAAGGCATTATCGACTTTGGCAAAGAGGCCGCCCGGCTTGAGAAAGAGATCGCCAAAATAAATGGGGAACTTGAAAAGCTGGATAAAAAACTGACCAATCCGGGATTTGTCAATCAGGCGAAGCCCGAGGTGGTTGGTAAAGCAAAGGAACAGCGCCAGGAATACGCGGAAAAGCGCGATAAGCTTGCCGTCAACCTGGAAAAAATCAAATCCATTCAGGCAGGGTAATCCATGACCCCGATGCATCATCATTATTTATCACCGCATACCGATCACCTGATTGATCTGGCCTTGTCGGAGGATGTGGGTTCGGGAGATATCACCACCGATCACCTGCCGTATCCTGAAGCGCCGGGAACAGGCCGCATGATCGCCAAACAGGAGTTAGTGGTCGCAGGCCTTGCCATCGCCCGGCGGACGTTTGAGAAACTGGATGCGGATGTGGTTTTTTCCTCCGCCTTTACGGATGGCGACACGGTAAATCCAGGGGAGGTAATGGCGGAAATCCGGTGCTTCCTGCGGGCATTATTGATTGGTGAACGAACAGCGCTTAATTTTCTTCAGCATCTGTCCGGCATTGCGACCAATGTCCGCCATTATGTCACGGAACTGGGAGATGCCCGTGTCCGGCTGGTGGACACCCGCAAAACCATCCCCGGCTGGCGGGTTCTCGAAAAATACGCGGTCAGGGCGGGGGGGGCGCACAATCACCGCATGGGCCTGTATGACGGCGTGCTGATCAAAGACAACCACATCGCGGCCTTCGGCGGCATCCGGAAAGCCGTCGACCATATTAGAGGCGCCGTGTCTCATCTGGTTAAAATTGAAATTGAAACCTCCACGCTGGAGGAAGTGCGAGAAGCCCTTGCGGCCGGTGCAGATGTCATCATGCTGGATAATATGGACGAAGACGGCATCCGGGCCGCCGTCAAACTGGTTGATCATCGGGCTTTAGTTGAGGTTTCGGGCCGTGTGTGCCGGGAAAATTTAAAACGTCTGGCAGCCGCCGGCGTGGATATCATCTCCATCGGCGCGCTGATTCATTCCGCGCCTTTTGTGGATATCAGCATGCGGATTTCCGCAGATACGTAGATGATTCCCATTCGAGACACAGTTACCTCCAAAAATTACCCGGTGGTGAACACCGTGTTAATCGGGATCAATGTGGTTGTTTTTCTGGTCCAGATATCTCAGGGATCGGGTTTCGAACGATTCGTCTTCACCTACGGCCTGATTCCCGCCCGGTTTTTCTCGCCGCATCATTTCATTCCATCGCTTTTTTCACTGCTGTCCTTTATGTTCCTGCACGGCGGATTCCTTCACCTGATCGGAAACATGTGGTCCCTGTATATATTCGGGGACAATGTCGAAGACCGGCTGGGATCATTGAATTATTTGATTTTTTACCTGCTTGCCGGATTGACTTCCGGTCTGTGTCATCTGGTGTTGAATTTGTATTCCACCGTTCCCACCATCGGTGCGAGCGGCGCAGTCGCCGGTGTCATGGGCGCCTATTTCATTCTTTATCCCCATTCGAAAATCTTAACCCTGATTCCCATTATCATCATCCCGTGGTTTGTCGAAATTCCGGCGATTTTTTTTCTGGGGCTCTGGTTTGTGATGCAGTTGATGAATGCCTACGCAAGTTCGGGGCTGGCCACCGGCATTGCGTGGTGGGCGCATATCGGCGGGTTTGTTTTTGGCATCCTCTGGCTTAAAGTGTTTCATGTGGTTCCGGGTTTGGATGTCGGCGGAATGTTCAAAAACGCTTCCCTCAAAAGAAAAACCTCTCCGCGTTTTCAGGTAATCAGAACTTCCGGACCGCAAGGGGACGGCCACATGTATGAGGAAATCCGCATCACACCCTTTGAAGCCGCAGCCGGAGCCAAAAAAACCATTAATATCCCCTGGGGATTTCATAACCGGTTTTATCATGTCATGATTCCGCCGGGAGCAAAAGATGGCATGCTCCTCAGGCTTCGGGGAATCGGAGGACGGACGCCAGACGGAACTCAGGGGGATGTATTTTTGCGAGTCAGGATTGAACAGCCGTGGTGAGGAAGAATTTGGAATTTGGATTGGGGATTTTGGATTGAAAGGCAAATGTCAGGCATTTCTCGCTAAGGCAGCAGCAACACCGTTCGGTTCCGGCCTCCTTCCTTTGCCATATACATGGCCTTGTCGGCGCGCCGGATAAATTCGCTGATGGTTTCACCGAGTGAAAATTCCGTCACACCAACGCTGACGGACATTTTTTTACCGGACACCGCATCAAATACCTCATCATGGACCACCTGATTGATGCGCTCGGCGACCCGCATGGCCGAATCACAGGTGGTTTCCGGCAGTATCACCGTAAATTCCTCTCCGCCGTAGCGATAGGCCGTATCCAGATTTCTCAGGCAGGTAACGATGAGCTGCGCAATTTTATTCAAAATCCGGTCTCCTGCCAAATGCCCGCAGGTATCATTAAATTCTTTAAAAAAATCCACATCAATCATCAAAAGGGACAGGGGACGCTGATACCGGTTATAGCGGTGAATCTCACTTTCCAACTGACTATAAAAATGCCGGGAGTTGAAGAGTCTGGTCAAATCATCCGTAATGGCGAGTTCCTGAAGCTTCTCGAGCATTTGCATCCGGTCATGGGTAAGGGTCCTTTCTTTCAGCACCCGTTTTAAACGGAGAAGCAATTCCTCGAATCTCACCGGTTTAAAAATAAAATCATCCGCGCCTTTTCTGATGGCGTCTTCATACGAATAATTGCCGGTGAAACCTGTAATAACTATAATATCAGTATCATAACTCTCTTTTATCACCTGCGTCATCTCAAGGCCATCCATGCCGTCCATGATGATATCGGTGATAATCACATCCACGGAATGGTCTTTCAGTAATGTCAGTGCCGCCTCCGCGCTTTCCGCCGAGTATGTCGTATACCCTTTGATGGATAGAAATTCCTGAATGGAATCTCTGACAGCGGAATCGTCATCAACGATTAATATGCTGGCGATCATAATGGCCCTATTGTCGCGTGACTCTTATTGACATGTTAAAAATGGCTTGGTAGAAAGTCAAGTTATCTTAAATAATAGCTATATTTAGCATAGCCGTTAAAAATATGTCAAATTTCTTTTATGCCAGCTATTCCAGCCAGGGTTTTGTTAGAACGGCATTTCCCATTAATCGTATCTGAAAGTACTGTAAATTAATGAAAAATATACGAAATTTCAGCATTATTGCCCATATCGACCACGGCAAGTCCACGCTTTCGGACCGCCTGATTCAAACCACCAATCTGGTGTCTGCCCGTGATTTCAAGAACCAAATGCTTGATAACATGGATATCGAACGCGAACGCGGCATCACCATCAAAAGCCAGACCGTTTGCCTCCCTTACAAAGCAAAAGATGGACGACTATATTATTTAAATCTGATCGACACCCCCGGCCACGTGGATTTCAGCTATGAGGTTTCCAGAGCGCTGGCCTCATGCGAAGGGGCTTTGCTGCTGGTGGATGCCAGTCAGGGAGTCGAAGCCCAGACCATCGCCAATTTATACATGGCGGTGGACCACAATCTGGAAATCATACCGATTATCAACAAGATCGACCTGCCTTCGGCTGAAATCGACATGGTGCGGGAACAAATTCAAGAAGATCTTGGGCTTGACCCCGAAACGGCAATCTTATGTTCCGCAAAAGAAGGCATCGGCATCTCTGATATTCTGGAGGCCGTTGTCAATCATCTTCCGGCACCCACCGGTGACCCGGACGCGCCTCTGGCTGCACTCATTTTTGACTCCCATTATGATCCCTACCGGGGCACCGTCATTCATGTGCGGGTGATGAATGGAACGCTCAAAGTCAATGATGAAATCCTCCTGATGTACAACAACGCCAGGTACCAGGTGGAAGAGGTGGGGATTTTCCAGATTAACCGGGTCCCGAAACCCGAAATCAGCGCGGGAATGGTGGGATATATCATTGCCGGGATTAAAACCGTCTCTGACACCAAATGCGGGGACACCGTTACCCTGAAAAAAAATCCCTGCGAAAAGCCCTTGCCGGGATTTAAAGAAAGCCAGCCAGTGGTTTTTTCGTCCATCTATCCGGTTTCAACCGATGATTACCCGGAATTGGCCGAGGCCATCGAAAAATTAAAACTCAATGATGCGTCCCTGGCGTTTCAGAAAGATTCATCCGCAGCCCTGGGGTTCGGATTCCGATGCGGTTTCTTAGGACTTCTGCATCTGGAAATCGTCCAGGAGCGTCTGGAACGGGAATATGACCTGTCGCTCATCATCACGGCCCCGTCCGTGGAATATGAACTGGTAATGAACGACGGCACCACGGTCATGATCGACAATCCGGCCCTGTATCCGGACCCCACAAAAATCGCCCGGTCCAGGGAGCCGTTTATCAAGGCGTCCATCATTATACCGGACCGCTATATGGGGCCAGTCATGAATCTGGCCTTAGAACGCCGCGGAATAAATACGGATTATCAATATTTTTCCAGCAACCGCATGGAGATGATCTTCGAATTGCCCCTGGCCGAGGTGGTGTATGATTTTTACGATAAATTAAAATCCATCACCCAGGGATACGGGTCGTTTGATTATGAAATGCTGGACTACCGGGATTCCAGTCTGGTCCGGGTGGATATTCTGGTGAACGGCGAGCGGGTGGACGCCCTGTCTCAACTGGTGCATCGGGACAAAGCGGTGGAACGGGCGAAATTCGCCACGGAAAAACTACGGGAAGAGATCCCGCGCCAAATGTTCAAGATCGCCATTCAGGGGGCCATCGGCGGCCAGATCATCGCCCGTAAAACCATCAGCCCATTCCGGAAGGACGTGACCGCCAAATGTTATGGCGGTGATATCTCTCGAAAACGCAAACTCCTGGAAAAACAGAAAAAAGGGAAGAAACGGATGAAAATGGTGGGTGAGGTGGAAATTCCTCAGTCGGCGTTTCTGGCGGTGCTTAAAAGCAAAGATTAACGACTTTTACAAAAAAAAACGGGTAGTTGTGCAGAAAATAACGGATGCATTCCCGTGAAGTTTCATGAACCACAGAGGACACAGAGACCACAGAGATCAACAAAAAATAAAAATTTTTCTCTGAGTTCTCCGTGGTGAAATTTTTTTTATGAGAGATAGAGGGGGCCGCTGCGGTCATGAGACCGCAACGGAACGGAAGTGGTTGGCTATCTTTGATTTATCTCAAAATGGTTGAAGAAAAACGCCATTTCAACGGCTGCGGTCTCTGGAGAATCCGATCCGTGAACGATATTTTTCTCAATATCCGTGGCAAAATCCCGTCGGATGGTGCCTTCCGCTGCGTCCTTATAATTGGTCGCCCCCATCAGGGTTCTGTTTTTTTCAATCACATTATCGCCTTCAAGAATCATCGGAACAATGGGACCGGATGTCATAAAATCGGTCAGGCTGCCGAAAAACGGGCGTTCCTTGTGAACCGCGTAAAACGCCTGGGCGTCTTTTAAGGTCAGGTGGACCATTTTCATGGCGACGATTTTGATGCCGTTGGCTTCAAAGCGTTTAACCACTTCTCCGATGAGTCCCCGGCTGACGCCGTCGGGTTTAATGATTGACAGGGTTCTTTCCATGGTTTTAATGTCCTTATTATAGTAGGGTTTAAAATTGAACTTTAAATTTTGAGCCGGAAATATCAGAATGCACCCGGCAAGTCAAGGGAGCTATTTCAAGTTTTAAAGTAATGGGAGGTGACCGATGCTTGAGACTGCCATGAAAACCATTCAAACTGATATCACCAAGCTTGAGGTGGACGCCATTGTCAATGCCGCCAATTCATCCCTTCTGGGCGGCGGTGGCGTGGACGGGGCCATTCATCGGGCCGCAGGACCGGGTTTGCTGCAAGAATGCCGGACGCTGGGCGGATGCCGTACCGGCGAGGCGAAAATCACCAAAGGGTATAACCTCCCGGCACGCCATGTCATTCACACGGTGGGGCCGGTTTACAGCGGCAAACCCAAGGACGCCGAACTGCTGGCCGCCTGCTACCGCAACAGCCTGACGCTGGCGAAACAAAACGGTCTTCACTCCATCGCATTTCCGGCCATCAGTTGCGGGGTGTACGGATATCCTATGGAAAAAGCCTGCCGCATCGCGGTGGACACGACCACCGCGTTTTTAAAAGATCAGGGACAAGGCATGACGGTCTGGTTTGTGCTGTTTTCAAAGCCGGATCTGGATTTGTATCAAACGCTCTTTTCTCTGTAAAACGATGACTCGCTGTGGAGCAAGCGCTGCGCGTCATCAATCAATATATCCCCAGGATTTTTTTCAGTTTGGCGATATCCGGAGAAAATTCATTGATTCCCTGGCTGCGGTTCATGGACTCAAAATGGAGAAAAAGTCCATCGAGTTTTTCCCTGCCCACGGGGTCGTTGGTCGCTTCGCGGGGGGTCAGGTTCCCAAGAGCCGGGACAGAAATGTCCACCCATGAATCCCAGTGGTTTTTTGCCATTTCAGCTATTTTTGTCTTTACCTCAGGTAGTTGCATTAATTCATCCTGGGCTGTCTTCTCTTCCGGCGAAAGAATTGCCGCGCCGGATTCCCTTAAGTTTTCCATCATTTTCGGGATGGAAGTGATGACGGATGTTTGATAAGCCGCGCGCTTGCCCAGGCGTTTTTTGATTTCTTTTTTGATGGTTTCAGCACGGTTAACGGAATTCACCTCCACGTTCATCCGGTTTTCACTAATTTCGATGGTTCCCATCACCGTATTTTCCCATCCAGTATTTTTTTTATCTCCCTTTTTCAGCCAGGGGAAATGAATCCTCTTTAACGCACCTGCCTGATCCCGCTCTGCATCCATAAGCAATTCCGCATCGCCTATGCCTTCCGCCAGAGATTTCAGGCAATCAAAGACCTCCATTGGTGAGCAGTTCAGGTGATACTTCAGCTTGACAGGAGCCAGCGGGTCTCCGTCCGTGTTTTGCAGTTCCGGCGGCGGCGGGTTTTGAACCTGCCCGAATATTTCAAAAAAACGCTCCCGCAGCTCGAATTCATATTCCATCAGAAATTCAGGGGTCAACGGGCCGTCCTCAATTTCCGCCAGTTCTTTTCGGAAATCAATGAATGATGCGTGATAAAGGGACGGAATGGGCAATGTCATGCATCCGGTCATGACGGAGACGCCGTCTAACGAGATCACCCGCGTGAAGAGAATTCCGCCTTTGATCTCCGGGAGGGAAGCCTGCTTTTCAATGACCACATGGGATTGATTGAGGAACAAATCCCGAAGGGTCAGGGTTTTTCCGACCGATACATCAATCACCTGGAAAAAACTGTAGGGCCGGGAAATGATTTCCTGAATATAACGCCGCTGAAATGGATCCAGATTTTCAGAATGTTCCTCCAGATAAAGCCGCGCAATCGACACTTCCGGCAAATCAAGGATTTTTGGATCCCACTCCGTTTCGTCAAGAAATTCCATTACATCACAGTTAAAGACCGCCCAGAGGGAAAATATGATATTCAAATCCGGCAGCGATTCGGCATGTTGTTCGAATTCTTCTTCCACCCAGAACATATCCCATGCATACTGTATCGTTTCGGCGCCAAACCGCCCATCGGCATATTCCATCAGCAGGATGAGCAGGTCCGCCTCTGCCTGGCGGAGTTTGCGCCATATAAATTCCGGGGATGCGGATTCATCTTTTGACATGCAGCATTTCTTGTATTTTTTCCCGCTTCCGCAGGGGCAGGGGGTATTCCGGCTGATATCCATTGTTTAAATTTCCTTTTGCTGACGGGGTTGCCCGGTTGCTTTGGTTTCATCTTTTAATGGTTGTGAAGATACTTGTAAGCTCATGTTTTTATTATTTATAATTAAATCATAGCCAAGGATGTGTTTCCGGATACCGGGGAAAAGTTTTCTTTTCCGCTCCTTTAATGTTTCGACAAGTTGGATCATCGCGGCCAAATCCTTGGCGTCACCTCCTTCTGGAAAAAAGCGATTCATCAATTGATTTTCCAGCGCTGTCTGTTCATCCTGGGGCAAAAGGGACAAGTTCCATATGAAAATCGCCAGAGATAGGATTTTTCGAATCCGCACTTCATCACCCTCAAGCGATTGGAGATAGGGGTCTATAAATTCCAATACCACAGCGGACATTTTGATTTTATCCGGATTGTCGATAAATTGGATTTCTTTTGGATCTAATCCCATGACTTCTAAATTGGCTTTTACCTGCCTATTCAAAGTATGGTATTGTGATTGAACCGCTTTAGCGGCACCACGACTATTTTTATTTCTTGATTTGACAGGTTTTTTCTTACTCATGGACTTTCCTTTATTCCTTTGGAGTTAATTTTCAGGCAACAGCCTGTTGCTGATACAGGTACTTCTGAAAGCCGCTGAACACCTTGCCGATCTCATCCGGTCGTCCCAGGTCCGCCACAGCATCCGAAATCGAGTTGTGATATTTTAAACGCAGCAGCGGTGTCAGCTTGGCTTGATCCAGTTCCTCCACGCCGACATTAACGTAATGGGAGAGCACGAAGTCGAGAAAAACCCGTTGCTTGCTGTTGAAATGGGTGCTGATGATGATTTTGGCCGTTTCCGCCCGGTCTTTGCGGGTGAGCGGGGCCAGGGCATAGGCCACATGGGCCAGCACGTCGAACAGGTCGCTCTTCTCCGCGTCGATGATCTTCTGCATTTCCTTCAACTGCTCTTTCCCAAATCCCTTTTCTGAAAGCCCTTCCAACAACTTTTTACGTGTATCCGGGGCGCTCCACAGGTTGCGCAGCTCGTCTTCGTCCTTGAAGAATTCCGGCAGCCTGCCAAAGAGCGCTTCCATAAACTGCTGCGCCGACATGGGGGTGCCGTCAGGATGCCAGAAGCTCGTTGCCACCATGTGTTGAATATTGCGGTCTTTACCATCAGCCAGCTTCACCTTCGCCTTTTTTTTGCAGACACAGGGACGTTGGCCGCATTTAAAACATGGCGGTGGTGGTTCATTGATGCAGACGCAAGGCGTTACGCAACAAATCGGGCACGGTTGCGGCGGCTGTTTGACACATTCACACGGATAGCAGCCGCATTTTTCACAGGCTTCCGGCTCAACCGGCTCCCCATCCCATTCAGGATCTCTGAAATGGTAATGCGCCTTCACAAAGTCGTAAATGGTGAAGTAATCCTTGCCGTCATAAAGCCGGGTGCCGCGTCCGATGATTTGCTTAAACTCGATGATCCGGTTGATCGGCCTCATCAGCACGATATTGCGGATGTTGCGGGCATCCACGCCGGTGGAGAGTTTCTGTGATGTGGTCAGAATGGTGGGGATGGTTTTCTCGTTGTCCTGGAAGTCTCGCAGGCGCTCCTCGCCCTTTGCCCCATCGTCAGCCGTTACGCGATGGCAGTAATTCGGATCACTGCTGTTCTTCATCTGGTTGATCAGGTCTCGCACCGCCAGGGCATGGGTCTGATTTGCACAAAAAACCAGTGTCTTCTCCCTCTGGTCGATCAGCGACATGAAAATTTCGACCCGCTTTTTCTCCCGCGCCATAATCTCGATGATCTTGTTGAAATCGGCTTCCTCATATCGCTTACCCGTCTCGATCTCGCCCTCTACAACGGTGTCGTCGGTTGTGTACACGTATTCGTCCAGGGTGGTGGAAATCTGTTTCACCCGGAATGGCGTGAGATACCCGTCGTTGATCCCATCTTTGAGCGAATAAATATAGACCGGATCACCGAAATAGGCGTAGGTGTCCACGTTGTCTTCACGTTTGGGGGTGGCGGTCAGGCCAAGCTGGACAGCAGGTTCGAAATAATTGAGGATATCCCGCCAGTTGCTTTCATCGTTGGCACCGCCGCGATGGCATTCGTCGATGACGATGAAATCAAAAAAGTCAGGCGGATATTCGCCGAAATAGGGGCTGGGCTGGCCGTTCCCATTTGGTCCAATAGCCGGCCCGCTCATGAAAGTCTGGAAGATGGTGAAGAAGATGTGGCCGTTTTTGGGCACCTTGCCCTTTTTTCGTATCTCATCCGGCGCTATCCGTACCAGCGCGTCTTCAGGAAAAGCGGAAAAGGCGTTGTATGCCTGGTCTGCCAGAATGTTGCGGTCTGCCAGGAACAGGATGCGCGGCCGCCGGGTCGGTTCGCCTTCTGTCTTCCAGTCGGCCAGGTTCCAGCGGCTGTGAAACAGCTTCCAGGCGATCTGGAAGGCGATAAAGGTTTTGCCGGTGCCGGTAGCCAGTGTCAGCAGGATGCGCTGCCGATTGTCGGCAATCGCCGCCAGCACCCTTTCGATGGCAATGTCCTGATAGTAGCGTCCCTGAAAATAGCCGCCCCGATCCTCAAATGGTACGGTGGCAAAGCGATCACGCCAGGCGTTGCTTTCAGCAAAGGTCAACTGCCAAAGTTCATCAGGGCCGGGGTAGTTAGCTATCGGCCCTTCATAACTCCCATAACTCCCATGATTCCCATAGATCCCATGGGAGTTATAGGAATCATGGGAATTATGAGAAGGCGGCTCTATATCGATTTGATAGATCCCCTGGCCATTGGACGCAAAGGCAAAACGGATCTCCAGCTTGCCCGCATAATTCTTGGCCTGCCCCACACCCTCGGTCAACGGCTTATCCCATGCCTTGGCCTCCACCACCGCCAGTTTGGTATTGCGATACTCCAGCACATAATCAGCCGTAAGCGCCTTGCCCCGGCGGCCAGTGCCTTCGATGCGGCCAAGGGTAATGGGATATTCGCGCCGGATTCGGCTGCCTTCCACCACACCCCAGCCGGCGGCTTTCAGGGCGGGGTCAATATGTTCGGCTCTGGTTTCGGCTTCGTTCATGGTGAGTTCCTATAGTTGGCCGGTGAATGCCTGGTCGAGGAGTGATTTTTTCAACGCGTCGAGGGCGGCAAGTTTCTTTTTGTAAATGGTTTCGAGGTGTTGGGTTTCGCTGTAGAGAATATCAAGTTTTGAAACAATTAAATTTTGCTCGGCCAATGATTTTGGAAATGAAACTGTTACTTCTCGAATTTCTTGCAAATGAAGATTTGGAACTCCAACGCCCTTCAATCTTTTGTTGAATTGCTCTTTGGCAACTGAAGAATTGATAAAATATAAGAGAAAATAGGGGCTTATTACGTCGAGAGCCCTTAACAATGCAAGACTGACGTAAATATCAAAAACGACATCTCTATCAACGATTGCAGCAACTCCGGTTGTGCCATTCTTTGCTAACAAAATATCATGCAAGCGTGGTGCAACTCTTTTATGCATTTCAAGATGTTGTTTTGTATCAATATATTTAATTTTGTCCCAATCTATTTTTCCACTAGTTACATTCCGTGATGACAAAAAAAGAACTCCTTCATCAAAGTAAGTTGGCGTTTGATGAGTGCCATCAGTAATTTTTTCACAAACATCTTTTAGCCGCTTCTCCACCCACCCTTCACCCCGCTGGGTAAAAACGGATTGCAGGTGGCTTTCAAAGAGGGCGCGGGCGTTTTGGAGGTTCTTTTCGGCGTTGGCTTTGGCGGTGGCGATGCCGTCAAACGCTTCGTCGAGGATGCCGATGATGCGCTGTTGTTCAGCGTGAGGTGGGAAGGGGATCGGAATAGAGTTTAATGCTTTTTGGTTCAACTTAGGTTGCGCTGCGCCTGTTATGTATTCATCAAGCGGAATGCTCTCAAGATACAACTCTACAAATCGCTGAGTTGTCATATTTTCAAATTTTAGGATGTGAGCGTGGTTATTCACCCAGTATTTTCCAGACGCAGGGAATGCAACCGGCGTTGAGCGTGCAATCAGATTTGCCCCATCTTCTGAAATAAGTAGGGTATCGCAGTCAAAAATATAATCTGCTACATAATCAACAATCCCTGAAGCTCCGTAATATGGATACTCGCCGCTTACACGATCCGCTTTCGTAATCGGTATTCGCTTGCTATCCAGATTTTCAGCGATTTGATCCAGCGTCTTTTTCTCCCACCCCGCCTTCATAATTTTCCCCGATTTTTGCGCTGCTGATCCCGTGCCTGTAACCTGGCTTTCGTCATCCGTTCACGCAGACCGCCATCCTTGAGGAACGCTTTTTCAAGCCCCTTGAGCTGCCGGTCGAGCAGGTAGTTGGCCTGATGTATCAAACAAATGGCGATGTTCGCCAACACTTCAGGCGGCCTGGTTTCCACAAATTCTCGAAACACTTCAAAAGTCAGGGGCGTCGTCTTGCTCAACTTCCGAATATAAAGGGCTTCGCGGCCGTCTTTGTCCCAGATCCGCATATCGCGGACGCGCAGAAAATCGAGGTAATCCTCCAGCAATTCTTCCAGACTTGCCCGCGCGACATTGGTTAATTTGATCTCGGTCTCTTTCGAGGTCAGGGCGGCCTTGCTGCCCTCAATGATATTCTGCTTTCCGGATCGGGCGGCCTGCACCATCTGATCAATGGTGCGGTCGCCCTTAGCGAGGCAACGCTTACAAAAACGGTATGTTATTTCGTAAACAACCTCGGATTTCCGGTAAGAAAGGAGGGTGTGATAATCTCCTCGGGGCGGCAGAATCAAGGAGCCGGGCTGAGGCTGGGGGGAATGGGAATTATGGGAATGGGAGTCATGGGAATTATGAGAGTCATGGGATTTATGAAAAGCTTGTTTCCCATCATTCTCATTACTCCCATTATTCCCATTCCCATTCCCATTACTCTCAGCCTTCTCATTTTTCTTCACAACAACCTCCGAATTCTCGCCAGCACCTCGGCGCTTTGGGCATCCAGAACGGCAATCTCGTCCATAATCGCCAGCGGACTGCGATGGATGACTTCCTCGCTCACGTCTGGGTTCTTCACCGACAGGTCATGGGTGGCCTGATCAATCCCGGCAACATCCACGCTCCAGCTTTTGGATGAGGTGGCAAATGTCTTCTGTAATTCAATAAATTCAACCAGATCATCGTCATTGAGCGGGTTTGTCTTGCCCATATTACGGCCAGGGTCGAGGGAATAGTACCAGACTTTGCGGGTCGGTGCGCCTTTCTCAAAGAACAGCACCACGGTTTTAACACCCGCCCCCAGGAACGTGCCGCCGGGGCAGTCAAGAACCGTATGGAGGTTGCAGCTTTCCAGCAGCAGTTTGCGCAATGAAACCGATGCGTTGTCGGTGTTGGAAAGAAAGGTGTTTTTGATGACCACGCCCGCCCGGCCACCGGCCCTGAGCATCTTGATGAAATGCTGGAGAAACAGAAAGGCCGTTTCACCGGTGCGGATGGGGAAGTTCTGCTGCACTTCCTTACGCTCCTTGCCGCCGAAGGGAGGATTGGCCAGGATGATGTCAAAACGGTCTTTTTCCTGAACGTCCGCCAGGTTCTCGGTCAGGGTGTTGGTGTGGATGATATTGGGCGCCTCGATGCCGTGCAGGATCATGTTCATGATACTGATGACATAGGCCAGCGACTTCTTTTCCTTGCCATAAAATGTGCTGGTCTGAAGACGGGTGAGGTCTTCGGTGGTGAGTTTGTCCTTTGCCTTCAGATAATCAAACGCCTCGCACAAGAAGCCCGCGGAACCGCATGCGCCGTCGTAAATGCGCTGGCCGATTTCCGGCTTCACCACCTGGACGATGGCCCGGATGAGCGGGCGGGGGGTGTAATACTCGCCGCCGTTTCTGCCCGCGTTGCCCATGTTCTTGATTTTGGCTTCGTAGAGGTGGGACAGTTCGTGCTTTTCAGTCTGGGAGCGGAACCGGAGTTCGTCAATATGGTCAAGGATCTCGCGCAGGTTGTAGCCGCTCTGAATTTTGTTTTTGATCTCCCCGAAGATTTCCCCGATCTTGTATTCGATGGTGTTCGGCCCGGTGGCCTTCTGCTTGAAGCTATGCAGATAAGGGAAGAGTTTCAGGTTGACGAAGTCCCGGAGGTCGTCCCCAATCATGGCCTTGTTGTGGTCAAGCTTGCCGTCCTTGCCCTTGGGCACGGCCCAGGTCTCCCAACGGTAAGGTTCGTCGAGAATGAAAGAGTATGTCTTGCCCTCCAGGGCAGCCTCCATTGCCTTGTCGCGCTCCAGATCGTCAAGGTATTTCAGAAACAGCATCCAGGAACTTTGCTCGGTGTAATCCAGCTCGCTGGTGCAACCGGCGTCTTTCCAGAGGACGTCGTCGATATTTTTGAATGCTTGTTCAAACATGGGAGCCTGTCTTCTGCGCAGTCGTTGTTGTTCTCATTTTCGTTCTCATTTTATGTCGCGCCTTTTGCGGGATAATTTAAATTTGAATGGTTTCGAGACAATGCCCTAAATCAAGTTTTCGTCAAGAAAACAAGCAGTTAATAATTAAAAAAATCCATTTTGATTCGGGCATATTGGATTTCTTTCATAACACATTAATAAAATAAACAAAACTAATTTTCTGTCATCGTCATTCCTTCCCTAACCCCCGGCTTGTGTGAAATCTGTTCCCCTGAATATCCTTTTAAAAAAATAGCGATGATCATCACGCTAAAGGGCAAAAACTGTACCTTTCAAACATCCTTCGCGTGAAAAATTATATTGACATTCCGCTGGCTGATGATTAATTTTTTTTCAAATTTTGATGATTTAGGTGAATCATTATTTTAATTATTCATATAATGGAGGCTACCACGATGTTAGATGTCACAGTAATGGCGCAACAGCAGATTGCGGATTTTTTCAAGGACAAAAAAGAGGTCAAGCCCATCCGGCTTTTCCTCAATCAAAGCGGCTGAGGCGGCCCGTCATTAGCGCTGGTTCTGGATGAACCCACTGATATGGACCAAATTTTCGAATTTAGCGGATTTAAATTTATAGCTGATAAAGACCTGCTCAAACAGGCCCAGCCTGTTAAAGTGGATTTTAAAGGGGTTGGTTTTCAGATTACGTCCAATCTGAAAATAGGGGGAGGCGGTTGCGGAAGTTGCGGATCAACCGGAACCTGCGGCTAATTATTTACCTGAGATCAGACTTTTTAGGGCAACATCCGAAACGGGTGTTGCCCTTTTTGATTTTATGTTCAGTATCGAAAAGCAGCGTTATAATACCAGTCGATGAGTTCCGGGCCGACAAATAAATAGGCAAGCGCCCCCAGCGCCAGAAACGGGCCGAAGGCGACAGCGAATTTCAGGTCTTTTTTTGCAAACAGCATGAGTATCGCGCCGATCATCGAACCCGTGGCCGAGGCCAGAAAAATGGTGAAAAACACTCCCTGCCATCCGATAAAAGCGCCGATCATGGCCAGCAGCTTGATGTCCCCGCCGCCCATGCCTTCTTTTCCGGTGATGAGATGATACCCCCAGGCGACGAGAAAAAGACTGCCGCCGCCCACGAGCGCCCCGATCAGCGAGTCCTTAAATGTGACGGGCGTCAACACCAGAGAGGCCGCTATCCCTATGGGAATTCCGGGAAGGGAAATCACATCCGGGATGATCTGAAGGTCGAGGTCAATAAAGGTAACGGTCACCAGGGCGCTGATAAACACGAAATATATGAGAAAATCAAGGGTGATGCCGTATCGATAGGCTGTAGCGGCCGCCAGAAGCCCGGTCAGGCCTTCCACCAGGGGATACCGGATGGATATGGGGCTGGCGCAATTCCGGCATTTTCCCAGCAGCAGGACATAGCTGAGAATCGGGATATTGTCGTAAAACCGTATGGGCGTATTGCATTGAGGGCATTTGGAGCCGGGGCTGACGATGGATTCGGACCGGGGTATCCGCCAGATGCAGACATTTAAAAAACTGCCGATGCAGGCTCCAAAAAAAAATATAATACATAAAATAAGTATATTAGACATATTCATGCCTCTATGACCGTGTTTATGAAATAGATGAAACCAAAGCCGCCGATACCCTTTATACGAATCAACATCCGGGCGATGGCGCATCTTAATGCAGCGGTCGTCATAAAATCAATCCATAAGTCGAATAATGAAAAATTAATTGATATTACATAATAAAAATAATAGAGATTTTTTAACTTTATAAACACAGTGTTTGTTTTTCAGGTATATTGAAAATCAGAGGTTTTGCGTTATGTTCAATGTATCTTCACATTTTATTTTGAAACAGGTGGTTTATGGCGGAAACTGATAAAGACGATCTCGTGAGCCTTTTGGAGGACACGGACGGAAAAATTGATATACCGGAAATCATGCCGCTCTTGCCGGTAAGAGATGTGGTTATATTTACCGATATGGTGCTCCCGTTGTTTATCGGTCGCGACCGGTCGGTAAAAGCGGTGGATAAGTCCATGGGGGGCGACCGTCTGCTGTTTTTGTCAACACAAAAAGACCCGTCCGTTGAAGACCCCAAACCGGATGATATTTATCGCATGGGAACCATTTGCCGGATTTTAAGAATTTTAAAGCTGCCGGACGGGCATTTTAAGGTGCTGGTGCAGGGACTGGAAAAAGGGCAAATCAAACGGTTCACCAGCCATAAGGGGTATTACAGCGTCAAAGTGGAAGTGATCAAGGACAAGCCGTTTGAAAAACTTGAACTGGAACATCAGGCTTTGATGCGTAACATTCGGGAAAATTGTGAAAAAATCCTGACGATTCGCGGGGAATACTCCAGTGAGATCGGTATTCTTTTAGAGGAAATCGAACATCCGGGCAAGCTGGCGGACCTGGTGTCATCCAATTTAAAGCTGAAAATCGAGGAAGCCCAAGGGCTTCTCGAATTGTCCGATCCGGTGGAGCGTCTGCACAAGGTCAATGATTACCTCACCCGTGAAGTCGAACTGTCGGTGATGCAGGCAAAAATCCAATCCAATGTCCGGGACGAAATATCCAAAAGCCAGCGGGATTATTTCCTCCGGGAGCAGGTCCGGGCGATCAATAAAGAACTCGGGGAGTTTGACGATAAAGTGGAGGAGGTGGGCGAGTATAAAACCCTCCTCAAACGGGCCAAGCTTCCGGCGGAAGCCGCACAGGAAGCGGAAAAACAGCTCCGGCGTCTGGAACAGATGCATCCGGATTCTTCGGAAGCTTCCGTCATCCGGACCTATCTGGACTGGATTGTCGAGCTGCCCTGGAATAAATCCACCAAGGACAAAATTGATATCAAGGCGGCCAAAACCATACTGGACAGCCATCATTACGGCCTGGACAAGGTCAAGGACCGGATACTGGAATATTTGAGCGTGCGGGTCTTGAATCCCAATAAAAAAGGGCAGATTCTTTGTTTTGCCGGGCCTCCCGGCGTCGGGAAAACCTCCCTTGGACAGGCCATCGCCAAAGCCATGAACCGAAAATTTTTCCGGGTTTCCCTGGGCGGTATCCGGGATGAGGCGGAAATCCGGGGGCACCGCAGAACCTACATCGGCGCCATGCCCGGACGGATTATCCAGGGCCTCAAACAATGCGGCAGCAACAATCCGGTTTTTATGATGGATGAAATTGATAAAATCGGCTCGGATTTTCGCGGCGATCCTTCCTCCGCGCTCCTGGAAGCCCTTGATCCCGAACAGAATGCCAATTTCAGCGATCATTACCTGAATTTGTCTTATGATCTCTCGAATGTCATGTTTATCCTGACCGCCAATGTCATTGATACAATTCCTTCGGCTTTGCTTGACCGGATGGAAGTGCTGCATTTGTCCGGGTATACGCTTGAAGAAAAAACCGCTATTGCCGAGACATTTTTACTGCCCCGGCAAATCAAGGAAAACGGACTGAAGAAAAAAGACATATCCATCAGTTCCGGTGCGTTACAGCAGATCATTGAAGAATACACCTGCGAGTCAGGCTTACGAAATCTGGAACGGGAGCTGGGGGCCATCTGCCGGAAACTGGCCCGAAAAATTGCTGAAAAGGAAAAGGGGCCCTTTCACATTACGAAAACCAACCTGCCTCAGTTTCTCGGAACCCCCAAATTCCTGCCTGAGATGGATCAGGAAGAAAGTCAGGTGGGGCTGTCCACAGGGCTTGCCTGGACGTCCGTGGGCGGGGAGGTATTGTATATCGAAGCCACCTTGCTTGACGGCAAGGGGGAGCTCATCATCACCGGCCAGATCGGGGACATCATGCAGGAATCGGCCCGGGCCGCTGTCACCTATGCCCGATCCCATCGTGAAATTTTCGGCATTAAAAAAGATTTTTTTGATAACCGGGACATCCATATTCATGTGCCGGCAGGGGCTATCCCTAAAGACGGGCCATCCGCCGGAATCGCCATGGCAACCGCCCTGATTTCAGCCCTTACCAACCGGCCGGTCAATACCGAGGTGGCCATGACCGGGGAAATCACCTTGCGGGGGAGGGTGCTGCCCATCGGGGGCCTGCGGGAAAAATCCTTGGGCGCGCTCCGGGCAGGGATCAAAACCATTATTATCCCGGAAAAAAACAGAAATGAGCTGGCTGAAATCCCCAAAAACGTGAAACGGAAAATTAAATTCTGCCCGGTTTCAACCATTGATGAAGTGATCGCCATTGCCATTGGTAAGGATCTGATCAAGCCGGAGCCGGCCAAATCTTCAAAAAATAAAAAAACCAAAAAAAGCAACCCGCCGGACGGTGCCGTCAAATCATGAGGATACTGGCGGTGGATACCGCGTCCCGCACATGCAGCGTTGCGGTGTCCGAAGATGATGCCGTGATGGCGGAGTTTACGGTCAATCATCGGGATACCCATTCCAGGTTTCTGATGGAAATGATCGACCGGGTGCTGGCCATCAGCCGGTTCACCCTAAGGGATATGGATGGATTAGCCGTGACAACCGGCCCTGGGAGTTTTACCGGGCTGCGCATCGGGTTGAGCGCCGTCAAAGGTCTGGCGATTGGCGCAGACCTGCCGGTGGTGGGTGTCGGTTCATTGGACGCCTTGGCCTTCCCGTTTTCCTATTCGGATAAACTGATCTGTCCGTTGATGGACGCCAGAAGACATGAAGTTTATTCCGCCCATTACCGGTTTGAGGGCTCCCGGTTGGTTGTTCAAAAGCCTGCCCAGGTCACAACCCCTGAAATGGCTGTTTGCGATATCAAAGAACCATGTATTTTCGTTGGTGACGGCGCGGTAGCCTACAGGGATCGCATAATGGACCTCATGGGCAGCCGGGCGGGTTTTGCCGGTTCCTGTCACCACCAGATCAGGGCTTCAGTGGTGGCAGCTTTGGCAATGCCCCGCTTTAAAACCGGTGATACGGAGGATGTCAGCGCCTTGACGCCGTGTTATATTCGAACATCAGACGCGGAAAAAATGATTAAAAGATAGAAGATATTGACATACTGAATCAATTCCATTACACAATCCAAATTACCTTAAGGGTGCAACGTCGAATTCGAATGGCTGCATAGATTCCACAACAACGGGATTTACGCAGCCATTAATATTAACTTACTGTCATGAAATGAAATCAGCGGAGCAGTGTATGGACCATTCTGGGAACCAATCGGAGCATGTGTTTTTTCAGGCGGAGCCCCGGAGCATGACCGCCTATCCCATTGCCAAAGCAGGCTGGCCGTTTATCGGTGCATCCGCATTCACCACTTTTGTGCTGGCCTTATCCGGACTCACGTATTTTGCAATAGCGGGTTTGCTGGTTACATTTTTTATCTGTTATTTTTTCAGGGATCCGGACCGGATGACGCCGAATCAGCCGGATGCCGTGATTTCCCCTGCGGACGGGCGGATTGTTTTTACAGGCGTGGTCAAGGAAAATCCCTTTATTGACGGCCCCTGCCTCAAAATCGGGATATTCATGAATATTTTCAATGTTCATGTCAACCGGATTCCTTTTTCGGGAATAATTAAAGACATCCGGTATTTCCCCGGAAAATTTTACAGCGCGGACAAGGAAGAGGCATCGGTGGCCAATGAACATAACGCCGTGATCCTGGAAACATCAAAGCAGCAGACCATCTGTTTTGTCCAGGTGGCCGGACTCATCGCCCGGCGGATCATCTGCTTTGTTCAAAAAAAAGATGCCATGATTTGCGGGCAGCGATTCGGATTGATCTGTTTCGGCTCGCGTGTGGATCTGTATTTGCCGGTGGATACATCCCTCAAGGTGGTCAAAGGCGATAAGGTCAAAGCCGGATCATCTATTATCGGACATTTGGCATAGGGTGTTCGTCATGCGGCTGAATAAATCCATAAAACGGGCGGATCTCAGAAAAGGAATCTATATCCTTCCGAATTTATTTACATTAATGAATCTGTTTTTTGGTTTTTACTCGGTGGTTTGTGCCATTGACGGCCAGTTTAAAACCGCAGCCGTCGCCATTCTGATTGCCGCTGTATTTGATGCTCTGGACGGTAAAATCGCCCGGGCCACCAACACCCTGAGCCGGTTCGGTGCGGAATTTGATTCCCTGGCGGATCTGGTTTCTTTCGGCATGGCCCCGGCAATGATGATGTACCTCTGGATATTGCAGCCCATGGGAAGGCCGGGCTGGCTGGCGGCGTTCCTGTTTGTGGCCTGCGGTGCGCTTCGTCTGGCCCGCTTCAACACCAATCTTGACCAGTCGAGCGACGGTTATTTCGTGGGGCTTCCCATTCCTGCGGCAGCCGGCATGAACGCCGTGATTGTGTTGTTCACTGTTGACTTAGGCTTCAAAACAAGCGTCAATCATTTTCCGGTATTGATATTGATCTTGATGTATGGTCTGTCGTTTCTGATGGTCAGTTCCATCAAATATTTCAGTTTAAAAAAAGTTGAGCTGTTCCGGTCCATGAATTTTAATGTGCTGGTGTCCATGATATTGATTTTGACGTTGATTGCGGCAAAGCCATCGGTCTCCCTGCTGGTGGTCTCTCTGGCATATGTCGCATCCGGCCCGGTGTGTCTGGTTTTCCGGCGTTACCGAAAAAAGAATATCATTAAAACATCCCCGTTGCCGGCTCCTTCGCCAAGTCCTGCAACCGATCCAAAAAACCGATTACCCTAACGAAACGTGAATTGATTTTGCTTTGCGGATATACCTGCAACAGCGCTGAATATTATTTATAAGGAGCTGATTAAATGATTAAAAAATACGATATTGCAGTTCTTCCCGGTGATGGAACCGGCCCGGAAGTGGTGAATGAAGGCCTGAAAGTCCTGGACGCGGCTGCTGGAAAGTATGGGTTTGATTTAAATTTAACCACTTATCCGATTGGCGGCGACCATTACATGAAAACCGGCGAAATCCTGCCCGAAGGCATTATTTCAGATCTTTCAAAAGCGGATGCGATTTTTCTGGGGGCCATCGGCCATCCGGAAGTGAAACCCGGCATTCTTGAAAAAGGAATCCTCTTGAATTTGCGGTTCGGTCTGGACCAGTACATTAATCTGCGGCCCGTTACCCTTTACGAAGGCGTGGCCACCCCCCTGAAAGACAAGGGACCGGCGGATATTGATTTCGTTGTTGTGCGGGAAAACAGTGAGGGCCTTTATGCCGGGGCAGGCGGCACCCTGAAAAAAGGAACGCCGGATGAGGTGGCGATCCAGGAATCCATCAATACCCGCAAAGGGGTGGAACGCTGTATCCGGTTTGCCTTTGAATATTGCCGGAAGCGCAACAAACGGAAAAAATTGACCCTGTGCGGCAAAACCAATGTCTTGACCTTTGCCTTTGATTTGTGGGAAAGGGCTTTTTACGATGTGGCCGCCGAATATCCGGATATCGAAACGGATTACGCCCATGTGGACGCCATCTGCATGTGGATGGTCAAGAATCCCGAATGGTTTGACGTGATCGTCACCGACAATATGTTCGGCGATATCATCACCGACCTGGGGGCCATGATTCAGGGGGGCATGGGCATTGCCGCCGGCGGCAACATCAATCCCGAAGGCGTCAGCATGTTTGAACCCATCGGGGGGTCTGCGCCCAAATATACCGGCAAGGGAATCATCAATCCCATTGCGGCGATTCTTTCAGGGGGCTTGCTGCTGGACACCATCGGCGAACCCAAAGCCGCCGCTGCCATTGAATCCGCAGTCAAAAAAGCGCTTCGCCAGGATATTAAAGATGTGTCCGCCGGTAAAATGGGGTATTCCACCAGCCAGGTGGGGGATATGATAGCCGGTTACGTAAAAGAAGGAGCTGGAGATTAGCCTTGAGCCAGATACCGATTACCAAAGAAGGTTACGCACGGCTGAAAAAAGAGCTGGAAACCCTAAAGTCCGTTGAAAGACCGCTGAATATTAAAGCCATTGAAGAAGCCAGAGCCCATGGCGATCTTTCGGAAAACGCCGAATTTACGGCGGCCAAGGAGCGCCAGTCGTTTCTGGAAGGCCGCATCATGGAACTGCAATACAAACTGGGCAATGCGGACATCATTGATACGGAAAAACTCAACAAGGATTCCGCCATATTCGGTTGTACGGTGATGCTGGAAAATGTTGACACCGGAGACGAAGTGACCTATCAGCTTGTGGGGCCGGAAGAATCGGATATCAAAGAAGGAAGAATTTCTGTGGTTTCGCCTTTGGGCCAGGCCATTATCGGAAAAACCATCGGCGATGAAATCATCATCATGGCCCCTGGCGGCCGGCGGTGTTATGAATTGATCGAAATTTTGTAATATATCAGTCTGATGCTTAAAACGGAACCAATCGCTAAGACTGTCTTTTGAAAGGAAAATAAATGGCCAGAATTACAATTGAAGATTGTTTAAAACGGATACCCAACCGGTTTATGCTGGTGCATGTGGCGACCAAACGGGTCCGGCAGCTTCTGGACGGGAGCCCCCCCATGGTAAAAACCAATAACGAGCATGTGGTCACGGCTTTAAGGGAGGTTTCCGCGGGCAAGGTGTTTGTCCACCAGGAACCGGAGGGCACCGAAAATCTTTGAGTAAATGCCGATGCCGCCATCTCTGCTGAAGTCGGTAAACCGGGACGTGGGCAAAGCCATTCATCAGTATGACATGATATCCCACGGAGACAGGATCGTGGTGGGTGTGTCCGGCGGAAAAGACAGCCTGACATTGTTATGGCTGTTAAAGGAGCGCCTTTCCCGGATACCCGTGAGCTATGAGCTGTTTCCGGTGTATATCGATCCCGGTTTTCCGGGTGGTTTTGCCGATGAACTCAAAAAATGGGTGGAAACCCTCGGTTTGACCCTGCGGGTGGAGCATACGGACGATGGCATCCGGGCGCACAGTGCGGAAAATCGTGAAAACCCCTGTTTTCTGTGCTCACGCCTTCGGAGAAAAAAGATATTCGACATCACCGGTGAACTCGGGTGCAATAAAATCGCATTCGGGCACCACAAAGACGATATTATTGAAACATTTTTTTTAAATATCTGTTTTTCCGGCATGATGGCGGCCATGCGGCCGGTTCAGCCGTTTTTCGACGGCCGGTTTTCCATCATCCGGCCCCTGGCTTTTGTGGAGGAAGACCGGATTGAGTGCCTTGCCCGGAAAAATGATTTTCCTGAATTCGTCAATTCCTGTCCTTATGGAAAGATATCCAAACGGAAAGAGATCAAAGACCTTTTAGGCCAATTGTATCAAACCAATAAAAAAATTAAGGGGAATATTTTCAGATCACTGAGCAACATCAACCACGAGTATCTTCTATAAAAACAGACCGATGTCTGTTGACTCGGTTCCAGTTGCCGAAACAATGACCCTGCGGACCGATTTATTACGCCATCATTTTTGCTCAGCCGAAAAAACATCATCATGATCATAATGAAAGACATACAGAGTCAACCCGATTTTCGGAATATGGCCATCAATAAGGTCGGGATTAAAAATTTAAGCTATCCCATCACCGTTCTTGACCGGAATAAGGGGGAGCAGCACACGGTGGCTTCCATCAATATGTATGTGGATCTCCCCCATGAGTACAAGGGCACCCACATGAGCCGGTTTGTGGAAATGCTGCACCTGTTCCGGCCCAAAATCGCCCTGAAGACATTCGCGGACATTCTGGGGCAGATGCAATCCCATTTAAACGCCGCTTCCGCGCATATTGAAATTACGTTCCCGTATTTTATTCAGAAAAACGCACCCGTCACCCAGTCTCCGGGACTCATGAACTATACCTGCCGGCTGAACGGTTCCATTGACTCCAATAGCCGGGTGGATCTGGTGTCCGAAGTCATTGTGCCCATTTCGTCGGTATGCCCGTGCTCCAAGGAAATCAGCACCGGGGGCGCTCACAACCAGCGGGGCATGGTCCATTTGAAAACCCGGTTCAAAAAATTCATCTGGATTGAAGACATGATCGAACTGGTGGAGCGGGCTGCTTCCTGTGATGTGTATTCGGTGTTGAAACGGTCGGATGAGAAATATATCACTGAAAAAGGCTATGACAATCCCAAGTTCGTGGAAGATATTGTTCGCGATATCGCTCTCGAATTAAAGGCGGATAAAAATATCACCTGGTTTTCCGTTGAAGTGGAAAACTTTGAATCCATTCATAATCACAACGCCTACGCCTATATCACCAATGGCGTGAAGCCCGCGTCCTAACGAATTATCTGTTTTAACCGTTTCATGACCGGTTCCGTGCCTTTCCCCGGCGTGTTGACGAGTACGACAAACGGATAAAGCTGGCCATCCATTCCTTCCAGATATCCGGCCCGGGTGCGGATACCGTTCAGCGTGCCGGTCTTAAAGTATTCGTTCCCCTGTCGCCGCAGCAATGTGTGAGAGGGCTGAAACGCCTTCAGGATTTTCAGGAACATGGCTGCGGATAACCGGTTGCCCCTGGATATGCCGGAACCCTCCACCACCGTTAACGGATCTATTTTCAGAACTGTCGCCCCATATGCCTTTACCGCCGCCACAGCCTTTTCCATGGTCGCCGGTGGACCGGATACCGCCGCCCCGGCCGCCAGAACCAGTTGATTGGCAATGAAATTATTGGAATTTTTCATGAGCCGGGTGATGATTCCGCTAAGATTAGACGAAGATATGTGCCGGTAAACCAAAATGTCCCTGTCGGGGTCCACTTCCCCGATGCGGATACTGCCCTTGACGCTGATGCCGGTTTCCCTTAAAAAATAATCAAACAGTTGTCCCGCGTATCTCGGAATTTCATCATTGCTCCCGTCTAAGGGGATTCTTCCGGATTGGATATTGGATGATGCATGAATAGATGCGATTTTTGTCCGGGCGATATCAAGAAGCGGCGTCTCGGGTTCCGCGCTGGCGGGCTGACCATTCTGGAATTGAAAACCAAACGAATTAAAATTCACGCTCAAAGCGCCGCATTGCGCATCATAGGGTTGAACCGAGCCGCTGATTGTCCCTGGAATGGTCAATGGTTTTGCAAAATAGCTGTCGTCAAGGATAATGTTATTGACGAAATTCATCTGTTTGCTCAAAACACCTGCGATGTTTTCAACGTCTTCGGATAGCAGAAGGGGATCACCGAACCCTTTGATCACCAGGCTGCCGTCGTTCCTCACATAAAATTCCGTTTGAAATCTGTAATCTTCGCCCAAATAATGCCGGGCCGCCAGCGCGGTGAGCAGCTTCAGCGTGGATGCCGGAACCAGCAGCTTGTCGGTGTTTACGCCCACGATAATTCGTCCCGAAGGGTCCGCCAAAAGGGTGGCATCCGCTCGTCCCAAAAGCCGTTTGATCTCCTGCAAAGAGCTGGACGCACCTTTTGCGGAACAGGGAAAGAGGGCGGGAATGAAAAAAAACACCGCCAGGATGACGACACTCAACTGCTTTTTGCCATTTAGCATTATTACAATCCTTAAAGCGTACAATCCCCGGAATCTTTTTTATAAAAATTCAGAATGATAAAATGAAACACTCCCCACACCTTCACATTTTGCCTTGAAATACACAAAAGCATTCTTTATTGTGTGTATATATAATTGGAGGTGATGACATGGCAAGAACAAACGTGGTGATTGACGATGATCTGATCAATGAATGTCAAAAACTGACCGGAATCCGAACACGGCGCGCTCTCATTGACTATGCGCTGCATGAGGTACGCCGCCGTGGCCGTCAGAAGCGATTGCTTGAACTGAAGGGCGCCATCAAATGGGAGGGAGACCTTACCGAATGGCGGGAGGCGCGTGATTGATGGTGCTTGTCGATACAACCGTCTGGATCGACTTTTTTTCCGGCCGCAACGAGCCACACGTGGTGATGCTTCAGGAGTTGATCGAGAATGAAGAGGATTTATCTCTCTGTGGCGTCATACTGGCGGAGGTGCTCCAGGGAATCCGATCCGACACGGACTTTGTCAAAACAAAGGAATATCTTGGCGATCTTATTTTCCTACCCATGCGGCATGCAATATTTTTAAGATCGGCGGAGATTTTCAGGTCCCTTCGAAAACAGGGTATTACAATCCGAAAACCGATTGATTGCATGATTGCTTCAGTTGCCATTGAGTACGATATCCACCTGCTTCACAATGATCGTGACTTCGATTATATTGCCGAGCACTCGAAACTCAGAATCTGTGATTGAAAATGCCAACATTTGTGTGGATATCTCTTTGCCGGATGAACAACTTTGACCGGCGGAGGTTTTTTTCCCATTGCGATGCGGCCCTGCCTTTTTCGATTTCAGTGGATCACGTGATCTGTAGGGGCATCCAGCGAGTTTTTCCACGCCACGGAAACCGGAAGGACCAGTGAGTTTTCCGTTTCGCAGGGCGGGTTTTTTTTGAATTCAATTCGACTACCAAATCCTTTTTATTTTATACTCATCAAGGATTTTATCCTTTGAGACAAGGGCATAATTTAGAGCGATGGATTGACTTACAATCATCCTGTCAAAGGGGTCTCGATGAATAAAAGGAAGTTCTTTCAACGTGATTAAATGTTCTTTCTGAATGTCTATAATTTTTATATCCAGTTTTTCAGATTCTTCAAAAAG
>JBAQUK010000162.1:0-46246 GCA_049297455.1 Desulfosalsimonadaceae bacterium | reverse complement strand
ATTAGTAAAAAATTATGTCAAGCTAAAAACCCGAACAAATACTGATTTTTTGAAAAATCTTCAAACAGGACTAAATTTATAACATCAAGTTTTTATGACTTATTTTTGTTTCCGGTCAACCACTATTTACCCGTTGATGACACTCAGTTTCACAGCTTTCCGGCAGTAGTAATGACAAGGCGCAAAATGCAATTAAGAAAACTCAACAAACAGGGCCCTCCGCTGGCCTATCCATTTTATTTCATTCCTTTTGCTATCATCGTTTTAACTGGATTTTCCGATTCAGTTTATCTGGCGATTTCCCATTACCGTAATTATGTGGATATGGGATATCAGAGTTTTTGCGCCATTTCTCGTGCCATTAACTGCGATACCGTCTCGCAAAGTCCATATTCCATATTTTTAGGCGTTCCGGTTCCCGTTTGGGGAGTGCTGGCGTATGGTTTTTGCCTGTTCCTGCTGGCGTTCGCCTGGCCAAAAACTGCCAGCCGCAAACGAATCTGGACCCTGATAATGATCATCAGCTTCATATTCAGCAGTTACAGTCTCGTTCTGGCTTTCATCTCCTCTTATTACATTCACAGCTACTGTGTCATGTGCATCCTGAGTTATGGGGTGAATCTGGCGCTTTTATTCTATACATGGATCATTCGAAAGCGGTTCGCCTGTGAATCGTTTTTTTTAGCTATAAGGCTGGATATTCGCTATTTACTGAATTTTTCAAAGGTTACCATACCCGTTACATCTGTTTTAGCAGCATCTGCTCTATTGATGATCCTGGCTTTTCCTCAGTACTGGCACTTGACCCCGCCGGCTTTATCCAAAGATATTCCAACCGGCGTTGAAGGCGCCCATCCCTGGATCGGTGCCGAACACCCAGAACTGGTCATTACGGAATTTTCTGATTACCGGTGTTTTCAATGCAAGAAAATGCATTATTTTCTCCGCCGGCTTATCGAAAATCATCCGGATAAAATCCGTTTGATCCACCGTCATTTTCCAATGGATCATTCCATCAACCCATTAGTGAAGGAACCGTTTCACACAGGGGCCGCCAAACTGGCCATGCTCGCAATTTTTGCAGCAGAAAAAGGAAAATTCTGGGAAATGAACGATTATCTGTTTAATGTATCCCATGAAATTGAAGCGTTGAATTTACTCGACATTGCCGAAAATACTGGCCTTAACTATTCAGATATGTCACAGTCTTTTGCTGACCGGTGGCTGTGGAATATTCTATGGAAAGATATTAAAGATGGCATTAAAACCTATCAATTAACCGGCACGCCCAGCTTTATCATCAACGGCCAAACGTATATTGGCCAGATTCCGGCAGATATTTTAGAACCCTATATTAAATGATGAACATTTACCCGGTGATATGATAACCTCATCCGCTCAAAAAGCATCTCGGCCGTCTATTTTTTACGGTCTCATGATCATCGGGGTTGTTGCGCTGATTGCTCTGATGGCGAGCGTCCCGCCGGTTGACCGGGATGCCCTGACCCATCATTTGTATATCCCCAAATTATATCTGCAGCACGGTCACATTTACGAAATACCGCAAATCAAGTTTTCTTATTACCCCATGAATCTTGATTTATTGTATATCGTCCCTTTGTACTTTAAAAACGACATCCTTCCAAAATTTATCCATTTCGTCTTTGCCCTGATAACAGCTCTGATGATTTTCAGATATTTAAAGCGTCGGATGAATACCGAGTACGCACTTTTGGGGAGCCTTTTTTTTCTTTCCATTCCAGTGATTGTTTGTCAATCCACCATTGCTTATGTAGATCTGGGGCTCGTCTGTTTCCTGTTTGCAGCGTTCTTGTATCTGTTTGACTGGATTGAATCCAAATTTAAAACAAAATATCTTGTCATCAGCGCTGTCTTCTGCGGCGTTGCCCTGGGAACCAAATACAACGGATTAATCGGTTTTTTTCTGCTGAGCATGTTTGTGCCGATTATTTACGCAAGATATCATGCTGACGAATCATTTTATGCCGGAAAAGCGGTCGGATATTCTGCTCTGTATATTCTGATTGCGTTACTTGTCTTTTCGCCCTGGATGATCCGCAATGCGCTTTGGACCGGAAATCCGGTATATCCGCTGTACGACAAAATTTTCAATTCTGACGTAACTGGTGCTGACATCGCTGGTGACGATGCCTTGGAGGCTCTTTCCCATTTGTCCCTTTTTCAAATCCGCCATCAGGTTTATGGCGAATCCGCCCTGGAAATCGCGCTCATACCGTTACGCGTATTTTTTCAGGGGAGGGATGATGACCCTAAATATTTTGACGGCAAAGCCAATCCTTTTTTACTATTGTTGCCGGTATTCGCATTTTTAGGCATCCGGTCTGCGCCAAGACAGATAAAGACGGAAAAAATTATTTTACTGAGCTTCACTGTCTTATTTCTGCTCTTTGCCTGTTCGCAAAGGGATATACGGATTCGATATTTTGCGCCGATTTTTCCGCCGCTGGTGGTTCTGTCCATATATGGCCTGCGCTATCTTCAAGAAAAATTTTTTTCCAAAAATATACGGACATCAGATTTTGTTAAACAGATAGCGGTTGCCGGGATTGTTGTTGTGATGCTCGGATTGAACTTGAAATATATGGTGGAACGCTATAATTATGTGCAACCGATGAAGTATCTGAGCGGGGAAGTCAGCCGGAATGAATACATCCAGAAGTTCCGGCCCGAATATGCGTCCATGCAATACGCCAACCAAAATCTGAGTAAAAATGATCGAATTTTAGGCATCTATATTGGAAACAGAGGGTATTATTCCGATATCGATATTGTATTCAGCATAGATCTCCTGCAAAAACTGGCTGCAAAAGCGGAAATTCCCGAGCAGATTTCCACCGATCTCAGTAAACGCGGAATCACTCATTTACTGGTTAATTTCGAAATGTTCAATTCCTGGGCAAATAAGTATAGTCCGCATGAAAAACAAATACTTAAGGGTTTTTTTGAAAAATTTACGACCACAGAGTTTTCAAAAGACGGCCACGGGTTGCTGAAACTGGTTTTTTAATCAAAAAAAGAAATACCCTATAAATAAAAAACCGCATTCTGACATACTTTTACCTTGTCATAGACTTGCAGATGAAAATGGAACCATGAGACTTTCAGATTCTGAAATAACGATCATTAAAGCGGCAGCAAAAAAGATATTCGGGCTCGACGCCAGAATATTTCTGTTCGGCAGCAGGGTGGAAAATTCCCGGAAGGGCGGCGATATTGATTTATACGTCGAAACTGAAAAGCCTGCGATGCTTCAGGATAAGATATCCTTTACCGTGAAAATACATTTTCATGCTTGGGGGTGATATTCAATCATGATGGTTTACTTATCTTAAATTGAATCTTGGCGATCAGAAAATAGATGTGGTGGTCAATTAGGAATCTGCCATGTATAAAGACAAAATAATCGGGGTTGTTGTTCCTGCCCACAATGAGGAAACTCAGATTCTGCGAGTGATCGAAACGATGCCTGATTTTGTGGATTTGATTGTTATTGTGGATGACAAGAGCTCGGATAAAACTGTCGAGGTCGTCAAGAGCTGTCAAAAAACACATCCGCACATCACCCTGCTTGAACACTCAGTCAATAAAGGGGCAGGGGGAGCAATGGTGACAGCCTATAATTACGTAAAAGATAGAGATATTGATGTGGCAGTCCGGATGGATGGAGACGGACAAATGGATCCTGATGATTTACCAGCCTTACTGGATCCGGTTGTGGACGACAGGGCGGATTATTCGAAAGGGAACCGGCTCTTTACCGGCGAAGCCTACCAGAAAATCCCCAAAATTCGTTATTTCGGCAATTCATTTTTGTCCCTGTTTACTAAAATTGCCTCCGGATACTGGCATGTAGCGGATTCCCAATCCGGTTATACGGCCATCAACAAAAAAGCGCTTCAACTCATCGACTGGAATCAACTGTACACCTGGTATGGTCACCCCAACGACATTCTGGTCCGGTTGAATGTGAACAACCTCAGGGTCAAAGATGTGCCAGTGGAACCGGTCTATAATGTCGGCGAAAAATCAGGAATGAATATCCGGAAGGCAATATTTAAAATAGGATGGCTTCTGATTAAGCTCTTTTTTTGGCGTATGAAGGAAAAATACATTATCCGTGATTTTCACCCCCTGGTATTTTTCTACGCTTTAGGCGGCTTTTTTTATTTGATGATGGTATTATTATTTGCAAGAGTTTTTTATCACTGGATTTTTTATGATCATATCCCGGCTATTAACGCACTTGCCGCTTTTTTTTCCTTCATGAGTGGCAGCCTGTTTACCCTGTTTGCCATGTGGTTTGACATGGAGGCGAATAAAGAATTGAAATAAGTTTATTGGTGTCAATAACACAAATTGGCATTGAAGACCAAGGCAATCGACACAGTACCCGCCCCGCAAATAATTATTAAACATAATTGCACTACAAAAAATGGCCTCTCTTACCGGCAACAATCATGCCCGAACGATCTGATAAACACAAAAAACGTAAAAACTCATTGGTGTTGACTACGCATGATGTTGGCGTCAATTTGCCCATGAACACCAAATATCTGTCCGGAAATTTTCTGAGTCGCTTTCTGATTCACCGGTTTGTCAGCGCTTTGTCGTCCATGATTTCCCGGGAAGGTGAAAATGTCGCAAAAATTCTGGATGTGGGCTGTGGTGAAGGTATTGTCCCGCGCCAACTTCGTCTCTTGCTGCCATCCGCCGAGTTCCATGGTTTGGATATAAATCCTGAGTTGCTGGCGGTCGCTCGACAACTGGTACCTGATATGAAGTGTGTAACAGGGAGTATTTATGCTTTGCCTTGGAATGACGGGAAATATGATCTGGTTTGTTGCACTGAAGTGCTGGAACATCTGGAGTTCCCCGATCGGGCTTTGTCTGAGATCATCAGAGTAGGCAAAGGATTTTTTCTTTTCAGTGTCCCCAACGAGCCCTGGTGGCGGATAGCGAACATGCTACGAGGAGCGTATTGCTCAGACTTGGGCAATACGCCTGGGCATTTAAATCACTGGGGCAAGGAAGGATTTATCCGGCTTTTATCACGTTATTCTGAAGTGATTGAGGTAAAACAGCCATTTCCATGGACAATCGTTTTATGCCGTAAAAATTAACACATTATCCGTATTGTAAGTGCTCATAAAACTTGCCGTCAAAATTCGGAACCAAATTTTCAATGCAAGCAAATATAAAAAAACATCATTGGCTTGATTATTTCGTTAAATCATCTGGTGCCGGCCCCACCCAAGTTCATTTTCTTTTCTCTTTTTTTATTGCTGTTACAGTCTTTTGCTTTTCTGGTTATTACCGCTCAGAAATTTTGAATACGTTACTGCGCGTAAGTCCAAAATGGGTAAGTGCCGGCCTTTTCTGCTATGGGTTAAATTATAGTCTGCGGGCATTCCGTTTACGCATCCTTTCCGGTCGCCGTATCAATTTTTTGCCACATGCAATATATGCAAGCAGCCTTCATGGATTTATGACGTATATGATTCCATTTCAAGTCGGTGATGTGAGTTTGCCGGTTATTCTTAAAAGCGTTCATGGAATCGATTTATCGGAGGGTAGCGCCATCCTCATACGTTCCCGGTTGCTGGATATGATATCGTTGGGCGGCTTAATGCTTGCTGCTTCGACAATATCCGAGATCGATCTGGCGATATCGCTGCGCCTGCTCTGGTTTGCAATCGGAGGTATCCTGCTTATCGTTCCTTTTCTTCTGCGTCGCATGATTGCCAGCCATTGGTTCCAATCTCAGCGTTTTGGGCGGCTGTTGAAACCTTTTGCACAAGCTGGTAAATTCAACATCATCGAATGCTTGTTAAGTCTTGGGATATGGGCAGCCGTTGCAAGTGTTTTTTTCTGTGTTGCAAGAGCCATAAACCTTCCAATCGGTTTCGGCGGCATTTTATTAGTGATTAGCATTCAGCTTCCCTTACAGATAATTCCTGTTCAAGGGGTCGCAAATACCGGTAACCATGAGGGGGGCTGGATTGCCGCGCTTGCACTGCTTGGCGTTCCACTTTCTCAATCTGCCGAATTCGCAGTGACATCTCATATTATCATTCTGCTTTATGTACTGGCGCTTGGAGTCGTCTCATTAATTGCAGGACGATTTAAATAGCTATTTTCCCATTATCCAATACATCATCATCCTGGTGAAAGCGTTTTGATATATGGCCATAAATTCTGATGAATGGAAAGGATCATTGGTTTCATTATGCCGGACCTTTCACATTGATATTGATCGTACCCAAACCGGTCAAATGGCGGTATATGTTGCCGAGTTGCTGGCATGGAATGAAAAAACCAACCTGACCGCCATCACGGACCCGGCAGAAGTGGCTGAAAAGCATATCCTCGATTCCCTGATTCCTGGAAAATTTATTCAATCCGTATTGTCTGGGGGGAAAATTTCTCTGCTGGATATCGGCAGCGGGGGTGGATTTCCGGGAATTCCGTTAAAAATATTCATGTCCCATCTTCGTGTGACCATGGTGGACAGTGTGAGAAAAAAGGTCAACTTTTTAAAATACGTTATCCGCACCCTCCAACTGGAAGGCATCGACGCCATTCATGCAAGGGTCGAGGATCTGGCCGGGCAGAGGGAATTCGCCGGAAATTTCGACGTGGTTATCAGCCGTGCTTTTACCGCTCTGGACCGGTTTGTAATGCTGGCCGTTCCATTTATTAAGCCGGACGGAATAATTATCGCCATGAAAGGCAAAGAAGTTCAGAAAGAGCTGGATGATCTGGAAACAATGGCTGCCGGGCCGGGGATTTATAAAATTGGCGGCCATCACCTTTCGCTGCATCTTGAAAATTATACGTTGCCGGATTCGGGCGGCCAGCGGTCGCTGGTGATTTTAAGAAAGGTTTAAGGATTTAGCATACACTCCAAAACCGCTGATTTATTCCTTGACATTTAAACCCTGCCTTTTTATGAATGATAAAAAATGTTCAAGTGCCTGAGAGGGCACAAGAGGGAATCCCGTGAAAATCGGGAACGGGCCCGCCGCTGTAATTGGGGATGAACGCCGCTTAAAGCCACTGCTGAGATCTTCGGGAAGGCGCGGTCAGTAAGATGATCCAAGAGTCAGAAGACCTGCTTGAACACGCGCCATAGACCGTTTTCTCTCGGCGAGAAAACCCGTCATGCGACCCAAGATAAAAAAGGGAAATCTTAGGATCTGTTCGATGTGATCCGGAGATTTCCCTTTTTGTGTTTTAAAGAGGGGGTAAAAGGGGGAAATAAACAAAATAAATGGATTATGGATTAAAAAGATATATCATTTCAAATAATTGCAGCTTGGATTAAATTCAAATTAAAGGAGCATCCCATGAAACAGTTCAAATTTTTAGGGTTTTTATTGCTGGCAACACTTCTGGCAACCACCACGGTCAGCGCACAAACAGTGGATTTTGAAGATTTACCGCTGGCTGCGGAAAGTTTCTGGAACGGATCCGATGGTTCCGGCGGCTTTCAAAGCAATGGAACGGTTTTCAGCAACAGCTACAATACGGACTGGGCATCCTGGGATGGTTTTGCCTATGCCAATTTAACCGATACCACAAGTGAGGGTTTTACCGCGCAATATAATGCGATTCCGGGTAGCGGCGCAGGCAGCAGCCAAACGTATGCGGTAGCTTATTGCAGCGCGTTTGCGGCGGCCCCCCCCACCATCACACTCGATTCCGAAAAGGTTGTGACAGGGGCTTATTTCACCAATTCGAATTACGCTTATTATTCCATGACCAAGGGCGATGACTTTGCAAAAAAATTTACGGCCGGCGACTGGTTTAAACTGACGGTTACCGGAATCAACGCAAACGGTGTTGAAACCGGCACGGTTGAATTCAAGCTGGCGGATGGTGCAAATATCGTGAACACATGGACCTGGGGGGATTTAAGTACGCTGGGCGCTGTCAAACAACTGACTTTTGCTTTGAGTTCCACCGACAATGGGGATTTTGGCATGAACACACCGGCGTATTTTTGTATGGATGATTTTAATAAAGCGAAAAACAGCGGCGGCGATGGCGGCGGGTGTTTTATTGATTCGGTCAGGTAGCAAATACAGGAAAAGGAGGCCAGATTTTTGGTGGATTACGCTTCGCTAATCCCCCCTACGGCTATGAACAGGTGCAATGTATTCTATGGCAGCCATGGTAAAAAATAAATTCAGTGTAAAAATAATATATTATGTATTTTATGCCGTTTTTCTATGGGCATGGTCAGGCATATTTTCTTTGGAAACCGCATCAGCCGAGGAAGCACTATCGGTTGAGGATGCTTATGTGCTGGATGCGATTGTGGTGACGGCCAGTAAAACAGAAGAGCCCATTGAAGAGATACCGAAGAATGTCACCGTCATCACCCGCGAGGACATCGAAAAATCCGGCGGCAACAATATTATTGATATTCTGGCGAAAGAAGCGGGGGTTGCCGTTCGCAGCGCATCGGGAAACGATAAACAGGCGGTAATTGATATCCGGGGAATGGGCGATACGGCCGCGAGCAATGTGATTGTCATGGTGGACGATTTGCCGCTCAATGCTGCGGACCAGTCCGGACCGTCGATATCTTCGGTCCCCGTTGAACAGATCGAGCGCATTGAAATCGTTCGGGGGGCCGGATCCGTGGTGTATGGAAACGGCGCAGTGGGCGGCGTCATCAACATCATTACCCGAAAAACAGTGGAAAAACCATCCGCAACCCTTTATTCCGCCTATGGGAGCGACGATACCCTGACCACCCGGGCGTCGCTTGCAGACAATATTAAGGACGTGGACATCAACCTGAACGCCGGATGCCACGATTCGGACGGATATCGGGACAATGGGTTTCTTAGAAAAAAAGACCTGAACGCGGCCACCCGTTATCCCGTCAATGACCAATTGGCTTTCCTGCTTTCGGGGACGTATTACGAAGATGAATACGGACTTCCCGGAGCGGTCCGGTTCGAGGATATCGATTCAACGGCCCGACGCGTTTTGACGGAATATCCGAATGACGCCGGTGAATCCACCGAAATGCGGGGCAGGGCAGGGGTTGATATGGATTTTGACAAGTGGGGGAAACTGACGCTGAACCGGGGATATATTTCCCGGGACAACAGTTATGTGATCGGATACAGCCCCCAAATCTCCCGGGATGACCAGAAAGACGATATCGAAGATGATACTCGGCAACTGGATCTCAATTATATAAAATATTATTCATTGTTTGACCGCAGCCATATGTTTCAACTGGGAGCCGATCATTCCGCGACGGAATATATCCGAACGGACAATCCGGTGGGCCCGAGAAAAAACAGCGACACGGAAAGTGCCGGCGTTTTTATCAACAACCGATGGGCGCTCACGGAAAGCCTGATGGTTAATGCCGGGGCACGGCATAATACCTACGATGGACGTTTCCGGACCGATGAAAAAAAGCTGTTTGATGATGTTCGCATGTGGGTCAACGGCGACACGGAAAAGAAGTCGTGGGACAACGGCGCTTATTCATTGGGCGCAACCTATGCGGTTACGGAAGAGACTTCGGTTTTCACCAGCTACGCCACCAGTTTCCGCATTCCGAATGTGGATGAATTCGCGGAAAGTGAAGAAGGTCTGAAACCCCAGGAAGGTGTCAATTTTGAGGTTGGGGGCCGGCAAAAATTCGGTTCCCGGATGGCCGTGACGGTTGCCCTGTTTGATATCCGGATTGATGATGAGATTTATTACAGTGACATCAACCGAAATTATGAGGATCAAACCATCCGCCAGGGCATTGAAGCCGATATTACGCTAAGTCCCACGGATTCTATCGGGCTGTGGGGCAATTACACATTCACAGATGCTGAATTTGATGAAAAAAACACGGACATACCCCTGGTTTCCAAGCACCTGGCGTCGGCGGGCGTGAATTGGCAATTTGCGGAAAAATTTCAATTGGGTGTTTCGGGAACCTATTCCGGTTCCAGGTATGACGGCAATGATACGGACAATAACCGCTATCAAAAACTTGATGCTTATATGGTTTTTGACGGCAAGCTCACGTGGCAACATAAAAGCTGGACGGTTTTTGCCGGAATAAATAATATATTCAATGAATTATATTCAACCAGCGCATACAGCGAACAATATTATCCCATGCCTGAACGAAACATTTTCGGAGGTGTCCGATGGACATGGCTTTAACCGGCAACATGAAGCTATCGTTGCTTAGAAAAAAACGTCCATGGATCATTTATCTATGTCTTTTTACCTTTTATTGTTCCATGACGGCATCCATGTCCCATGCGGTTTCTTACTCGCCGCCGGCAGGGCAGGAAGGTTCCCAAGCTATTCATATGGATGATCCCGCTTTTCTGTATTGGGCAACCGGATTTGAACATTATGATATCGGCAGCAATGTGGACACGGTATGGCAAACACCGGAGCTGGCCCTGGCCCAGGCATCCGGCACGTCTTTTGATATCGTGTCCCTGGGGCGGGGCGGGCAAATTACCATGACTTTTGACCCGCCCATCAAAAATGGTGAGAGCTGGGATTTTGCCGTATTTGAAAATTCCTTTAACGATCATCTTCTGGAACTCGCCTATGTGGAAGTGTCGAGCAACGGCATGGATTTTGTCCGGTTTGACAGTGTTTCCCTGACGCCGGATCCGGTCAGCGGGTATGGAAGCCTTGACGCCGCATTGATCGACGGGCTTGCCGGAAAATACCGCCAGGGATATGGAACCCCGTTTGAGCTCTCTGACCTGTCAGATCAAGCGGAGGTACAATCAGGCACGGTTGATATTTCCCGGATCACCCATGTGCGGATCATTGATATTGTCGGCGACGGAAGTTGTTTTGACAGTCAGGGGAATGTGATTTATGACCCGTATCCCACCGTCGGCAGCGCCGGATTTGATCTGGACGCCATCGGGGTGTCAAACGGCGCGCCATATCCTGAAGGCAGCGAGGGTGAAATACCCACCCCGCCGGCCCCTGAAGAAAACGGCAAAGCGGGATTCGGCGGGCAAAGCGGGTGCTTTATCGAAACGGCGGCTTTTGGATTATAATTTGACTTTTATGCTTTTCCTTTATATTTAATAAACAGTTGTTGCATCCTGCGTTGTGGTATTTTTTACAGAAAAGAGCTTCAATAAAGTTCCTCAAAAAATTTAAACCAATCGCCTGATAATTACCTGGTTTATTCAAAATGCCAAGAGGGTATCATGATCATATCGCCTAAAAATAAAAATACCATTTCTTCTATTACAGCGCAACTTTTTGATATTATTTTAAAAATGTCATTTGAAGACAGGCGCAAGCTGTTAAAAGACCTGATGGCGAAGCAGGATGAAGCAGGGAGAAAATTCTATCGCAAAGATTATCTCATGAGTGTGGAGTATGCGGTTCATGGCGATCTTTACAACGGATTTATCAATAACATCAGTTCCGGCGGCGTATTTATTGAGTGCCCGCCGGATACGCTGAAACGGCTCTCCATGGGAGATTCCATCACATTAACTTTCAACCACCCCGATAAAAAGCTGCATATCAAAATCACCGGCGAAATCGCGCGGATTGTGGATAACGGTTTTGGCGTCAGTTTTGATAAACTCCTTCATGATCTGGTCATACCTGAAGGATAATACTGAATATCCGATTTATTGGTTTCTCAACCCGCCTTGCCCGCTTCCTAATATTGTTCCGTTTCTCCGACCTCAATAAACCCGAACCCATGATCCGCATCCATCGTCACCCTCTGGGGTGATATTGTTCGTGAAGCCGTTTCAGATGATCCCTGGCCACATGGGTATAAATCTGGGTAGTGGAAATATCCACATGCCCCAGCATCATCTGGACGGCTCTCAAATCCGCACCTCCTTCGAGCAGGTGACTGGCGAATGAATGCCGGAATGAATGAGGGGTGATGTCTTTTGTGATGCCCGCCATCAGCGCATACTTTTTCAACAGCTTCCAGAAGCCCTGCCGGGTCATGGGTTTGCCGGCATGGGCCACAAACAGGAATTTACCGACATTCAGTTTCATCAGAACCGGCCGCGCATTGGCCAGATAATCACGCAGTTTTTCTTTTGCATGGCTGCCGATGGGAACGATGCGTTCCTTTGACCCTTTGCCGAAGGTCCGGACAAACCCGACTTCCAGGTTGATGTCCTGAAGTTTGACATGAATCAGTTCGCTGACCCGCAATCCGGCAGCATACAGGAGTTCAAACATGGTCGCGTCCCTCAACCCTTTGGGCTTAGCGATATCCGGCGCGTTGATAATGGACTGGATTTCCTCCACAGACAAGACATCCGGCAGTTTCATGCCGATTTTGGGAAGATCGACGATGCTGGTGGGATCTTTTTTCAGGGCTTTTTCCTGAATCAAAAATTTGTAAAACCCCCGGAGGGTCACCAGATGCCGGGCCCTGGACCGGGCGGACAACCCTTCATCCCTTAAGATGATCAGGTATTTCAAGATGACCGTGGTGTCGGAATCCGTGATTTGTTTGATTTTAAATGCATTTAAAAAAGCAGCATATTTTTTGAGATCGCTTGAATAGGATTCAATGGTGGCGTCCGCCAGCCCTTTTTCAACCACCAGATAATTGATGTAGGTGTCGATGAATCCGTCAATGGAGGCAATGGATGAGGGCATGGGCTTATTCCAAAAGATCGGATTTTATCTCCAGTTGATTGAACACCTGGGCCCCGCTGCCCCTGACCACCACCATGTTTTCCAGCCGGACCCCGCCCCAGTCCGGCAAATAAATGCCGGGCTCCACTGTAAACACCATGTTTTCCTCCAGGATAATGTCTTTCTCCGCCAGCGGGCTGATGGAGGGCGGCTCATGAACCGCCAAGCCCACGCCATGTCCCAGGCTGTGACCGAAAAAATCCCCATACCCTTTGGCGGCAATGTGGTCGCGGGCCTTTGCGTCAATATTTTTGGAGCTCGCGCCCGGACGGATGGCATCAATGGCTTTTTGCTGGGCGTCATAGACAATGGTGAAGATTTTTTCAAACTGGCTGTCAGGCGTTCCCATGCAAACGGTTCGGGTCATGTCGCTGCAATATCCGTTCAGGCGGGCGCCCCAGTCAAACAGCAGGGGTATTCCTTTTTTCAATATTTTGTCGCCGGGAATGGCATGGGGCAGGGCGCTGTTTTGGCCAAACGCCGATATCACCGGAAAAGACAGGGCCTGGGCGCCGGCGGTCCGCATTTTCTGCTCCAAACGCCAGGCAGCCTGTGTTTCGGTCATGCCGGGCCGGAGTTCCCGTAAAAACAGCTTGAAATCCGATTCTGCAACCGCAACCGCCTTTTGGATGGCGTCAATTTCATCATCGGTTTTAATCACCCGCTGACGCTCCACCATGTGAACCGTATCCTGGATATCGATGGAAACTCGCTGCATTTTCAGTTCATCGCGCAGTTTAACGAACTGGCTGTATGACATGCGCGCCCCTTCGATGCCCAGCCGTTTTGTATGAATGCGTTTGAAAATCTGCGGGAGTTCTTTGACCAGTCCTTTTTGATAGCAGACCACTTCAACCATGGGGGATTCCGCCTTCGCCTGTTCCACAAACCGGGAATCCGTGGCCAGAATCAGGTGGTCCGGGGAAACAATCAGCGCGCCCGCAGATTCGTCAAACTGGGTGTCCTCTCCGGTATAACCGCTGAGGTATCGCCGGTTTTCCGCGATCAGCACCAGAAAGGTGTCGAGTTTGAGAATATTCATGAGTTGACGCAGCTTGTCGATGCGGGATGAAATGACGGTGTCCATATGTATGTAGCTCTCCGGCTGGAAGGATCGTTTTTGTAATGGTATCGGCTGAAGCCATCTTTTCGCATCAGCCCTCTTGCCTGGGCAGGTTACAAACAATCGGCCCGCCCGTCAAATTAAAAAAGGGGGGATTCTTTTAACTTGTATTTCAGGGTGTTTTTCTATAAATTTTGGTGGCGTGTTTTTATTATATTTGCTGGGAAAACCCATTCCAACCATACAGGGGAGATATGAGTCATACCATCGCCGTTGTCACACCCGTGCGACAATCCGGTAAAACCACCACCGCCATCAACCTTGCGGCATCATTGGCGATCTGCGAAAAAAAAACCCTGCTGGTTGATTGCGATCCGGGTCAGCAAACCAGCTACGGCACCAGTCTGTTGACCGCACCCTTAAAATCATCCGGTTTTTATGCGGTGATGACCGATCGATCGCGGCCTGCCCAGGAGATTTTATCCAGCACCTTGGATTTTTTAAAAATTCTGCCTGCGGGCGCTGATTTTTCAAAGGCTGATTTTCTGTTCGGGGATACGGACGGCCATGTGTTTCGCTTGCGGGACCGGTTGCAGGCCGCAGGCGTTGATTTTGATTATATTATTATCGATACGCCATCGACCATGCCGAATCTTTCCAAAAGCATTTTACTGGCTGCCGACTGGGCGCTTATTCCGGTGAATACGGATATCCGGTTTCCCGTCCGCCTGCCCGTTCAATTATCTGAAATCAAAAAACTCTTTTCTCAAATCCTGTTGTTACGCGATCAGTTTCAGGCCCGTGTGAAACTGGCCGGCATTTTATTGAATAAATGGGTTCAGATGGAAGACGTCTCGGAAAAATTTCCAGAAGACACCCTGGAGATTTTAGGCGAATTTATTTTATCGTCCCGCATACCGGACAGCAGGGAAGTTCGCGATGCGTTTGCTGTCGGCAAGCCCGTCGGGGTGCATGATGTCATGTCTTTCGGAGCCATGGCTTACCTGGACCTGGCCGTGGAATTGATGAGGAAACTCAAATCGTCCTGAACCAGACCCGCGTCTGGCCTATTCTATGGAAATACATTGATGGAAACAGCGAATATCATTCACCAGAAAATTATGCGCATTGCTGAAACCGGATTTATCGACGGCATCCGAGACCATTTAAACTGGGATGCCGTCAAAACGGCCGTTAAACAGCATTTTGATATTGAGGTTCACGAGAACGTAAAATATATCAGGGGATCGCTGGCGGTATGCCAGGACGAGGTGGCGGCCCGGTTTGATTTTGACCTTGAAATCAAATTTTCCCTGTTCATCAATCGCGACGGAAAGTTGATCAAAATCACCACTCCGGAGGGTCAGCGGCCCATACCGGAAGAGGGGTTATCGCCATCCACCGAACCGTATCTGGATGCCGCCTCCAGGGCCGCCGCATCGGCTGCGGCATCCGATCTTGCTGAAATGATAAGGAAAATCAATGGGTAGTGGATTGCGGCTAACTTTTTGCCAACACATGTTTATCCAGCACAAAGCAGGCAAACTCGCCGGTGAACACCGTCTCATCATTCCGGGCCACGGTTACCGAAACCATCTGTTTTTTCCCTTTTTTTAACGTGACGCGCGCTTCCGCCACCACGGTTTCGCCCATCCGGACCGGTTTTAAAAACTTAACCTCCGCAGCCCCCAGCACCACATTCGGGTCGTTGACCGCAATCATGGCCGCATAATCCGCCAGCCCGAATATAAATCCCCCATGCACCAGTCCAAGGTGGTCCACTTTCATGGCATCATCGGTTTTTAATTCAACCCGGCTGAAATCCGGTTCAATCGTGAGAGGAACGCCGCAAAGCCGCGGATCTATTTGTTCGTGGGTTTTTATGGCCATCATCGTCACCTGTATATAATTTTAATGATATGGGGTTGCCGATGGTCGCTTCATGCGGTGCATGTGGGACCCGGTGCTTAAAAAAATTCAAAATGAAATTTTGACTGTTATTATCAAAGCCTGAAATTCATGTCCAGCGTTGGATGTAAAATAACCCTTGCAATCCAAAATAATGTGAATTAATTTATGACCACCTGGTCATTTTATGTCTGAACGATTTATAATATTGTTTAACCCTCTATGATTATATAAAAAAATGCATTCTATCAGTATCGATCCACGGCTGATCCCCATTGAAGAAAAAGTTACCGCCGGCATTCGCCTGGATGCCGCGGACGGGCTGGCGCTCTATCAGAGCCATGACATTATCAGTATTGGCCGCCTGGCGGATTCGGCACGCCGGAAACGTCATGGGAATAAAGCTTTTTTTGTGTACAATCAGCATGTTAATTATACCAATGGGTGCATCAACCACTGCCGGTTTTGCGCGTTTTCGCGAAGCAAAGGCGAGGACGGGGCCTATGTCATGACGGTGGATAACGTGGCCGAAAAACTTCTGGCCCGTATTGATGAACCTATCCGGGAAATCCATATGGTGGGGGGCATTAATCCCGATCTGCCGTTTCCCTATTATCTGGATCTTTTGAAAACCATCCGAAAAATCCGCCCGGACGCCACCATCAAGGCGTTTACCGCGGTTGAAATCGATCATCTGGCCGAAATTTCCGGGCTTTCCCTTGAAGATACGATTGGGACGCTGAAAGAGGCTGGCCTTCAAATGGTTCCCGGCGGCGGGGCCGAAGTGCTGAGCACTCGGGTGCATGATCAACTGTTCCCGCGAAAAATCAATCATGAACGATGGCTTGAAGTGGTGAAAAAAATTCATGAGGCCGGCCTGACATCCAATGCCACCATGCTCTATGGCCATATTGAAACCATCGAAGAACGGGTGGTGCACCTGATTCAGCTTCGTGATCTTCAGGACAAAACCCACGGATTTACCGCCTTTATTCCCCTGGCGTTTCATTCCAAAAACACCCGCCTGTCCCATCTTCCGGCAACCACGGCCCATGATGATTTAAAGGCCGTTGCCGTCGCCCGGCTGATTCTGGATAATTTTGACCACATCAAAGCATACTGGGTCATGATCGGGGAGAAACTGGCCCAGATTGCCCTGAACTTTGGCGCAGACGATCTGGACGGCACCATCATTGAGGAAAAAATCACCCATATGGCGGGCGCCACGTCATCCAAAGGCCTGACCAGGGAAAGCATTCAGGACATGATCCGGTCCGGCGGCTTTGAGCCGGTGGAGAGGGATTCGTTTTATAGGGAAATAGGCTGAAGGCTGAAGGTGTTTAGGCTGAAGGTCGGATAGGGAAAATCATGAGGGATCACGCAAAACTTCGGGCATTTGCTCTGGCAGATGAACTGGTAGTGCTGGTTTATCGCCTGACGGCAGGTTTTCCAAGGGAAGAATTGTTTGGCCTGACGTCTCAAATACGGCGGGCGGCCATTTCAATTCCTTCTAATATCGTAGAGGGTTGTGCTCGTGACAGTCAGGCGGATTACTTGCGATTTCTGCATATAGCCTTTGGATCGTTGCGAGAATTGCATTATCAGGTAAATTTGTCGAACCGACTGGGATTTTTGTCTGAAGTTGATACAACCGCGATCGAACCGAAGATCATAGAAGCTGAAAAAGTCCTGAATAGTTTAAATAGTTTAATCTGTTCTTTAAAAAACCAATGATAATCCTTCAGCCTAAACCCCTTCAGCCTATTAACCTTTACAAAAACGATCAATAATATGACCACCATTGAATCCATTCAATCCAAACTGCAGAACCATCAGCGGCTCGACGCGCAAGACGCGCTGGCGCTCTACGACCATGCTGACCTGCTGCTGCTGGGGGCGCTGGCTGACAAACGCCGGCGGGAACTTCACCCGGAATCGGCGGTGACTTTTGTGTCGGACCGCAATATCAATTATACCAATGTGTGCATATCCGGATGCCAGTTCTGCGCGTTTTTCCGGCCTCCCGGCCACCCGGAGGGCTATGTGATCGACCGCGCAGATCTGGACCGGAAAATCGAAGAAACGATTGCGCTCGGCGGCACCCAGATTCTGCTTCAGGGCGGCATGAACCCGGATTTGCACCTGGATTATTATATTGATCTGCTGAAATACATGAAAGCCCGGTTTAAGATTCATATCCACGGATTTTCTCCGTCGGAAATTGTTTATCTGTCTCAAATTTCCTCCTTGTCCGTTAAAGGTATCATCAAGTCTCTGATGGATGCGGGTCTGGACTCCATTCCCGGCGGCGGGGCGGAAATTCTGGTGGACGCGGTTCGTCAAAAAATTTCCCCCAATAAATGTTCGGCATCGCAATGGTTGGACGTCATGCGAACCGCCCATGGCCTGGGTCTGAAATCATCCGCCACCATGATGTTCGGACATGTTGAAACCAAACACCACATCATCGAGCACCTGATGAAATTAAGAGGCCTCCAGGATGAAACCGGCGGGTTCACGGCGTTTATCCCCTGGACGTTTCAACCGGAAAACACCCGTATCGCCGTTAAACCCGCCACCGCTGCCGCTTATTTGCGGGTGCTGGCCATTTCCCGGCTGGTTCTGGACAACATCCCCAATCTCCAGGTGTCCTGGGTCACTCAGGGAGATAAAATCGCCCAACTGGCCCTGGCGTTTGGGGCCAATGATTTCGGCTCCACCATGATCGAAGAAAATGTGGTGGCCGCCGCCGGTGTCCACTTCCGGCTGCCGCGATCTGAAATTATCCGCCTGATTGAAGATGCCGGCTACACGGCCCACCAACGGGACTGTTTTTATAATGTCCTTGACTAGAAAAATGCCGTCAGCCAGTTCACGTTCAACGGTCCACCAGGCCGGATGGGTGATGGTGGACCCGCAAACCATGCTTCAGGACGGCTTTGTTCGGATGGAATCCGGCAAAATAACGGATGTGGGGCAGGGCAGCAGGGGCAGTCTTTCGGGTGACCGGATCATTCATCACGGCCCCGGCGTCCTGATGTCGTCCCTGGTTAACGCCCATACCCATCTGGATCTCTGCGCGTTAAAACAGACAATTGACATGGAAGCCGGATTCATCGGCTGGGTCGAGTCGGTTATTCAAAAAAAAGAACAGACCGGGAAGGACGCGTTTTTCCAGGCTGCGCAGGCGGGGATTGATGAACTGATACTTTCCGGAACACGAATTGTCGGCGACATTTGCAGTTCAGAGATCGGTCCCCGTTATTTTACAGATTCCGATCTTTCCGGGGTGTGGTTTAAGGAATATCTGGGTGCAACCCCTCCGCCTGATCTCCGGTGCGAAAAAATAAGCGATACCCAAACCCTTTCTGTCGCAGGTCACGCACCCCATACCACATCCCCGGATCTTCTGGTCCGGTTGAAATCAGCCACGCGAAAAGCATCGACGCCCTTTAGCCTGCATCTGGCGGAATCCATGGATGAAATTCGGTTTTTAACCACCGGCAAAGGACCATGGGCGGATTTTTTAACCGCACGCGGGATTGACACCTCAGACTGGGGACTCACCGGCTTAAGTCCGGTGCGGCATGCGGATTATCTGGGTCTGCTGGATAAAAATACGCTGGCCGTTCATCTGGTGTTTGCCGATGAAAAAGACATTAGGACGCTGGCGGAAAAGCAGGTTCATGCCTGTCTTTGTCCGAGAAGCAATTTTAATTTGCACAACCGTTTGCCGGACGTGCCGATGATGATCCGGGCCGGATTGCGCATGTGCCTTGGCACCGACAGCCTTGCCAGCAATGGTTCATTGAGCCTGTTTGATGAAATGGCGTATATCTCCCGCGCTTTCCCGGAAATTGCCCCCCGTGATATCCTGACCATGGCGACAATCAATGGCGCACGTGCTTTGGGTTTTGAGGACCGGTTCGGACGTCTGACACCCGGAAGAGCCGCGAAAATGATTTATGTGCCGGTTTCGGCTTCCGGACCGGAACAGGTGATGGAAGCCATCGTTAATGCGGAGTTTTCAGAACATATTGTGTCTATTCACTAAAATCCATTCAATAAAACAAATAATGACGACCTTTTCCACACAAACAGAAAAAACCAACAAGACCACCGCCATCAACATCGGCCGCATTCAATACATCAATGTTAATCCGGTGTATTACGAATTTGAAAACCAGCCCCTGCCGGACGGCATGCGGCTTATCAGCGAACCCCCGGCCACGTTGAACCGGATGCTGAAAGATGGCGATCTCGACATCAGCTCCATTTCCGCATCGGCTTTTGCCAGAAACGCCGACGACTGGCTGATGCTGCCGGACCTGTCCATTGCCTGTTACGGCAAGGTCATGAGTGTGCTTCTGGTGAGCCGGTATGAATTTGAGGATCTGCATGGGAAATCCGTGTTTCTGACCGATGAATCCGCCACTGCGGTTGATCTCGTCAAATTATTGTTCGCCTTGCAGGACGTGCACCCGGAATTTGAACGCAGGCGGGTCAAATCCCCCGAAGATTTAGCCGATATGGCCGGTGCGGGCCTGGTGATCGGCGATGCGGCGCTAAGGCATAACTGGCATGAAAGTTACCCGCATGTCTGGGATTTGTGCGAAATGTGGAATGACCGGACCGGGCTGCCGTTTGTATTCGCGGTTTGGGCGGTGCGAAAAACCTTTGCGCAAACCCATCCGGATCTGGTCAGGCAGGTCGTGGAGATGCTGCATCGGTCCAAGGCATCGGGCCTTCTCCATCTGTCCCTGATTGCCGAGCGATCCGCCAGAAAATTGAATATTCCCCTGGAAACCTGCCTCACGTATTTCAACAGCATGTATTATAATTTAAGCGAACCGGAAATCACCTGTCTGAATACCTTTTTCAAAGGCCTTCATGATCACCGGATTATTGACAATCAGCCGGAGATTTCATTTTTTCGACCCTAAGTCCAATCCCTTCCACACGCAAACAGCGGCTGATCGCTTTTCGGCAAAATGCCCTTGTCCCGCGCGATATCAAACAGGGTCCTGATGGCGGCTTCCCCCTGATCTCCGATATCTATTGAAAAATCATTCACATACAGATCAATGTGCCGGCATATCACTGAATCGGTCAATTCCTGGGCATGGGCTTTGATATAGGCGTCGGTTTCCTGAGGATGACGGCGGGCATAATCAATGCTTTGCCCGATGGCGGATTCCACCCGGCGGATCACGGGTTCCGGTAAATTTCTGCGTGCGGCAATGCCGCCCAAAGGAATCGGCAAACCGGTTTTGGCTTCCCACCACTGCCCCAGATCCAAAAGACATTCCAGGCCGTAATTTTGATACGTGAACCGGCCTTCGTGAATAATCACCCCGAAATCATATTCCCCTTTTGAAACAGCGGGCATAATGTGATCAAATCGCATGGCCGTAGCAATCGGTGGTTGCTCCATAAAAAGTCCCAGGAGCAGATTGGCCGTGGTCCAAAGTCCCGGAATTGCAATGTTGCTCCGGCCGATGGCCGACAAATCCTTTCCCCGCCGCGCCACGATCAACGGTCCGCATCCCCGCCCCAAGGCAGCGCCGGTCCGAAGCAGCCCGTAATCCTCCATCAAATGACCAATGGCCGCAAAAGACAGCTTGGAAACATCCACCATTTTTTTTCTGGCCGCCTGATTGAGATGCTCCACATCATTTAAGGTGATGTCAAAATTCAGGTCATCCAGATCGATTTTCCGATGGGCCAGGGCATAAAAAATATAGGTGTCGTTCGGGCATGGGGAATAGGCCAGGGACAAAGGAGATGGTATACGTTTCATTGTTTTTTATAGATCCTGATTTCAGGCGGTGCAAATTCCAGCGGCACATTGACTTTTCTCTTGAATGTTTTCAGCAGAACATAAGGACTTTTGTTTTTGATCAATAAATCATCATAAAATTTGAAAATTTTTGGAGAGGGCGCCGAATATCGGTACCAATCTTTGTAGTGGGATTCCGGCAGGACATAATCATTAAGCAACTCCCCTGAATTCAATGCGGTCAACACCGCTTCAAAATCAGTTGAATTTAAAATTAAGATTTCAGGTCCGGAAAGAAAATTCATCACCCGATATCTGTTGAAATCAATTCTGGGGTAATTCCATGAATGGGTCCGCCAGTCATATTTCTCCGAAACACCGGAAACCCCAATGGTTGTTCTTTCCGGAATATTCTCCATGATGAATTTTGCGGCGGAAAGCCGGGTGTCGTTAAGGCGTAAAGATATTCCGGAAATGCACGCATACATGGAATAACCGAACACCATTCCCGCCAATATAATGCTGATTCTTTTCAATATATCGTTTTTATTGTAAAAGAATATGCATGCGGCTGCCGCAAAAATACACAGGATGGGTGAAATAACGATTATATAGCGAGGCAATAAAAACCAGCGCCGGGGTGTAAAGCTTTAAAAAATTCAATAAAAACGGGATGCAGAAGAAAATGCCCAAAACAGTTTTGGTGCCGACCAGAATCCCGGAAGCAATACCTAAAATAATATAATCACGCCATCGATTGCTCTCGATTGCTTTAAAGCAAAGAAAAAAATTGAGCATGAGAATGAAACTTGATGAAACATCTAAAGTAATCAATGCACTGTTTAATGTATGAAAAAATGCGACCGATAGAAAGGCGGCGCTGAGGAGGGCGACTTTTTCATCGTATATTTTTTTTGCTGTTAAATAGGTTAAGAGGATACAGCCGGTTCCGAATGTGACCGAGGCAAATCGGGAAAAGATCGAGGCGATAATAAAATATTCATACCCGAGATTGAGTGATTTTAAGAAAAACCACTTGAACGGCAACAGGAAGGTGCCGAGAATATATTGAACGGCGGTCCCATAGCCTGCAAACGGTTTGGTCGTCCAATAGATTTCCGGAAAACTCAGGATAGAATTCAGCACTTTTGCTTCATCCGGATGATAGCTCCGGATGTAGGGCTTAAGAGGTATGCCCCAGAAAACGGGGAGAACGCGAAGAATAAGCCCTATGAATAAAAAAACCAATAAAGCATTTTTATTCCATAGATCGGGTTTCGTCTGTTTTTTTTGTTTCATCGGGAATCCATGCCGGCTTAAAATAATATATAAGTACTTGAAAAAATAATATTTTAATGAATTAATAAGGGGCCGTTTTCCCCCTTCAACCCATTTTAAATTGATCCAGCCTTCCCACCACCGTTTCCACGGCAATGCATGCATTTTGAAACGCCAGGGGCAAATTCCATGCGCTTTTGTCGCGTTTGCCCACCATATTGCCGGCGGACCGGATTTCAACAAACGGAATATCATACATCAGCGCTATATGGGCGGCGGCCGCGCCCTCCATCTGCTCCATACACGGACCAAAACGCTGGAAAAGATCATTTGCCCGCTGATCGGTGGTTGTGATGGTGGATACGGTGACGAACGGGCCGTTGCTGACGTTAAAATTACCCTTGGCCGCGGCTGATTGCAATATCCCGAAAACTTCTTCCACCAGAGTTTCGTTCATGGGGTAATGATTTTTATATTCCGTCGCCTCCTTTTTAAGAATGCTGAAGGGAAGATCGTCCGGAAAATGTGAACCATTGACCGGTTCCAGTCCGGTATGGATGTCGATCTCCAGGGTGGCGACGGCCACATCGCCGATTTGAAGGCCGGACCCCTGAAACGCGCCCGCGCATCCGGTCTGAATGATCATGGCCGGCCGCCGGGATTCGACGGCAGCCGTCAACGCCTGGGCCGTATTGATCATTCCCGGCCCGGTGGTCAGAAGCAGGACCTGACGGCTGCTCAACTTTCCGGATATGGCGTTTCTTTTACCCACCCATACGGGCGACGGGTTCTCAAGTTTTGCGCGCAAGTCCGCCAGTTCCGCATCCACCGCCGCAAGGATCAATATATAAGGATGCGGTTCTGATTTTTTTTCCCCGGTTTCTCCGATACCCCGATATATCATCCCGACCATGTCCTTAATCCAGATATCGGTGGCATCTGATGATGCTTTGTAAATCCCCAACCCGCCGTCCAGATGAATCAGGGTATGGGACTGAAGAAAACGATCCATCACCGCATCCAGGATAAAGGCCGCCTTACCCGGATCCACCCTTGTGCGGATTTCCCCTTTTTCCTGGGCGTCCAAGAGCAGGGTGGAGAGATATCCGATGCTGTGCTCACGGAGAGAAAGAAGGATTTCCTCCCGAAAAGGAACTCTTGATTCCGACAGCACCTTAATATAGAGGCGGTACAGCAATGGATGGGATTTTATAAAATCAATGCCGGCGGCCAGGGTTTTTTCCAGACGGGTGGGCAGGTTTTCGTTTACGGACTGGTCCCTGACGGTCCGCAGATATCCCTTGACCATTTCCACCGACTGATTGAAAACAAACAGAAAGAGCCCTTTTTTATCGCCGAAATACTGAAAAATAGACCCCTTGGCGATTCCCATGCGGTCCACCATGGCATTGACGCTGGCGCCGTCAAACCCCTTGTCGCCGAATTCCTCGGCAGCAATGCGGGTGATGCGCTCCTGTTTTTCAGGAGATAAATTTTGAAAGGTTTTGCCGGGTTGCATTTCGGCTCCGTCACCATTACCAAAGGGGTTATATACTGCCGGATATGGTTATTATCATGGTTTGAAGGCTCTTTCCATATAAAATGCGCTTGAATAATATGTAATATTTGGATACGTTACTTAAACTTTAATAAAAACCAAATGAAAGGAATTTGTTTTGACAAAAAAAGCGTTGATTACCGGTGTAACCGGCCAGGACGGGGCCTATCTGGCGGAGTTGCTTTTGCAGAAAGGATATTCGGAGGTGCACGGCATCAAGCGCCGGTCATCCCTGTTCAATACCCATCGGGTGGACCATCTGTATCAGGACCCGCATGAAAAAAACCGCCGGTTTGTGCTTCATTACGGCGACCTGACCGACGCCACCAATCTGGTGCGGATCGTTCAGGAAGTGCAGCCGGATGAAATATACAACCTGGCTGCCCAGAGCCATGTTCAGGTTTCTTTTGAATCCCCGGAATATACGGCCAATACGGACGGGCTGGGGACGTTGCGGCTCCTGGAGGCCATCCGTATCTTGGGGATGGAGCGCAAGGTCCGGTTTTATCAGGCGTCCACCTCGGAATTATACGGCCAAGTCCAGGAAATCCCCCAGTCTGAAACCACGCCTTTTTATCCCCGGTCGCCGTACGCCTGCGCCAAGCTCTATTCTTACTGGATCACGGTGAATTACCGGGAGGCTTATGGCATGTATGCCTGCAACGGCATCCTGTTCAATCACGAATCCCCCATCCGCGGGGAAACATTCGTCACCCGGAAAATCACCCGGGCCGCGGCTCGTATCGCGCTGGGCCTTGAAACCAGCCTCTATTTGGGCAACCTGAACGCCCTGCGGGACTGGGGCCATGCCAAAGATTATGTGTACGCCCAATGGCTGATTCTCCAGCAGGAACAGCCCGAAGATTTTGTCATCGCCACCGGGGTCCAGCATTCGGTGCGGGAGTTCTGCGACCAGGCGTTTGCCCGTGTCGGGATTACGCTGAAATGGCAGGGGGAGGGGATTGATGAAAAAGGGGTGGTGGAAGATGTTTCTCCGCCCGAACTCCTCACCAGTCTGCCGGTTAAGAATTATCTGTCCAGCCTGAAAAAGAATCAGGTCCTGGTATCTGTGGACCCCCGGTATTTCCGGCCCACGGAAGTGGAAACCCTGCTTGGGGATCCATCCAAAGCCAAACAAAAACTGGGATGGAAACCGGCCATATCCTTTGAAACAATGGTGGCGGAAATGGTGGAACGCGACCTGACCGAATCGGCCCGGGAAGTGATTTGCCACAGAAACGGGCTTCCGGTACCCGCCAGTTGTGAGGCGCTGATGTAGGGATAAAGGCTGTAGGGGTTTAGGCTGTAGGCTGAAGGTAAAAGCATCCGTCGGATCATCCGGTTTTTAAGAATTTGAAACGAGTTTAACACGCAAAAGAGGCGATAATGGAGAAAACATCACGTATCTATATTGCAGGCCATGACGGGCTGGTGGGCTCCGCCCTGGTCAGAAAATTCACCCAAAAGGGTTTCAACAATCTCATCACCCGGCATTATACCGCGCTGGATCTTCGGCGGCAGGCGGATGTGGAGGCTTTTTTTGAACAGGAGCGCCCGGAATATGTGGTGCTGGCCGCCGCGAAAGTCGGGGGGATTCTCGCAAACAACACCTATCCGGCGGAATTTATCTATGACAACCTGGCCATTCAGACCAACATCATCCATGCCGCCTGGAAAACCGGCGTACGCCGCCTGATCTTTCTGGGATCATCCTGTATTTATCCCAGGGAATGCCCCCAGCCCATGAAAGAGGAATACCTGCTCACCGGCCCCCTGGAACCCACCAATGAGCCCTATGCCATCGCAAAAATTGCAGGCATCAAAATGTGCCAGTCCTATAACCGCCAGTACGGCACCCGTTATTTCGCCCTCATGCCCACCAATCTCTACGGCCCGAACGACAATTTCAACCTGGAAACCAGCCATGTGCTCCCGGCCCTGATGCGTAAATTCCATACCGCCAAAACGGAAAATGCCGAATCGGTCACGGTCTGGGGAACCGGTTCCCCCCGCCGGGAATTTCTGCATGTGGACGATCTGGCGGACGCCTGCCTGCATATCATCAATCTTGATGAAGCGGTCTTCGGTTCGCTGATATCGGACACCACTGCGCCGCTTGTCAATATCGGGTGCGGCCGAGACCATACGATACGGGAGCTTGCCGAACTGATCGGGAAAATTGTCGGTTTTAACGGTCGGCTTGTATTTGACACGGAAAAACCTGACGGCACGCCGCAAAAGCTGCTGGACGTGTCCTTGTTGAACCGCCTCGGGTGGCGTCAGACCATATCCCTGGAACAGGGAATTGTCGCAACCTATGGGTGGTGTCTCGATAACCATGTGTTTTAACTGCTCAAGTTGTTAAATTGGTGACTGTTTTGTGGGGCAGGTATTCTCCTGTCTGCCACTTGGGGAAAGGGCTATCAGCCTTCAGCCTATAGCCTACCAACCTCAATTGACGCTTTTTCCATGGGAGGACGATGAAAACACCCAAACGCCATGAAGAAATCCCGTCGACACGAGAAACGGTTTTTTACAACCCCCGATACCAGTTCATCATTCGGTTGCTGCTCGGCGGTTTGACCGGCGTCTATTTTTATTTTGCGCCTATCCCTTTGGTTGTACCTTTCGGGACAACCATTGTCTGTCTGACCATTGGGGCCTATGTGGCGTTCCATATTATATGGTGGCGGCATTTCCGGGCCAAGGGGCTCACCCAGCGCGCCATGCGTCTGGCCAACTGGATTGATTTAATCGGTGCCGGGCTTTCGGTAGTGATGGATCCGTATCCGATGCCCCCAACCATCGCATTGATTCTGATTACGGTGATCGGCAACGGCATTCAGCACGGACTCAACAATTTCATGGTTGTGGCCCTGAATGCCGTTTTTATCTGCCTGATAGCCATCCCGATGCATTTTCAGGTCATCCATCAGCCACCGCCATATCCTTTTAATTTTTTATGTATTTTTCTCCTGATCCTTGTTCATTACGCCTTTGATCTGATGAAGCGGATAGAGCAGTTGAAGGATCAGGCGGAAAAACTGGCCCAGCGGGATGAATTGACCGGCCTCATGAACCGCCGGGCTTTTCTGAAATCCGCTGTCTATCTGGTCTCGCTGTATAACCGGACACATATGCCCCTTGTTTTTGTGTTTGCGGATCTGGATGATTTTAAACAGGTGAATGATTCCATGGGGCATGATATCGGTGATCAGGTGCTTAAGCAACTGGGGTTTCTGGCGGCCAATCATTTCCGGATCACCGACATCAAGGCCCGGTACGGCGGCGATGAATTTGTGTTTATCCTGGCCGACAGCCATCTGGATGATGCGAAAAAAGTGGTTTCCCGTTTTGAGGAACAGTTTTCCGACTGGGCGAAAAAAAGCGGCATTCCGGTGGGGGTCACTTTCGGCGTCATTGAGGCCGCCGGCGAAAGAGTCGCTCTCGATGCGTTGATGAAAACCGTGGATGAAGCCTTGTATGCGGAAAAGAGGGGAAAAAAGGGCAGGGCGGCATAAAAAATCAAAGATAATGGGCCATCTGCATCATCAGTTCATGTTTTTTGAGTCCTCCCGGCATACTTTCCTTTAACTTCCCGTTATCAAATATAAAAATAAACGGCACACTCAAAATTTTGTATTTTGAGGCCAGCATCCGATTCTGGTCAACGTTCAGCTTGCCGACCCGGACCTTTGTTTTGGCTTCAGCGGCGAATTCATCGATGATCGGGGAAACCGCCACACAGGTGGGGCACCAGGTCGCCCATGCAAACAAGAGGACGGGCAGGGGGGATTTGAGCACCCGGTCTTCAAAATTGCGGTCGGTTACCATCACCGGCTGCGGGACGAACAGCTCCTCTGTTTTCAGCACGGCTTTGCATTTGCCGCATTTGGGGCCGGATTCAATTTTGTTTGCCGGCACCCGGTTCTTGGCGCCGCACCCAATGCATCTCAGGGTATAGGGTTTCCCCCCTCCGGCGGCTTTTGGGGCCGGGAGAGCGGCATGGCACTTTCCGCATTTGGGTGCTTTTTCAATTTTATCAGCCGAAATTCGGTTGGACGCCCCGCAGGCCGGACATTTTATGATCTGGGCATTTTGGGTGTTCATTCGTTACCTCAAAGAAAATACCTAAAAAAATTCATCGGTTCCGCCGCAACAAAATACCATTTAATCCGTATAGTTAAGATTATAATCCGTCTTTGGTTAAAGTAAAGCCTTGATATCATCTTTGATTTGGAATTGGCAATTATATTGCCGCTTGCTTAAATTTGCATTGCAGATGCCTCGGCAATGGTATATAGGTGAGCGCTCGTCCGTACCACAGAGGGGATATTCCTCTGTGGTTTTTTTATTATGAAAATAGAGGAAAATAAGTATGATAAGTGCTGTCAACGTGACTCTCGCCTATGGAAAGCGGGTTCTTTTTAAAGATGTGAATATAAAATTTGCTCCGGGAAACTGTTATGGACTCATCGGGGCGAACGGTTCCGGAAAATCCACTTTTCTAAAAATTCTATCCGGCGAAATAGAAGCCGATAGCGGGGATGTGTCGGTGGGGCCCCGGGAGCGGATCGCCGTTCTCAAGCAGGACCATTATAAATATGATGAAGAGACGGTCTTAAATACCGTTATTTTAGGCCATGAATATTTGTTCAAGCTGATGGCAGAAAGGGATGAGTTGTATTCCAGAACGGAATTCACCGAGGAAGACGGCATCCGGTCCGGCGAAATCGAGGCGGAGTTTGCCGTGATGGACGGATATGAGGCGGAGTCGAATGCGGCGGTTCTTCTTAACGGGCTCGGCATTTCCGAAGAATTTCATCAGAAAAAGATGAAAGACCTGGAGGGGACGGACAAGGTGCGGGTGCTGCTTGCCCAGGCCCTGTTCGGAAATCCGGATGTGCTTCTGCTGGATGAGCCCACCAACCATCTGGATATCCGTTCTATTTCATGGCTTGAAGATTTTCTCACGAAATTTCAGAATACGGTGATTGTGGTTTCCCATGACCGCCACTTCCTGAACCAGGTGTGCACCCATATTGCCGATATTGATTATGGAAAAATTCAAGTATTTGTGGGCAATTACGACTTCTGGTACCAGGCCAGCACCCTGGTGATGAAACAGAAACAGAATGAAAACCGGAAGATGACGGAAAAGGCGGATGAGCTTAAAAAATTCATTCAACGGTTCAGCGCCAATGCATCCAAGTCCAAACAGGCGACATCCCGGAAAAAATTACTTGAAAAGCTGACCATTGACGAACTGCCCGTATCATCCCGGAAATATCCCTTTATCAGTTTCAAACCGGAACGGCCTTCCGGAAATGTGATTCTTGAAATTGAAGGACTCTCCAAAACCATCGACGGCATCAAGGCCCTGGACAACTTCAGCATGATCGTCGGCAAGGATGATAAAATCGCATTTGTGGGGGGAAACACCCTTGCCAAAACCACGCTATTCCAGATCCTGGCCGGAGAAATGGAACCGGACAGCGGCAGTTTCCGCTGGGGGCAGACTATCAGCCCCGCCTATTTTCCCAAAGAAAACAGCAGCTATTTCGACAATGACCTGAATATTGTGGAGTGGCTGGGTCAGTACCACAAAGAAGGTGAGACCTTTTCCAGGGGGTTTCTGGGGCGGATGCTCTTTTCCGGGGAAGAAGCGGTCAAAAAGACGGCGGTGCTTTCCGGGGGCGAGAAAGTCCGCTGCATGCTCTGCAAAATGATGCTCACCGGCGCAAACGCGCTTGTTCTGGATGAACCCACCAATCACCTGGATCTTGAGTCCATTACGGCCCTGAATGAAAGCCTGACCGCATTTCCGGAAGTCATTCTCTTTTCTTCCCACGATCATGAGTTTATATCCACCATCGCCAACCGGATCGTGGAATTTTCTTCCAGAGGCTTCATTGACCGGGCGGTCAGCTTTGATGAGTATCTGGAGACTGAGGAAGCGGCGCTGGAATTTGCGTAAAAGGCATATGGTCTGGTTTGGTATAAAATGATCGATCGGGGGCTCCCTATTTTGGGAAGCAATCGTAAATAACGGTGATCATAACCAAAAATATTGACCCGTTTAAATGCGTAAACAGTCGACGATAATCACGCCCGCCACCGGACAGGAAAATATGGATGAATGCGGCGATAACCAGGCTGATGGCGGTTGATGCGATGACCCATCCGGTTAATTGGCCGGTTCCCGGACTTAAGACAGGAACGGACAGCAGCATGACCGCAAAATTAACAATCCAGATAAATACGATTTTTTCAATCTGTCGTGTGCTGAAATAACTCAGGATACCCGGAACTCCAGACCTTTGATAATCGGTTGAATGGTTCAGTTGAATCAGCCAGAAATGCGGCAATTGCCATAGTCCGAACAGGGTCATGATGATCCAGATCCGGATGGAAAACACGTCCCCGCCGGCCGCTCCCCATCCGATTAATGGCGGAATCATGCCGCAGAGGGAACCGGCGATCAGGGCGAGGAATATTTTCGATTTGAGCGGTGTATATATGCCGTTATAAAGAAACACAGCCACACCCCCCAAAGCGAATAATTTATTGTTATTATTAATACAATACAATGAAAACAGCCCCGAAAAGATCAGTATGACCGAAAGTGTCCGGGCCCGGCCGGGGGCGAGCTGCCCGGAGGGCAACGGCCGGTATTTTGTTCGCGACATAAGACGGTCGGCATCTCTGTCCTGATAGTTATTCAATGCCGCGCCGCCGCTGGCGAGGAGGAAAACACCCATTGCGGTCAAAAGGATGGACGCATCAATGGACGCATCAAAAGCATTTTTTTTTAAGACAAACCCGAAGACCGCAGAAATGGTTATCAACAGGCTTAAAGGAATTTTCATCAGATCCAGGTGAAGCCGGATATTTTTTATAATGGACGGAACCTGTGCAGCCATGCGGGTAATTCCTGAATCTGACTGTTTACCGGACCTCAATCCTGGTTGAGCCACTTCTCATACTCCGTTTCCGACACCACCCGAAGAGTGCCGTTCATATCCGAATGCTGAACCCCGCAGTAAACCGTGCAGAAGAAGGCGTATTCCCCTTCCTTGTCCGGGAAGAACCATAAATAGGTTTCCATGCCTTTCACTGCGTCGATCTTTACTTTGTATGCGGGAATAAACAGGCTGTGAATCACGTCCAATGAAGTGACATTGAGTTTGACGGGTTTTCTTACGGGCACGACAATTTCGTTTTCCACCTGCTTTCCGTTGGGATAATCGATGATCCATGAAAATTGTTGAGCGTAAACAGTGAGTTCAACAGCGCCCGGCGGCACATCCCGAAGCCCTATATAAGATTGCCAGCCAAAATAGAACATGGAAAGGACGATTAGGGTGGGAATAACCGTCCAGGCTGTTTCAAGCATCCAGTTCCCCCGGATGTCCGCCGGTTCCGGATGGTTGCTTCGGCGGTACCTGAAAACGAAAAAGATCATTGCCGCGGTGACGCCGACGAGCAGAACCAGCGAAAAACCGATGATATAAATAAAGGTAAGATCAATACCCTTCAATGGATTGACAATATCATTCATATGAATTTTACCTGTAGGCAATGTCCCAAAATATAAATCCTATCAGAATCGCCACAAAGCCTATCGTTGAAACGAAAGATACCTTAATGGCCATGCTTTCGAATTTCATATGCATGAAATAAAGGATCACCAGGGAGGACTTGATTGCGGCAATGGTCAAGGCCACCCACACATTCCATTTTCCGAGATCAATCGTTGAAATGCCGACACTCAGTAATGTAAGAATGAGCAGCGAGACGAGAATTACGATCAGCGTCTTAAACGACAGGATATGCGGGAATTCATGATTGTCTTTCACCGGAACTTCCATAAGCGCCTTGAGATTCAGTTTATACGATTAAATAAAACAAGGGAAAAATAAAAATCCAAATAAGATCGATCAAATGCCAGTATAGTCCTGCATTTTCAAGCAATATGTATTTTTGTGCATTGACTTTTTCCATTTGGACCATAACGGCGCAGACTGAGAGCAGAATCATGCCGACAAGCAGATGAAGCCCGTGGAGCCCCGTAATAATATAATATAAATCAAAAAACAGAGACCTGCCGGGAGGGGCGGCGGCCATATCCGGGGAATTGGGATAAATTCCATGCCTGATTTTGTGGCTCCATTCGAGATATTTGTTAAACAGAAAAATCCCGCCAAGAAGCCACGCGGTGCACAGAAGCCCGACCGTCAGATTCTTGTTCGACCGGCGGACGGCGGTGATGGACGCCGCAACGGCACAACTGCTGATCAGCAGAAGAACGGTATTGGCCGCCCCGAAAATAAGCTGTAAGTCTTTTCCGCCTTCGGCGAAGTCCGCCGGGTATTTCTTGAAATAGGCGGCATACAGGATAAACAGACCGGTGAAAAGCATGATTTCCGTATATAAAAACAGCCACATGCCCAGTTTGTCGCCTTTGGGATCGGGATGATTTTCCATGCCGTCAGCTTGAACTTTCCTTTCGGTATTTATGAATCACGGACGAGAAATCATAAGGGTAGGTCATGATTTTCGGCGTCTCTATAAAATTATGCAGCGGCGGCGGAGACGGCACGGACCATTCCAGGGTTGTCCCGCCCCAGGGATCGTCCGCTGCGGATCTTTTGCTTCTAAAGCTCAAAAACAGGTTCACAAACATCAGGATAATACCGGCAACCAGAATATACGCGCCGAATCCGGCGATCATGTTCAAGGGTTGAAACTTGGGCACATAATCATAATATCGCCGAGGCATGCCCATAATGCCCAGAATAAACATCGGGAAAAAATGAATGAAAAATCCCACAGTGATGAATACCGCAGCGACATACGCTTTTTTAAAATCATACATCCGCCCGAAAATTTTGGGCCACCAGAAGTGCAGGGCGGCAAAAAATGCGAATCCCGTGCCGCCGAACATGACGAAATGAAAGTGCCCCACGATAAAGTGCGTGTCATGGATATGGATGTTCGTCCCGGCCGCCCCCTGCAGCAGCCCCGTAAGCCCGCCGACCGAAAACAGGAAAATAAAACAAAGGGTGAATAATAACGCAGGCGACATCTGGATCGATCCCTTGTACATGGTGGCCACCCAGTTAAACACTTTAATCGCGCTCGGGATGGCGACGATAAAGGTGAGCAGGGAAAAAACCAGAATCGCCACATCGGAAATGCCGCTGGTAAACATGTGATGGGCCCATACCAGGGAGCCTGCAACAGCGATCGCCATGCTGGATGCCAGAATGGCCTTGTATCCGAAAATGGGTTTTCTGCAAAATACCGGAATGACCTCCGAGACCACCCCCATGCCGGGCAATATCATGATGTACACCGCCGGATGCGAATACATCCAGAACATATGCTGATAAAGCAACGGGTCGCCCCCTTTGGACGGGTCAAACAGGCCGATGTTGAACACGCGCTCAAAGATCACCAGAATCAGTGTGATGGCCAGCACCGGGGTGGCCAGAAGCTGGACCCACGCGGTTGCATACAATGACCACGTAAAGAGCGGAATCTGCAACCAGCCCATCCCCTTGACGCGCATCCGATGAATGGTCGTGATAAAATTAAGCCCGGTCAGCATGGAGGAAAACCCCAAAATCACTGCCGCAGACAGTGTGGTGGACACATTCGTCCGGGTCACCGCGCTGAAGGGCACATAAAATGTCCATCCCGTATCCGGCGGACCGCCGCGAAAGAGCGACATTATCGCAAAGATGCCGCCGATAACATATAAATAAAAGGACAACAGATTGAGTTTCGGGAAGAAAACATCGCTTGCCCCGATCTGGATCGGCAGCAGAAAATTTCCAAAAATAGACGGGATCGCCGGGATAATAAAAAGAAAGATCATGATGACCCCGTGGAGCGTAAATGTGGCGTTATAGGTCTGGGGCCCCATAATGGTCCTGCCGGCAAACATAAGCTCGGTCCGCATGGACAGACCGATAAACATCGCGATGAAGAACCAGACGAGAACCACGGAAAAATACAATAAGCCGATACGCTTGTGATCGGTGGTGATCAGCCAGGACAGTATCCCGGAAAATCGTGAAGAAGAGGGGGTTTCAAAAAATGATGGAGTGGTTTCCATTTACCTTATCCGCTTTTATTGTCCGGTGGATTTTTTTTCCGCAGCAAAAAGAAAAGGAAGACAGCCAGAAAGCCGATGATTACGCTACCGGTAATTCTAAATATTTTAAATACATACTTTTTCCCGACCGGATCATAGGCAAAGCAGTACGACACCAGTTTTTTGATGGAGATGCCCGGCGTTCCCTTTTCAGCCTCTGCAATGGCCATGCTGACATCAAAAGGAAGGAATTCGGAGCCATAGAGGTACCGGATAATTTTGCCGTCGGCCGCCACGCAAATCAATACGTTCGGATGCACGAAATTATGAGCATCCAGTTTTTTGAACATAAACCCAATCGACCGGGTCATGGCTTGAATGTTGCTATAATTTCCCGTTAGGAATTTCCAGTCTTTTTCCGGAAAATCGCTTCGGAGCAGTTTTAAATAATTATTCTTGGCTTTTGCTGCGTCACCCGGGGTCTCCTCCTCATCAAAACTGACCGCAATCACTTTGTACTCCCTGCCGGGCTTAAAAGAAACGTCATTTAATGTATCGGCCAGATTCGCCAGAAGCAAGCTGCATGATTGGGGGCAACTGAAAAAAACAGGCAATATCAGCGTCGGCCGGTCGATAAAATCCTTAAGAACCAGGGAATTCCCAGCTTCATCGGTAAATTGAACATCTAAAGGGATATGTTGCCCCAGTTTTTCAGTAACACCTACTTCACCGGGGGCGATTTTTGCGGTGCGATTGTCATCCAGTTCAAACAGGTCCGGATGGGTAACGAACGCATCCGGACGGTGTGTTTTTCCGGATTCATCTTCCGGGATCTCATGGGCATGAGAGATGGACATGGCAATTGCAACACAGAAAATAATGGCGATAATTATCCGTTTATACATGTTTTTCCCGCGCGCCACTTAACAATGGTGATTACATGTTCTGGTTGCTGCCGGTTGAAAGATTCACTTTCAGGGTCTTTCTGAACTGGTGTTTCGTCAGAAAAGAATCCATTCCCGGCCCAAAAGCGAGCAATATCGTCATATCCTGATTGATTTTAATGGCTTGGCCATAAATATTGCCGGGACTGAGCGGGATGGTAAATGCCAGTTCGGTCATTCCGTTTGCTTCACTTCCCGATATATTGGTAATCTCCTCTTTTTTGCCGGACATTGCATCTTTTGTATGGCTGAATTCGCTGTTGCCGTATTGCTGCTGGATTTTAGGCTCCCCGTTTTTGACATACCCGATGATAAATTTGGCATCTTTCATCGCTTTGGTGGGATTGAATCCAACCCCCACCCATCCGGTGGTTTTGCCCGACAGTTTGACTTGCATGGAATCGGAATTCAGCGTCCACTGAAAAGTCATCTGTTCAACGGTAATCGTATGCTGATAGGTTACATCCTGAGCCAGACATTGGCTTGCCAGTAAGATGACGATAATTGCCGCCGGGAAAAAGAATCGCTTCATGAAAAGCTCCTTTTCAAAGGTTTATGCCGGAAAATTGACATTTAAGAGAACCGCTAACCATACACCAGCGTACCGCCGCAATAACCCAGGCCGGTTGCCGCCATCATGCATAAAATATAGAAGACAAGCCGCAGCGCCGGCGTCGTGCTTTCCTTCCTGCCGATGACGGCAAAACCTGCCAGCAGCACCATCAACACGCAGGCAAGCACGATTTTTATCTTGATAAGCATCAGCCATTGGCCTGAGTATGAATGTAGCCAATCCATATAGCCGAACAGGATTGTCGGGAACAGTCCGAGAAAACCCAGGATTGCGCAGTGATAGGCGGTTTTGGCCAGTTCCTGGTTTTTAAATAAGTACGAAGCCATTCCAAACAGAAACAGACCCATAACCATGCCCATGGGGAGATGGGTTGCGATCGGATGCAGGGGATGGTTAAAGCCGATATTTGTGAGGATTTTGAATACAAATTCAGTCATAATAGCACCTCTCATCAATAGCGTTAATATGAGTTTTCCGGTTCATCAGCGATGACGCTGAAATATAAGGACAACCTCCCTATTTATATGAAAATATTTGGATCATGTCTGGTGTGGTGCTTGTTAAATGAGTAACATATAAAATAATTTAGTCAAATTGACAATACACATTTCCAGTAATTCCAGGTTAGGAAACTGTGTATAAAGATCGGAAAAAATATGTATTTAACCGGTCTTCTATATGAAAAAGGACTTTTTTTAACCACGGAGAGCACAGAGGACACAAAGATTGAGGTTGTTTATAATAATTTTACTCTGTGATCTCTGTGCTCTCTGTGGTATTTTATGTTTAAATAAAAAAATTAACATTTGATTTAAATAGTTGAATCTATGACGAGCTTTGTTGACGGTTGCATTCCTGCCAGCAACGGGAAAATAATGCAAACCAAGCCCCCCTCCGCGCCCCAGCGTCTCCGCAGGAGAAAAAGAATCTCGCGCAGAGGCGCAGGGAAAAATCAGTGAAGTCTTTATTTTCATCATTCGTTGTGCCCATCCGGGCATGGGGGTTACTGAAAAGTCACTAAAGGACTATGTTATGATTCTTGCCGGGGATATCGGCGGCACCAACACCAGGCTTGCCGTCATCAATGCAGTGGGTGGAAAGATGGAAATCCTGTTTGAAGCCACCTTTCCGTCCCGTGAGCACAAAAGCCTTGAATCAGCGGTTGATGATTTTCTCAGCCTCGGCAACTGGAACATCACCTGCGCGTCTTTCGGGATTGCCGGTCCGGTGATAAACGGACGCTGCGAGGCCACAAACCTTCCATGGGTGGTGGAATCGAAAAATCTGGCAAAACGGCTGCGGATAAAACGAGTTTCATTGCTGAACGATTTGTCGGCAACCGCCCACGGAATCGCACTTCTCGAAGCAAAAGACGTTGTTGTCCTGAACCGGGGAGTCCGGAACGCAAAAGGCAACAGGGCGATCATATCCGCGGGCACGGGTCTTGGCGAGGCGGGACTGTACTGGGACGGCCAGACCCACCGGCCGTTTGAGTCCGAAGGCGGGCATGCGGATTTTGCGCCCCGCAACCCGCTCGAAATCGAGCTGCTCCAGTATCTGATGAACCTCTTTCCACATGTCAGCTATGAACGTATTCTTTCCGGTCCCGGCCTTGTGAATGTTTACCGGTTTCTGAAGGATACGGGAAAAGCCGACGAGCCGTCCTGGCTTAGTGAGGAGATCCGTCACGGCGACCCGCCCAAAATCATCTCCCGGCATGCCTTAAACGGAAAAAGCGCTTTATGCGGACAGGCGCTGGAACTCTTTTTATCTCTCTATGGGAGTGAGGCGGGCAACCTGGCACTGAAACTGATGGCAACCGGCGGCATTTACCTGGGCGGTGGGATTGCGCCGGAAATCATCCAGAAACTCAAAGACCCTGTTTTCATGAATGCGTTCACATCCAAAGGGCGAATGAAGCCGCTGCTTCAGAATATGCCGGTGCGGGTGATCATGAACCCGAAAACGGCCCTTCTCGGCGCGGCGCGATATGCGGCTTGGGTTGGGCTGAGGCAATCAGCGGCAAATGTGCTGTAAGTTGGGGCGAGCAACTGGTTACCCGGAATAACTTACACTTAGAAAAATGAGAGTATGCATTTTTGCAGGACCGTGCAAGGATATCAAGACCGCGCTACAACTGGCGAGCAAATTATAGGAGGACGACATGACATTGAAGTTGCGCAAATGGGATAGCGCCGAATATCTCAAAACCGAGGAGGACATGGTCCGGTACCTTGAAGCCTGCCTGGAAGAGGCTGGCGACGATGCGGCATTCATCTCCAAAGCGCTTGGCACCATCGCTCGCGCCCGTGGTATGAGCCAACTTGCCAAGGACACCGGGTTGGGCCGTGAGAGCCTGTACAAAGCACTTTCCGGCGAGGGGAATCCGAGCTTTGCGACGATTTTGAAGGTGACTCATGCGCTGGGATTCAAGCTGCATGTTCATGGGCAGAGAAAAGATACTCATAAAATTACAAAAATCGCCCAACCATAGAGTCAACCAGACGGCGGGGAGATAGTTTTTTCAATCAAAGTTCAGTGGCCGCCGCTGGTTACCCTTAGGTTATACAATGCATTAAAAAACGATGAAACGAACTGAACAAAACAAACATGAGGAATCATGATGAGTTGGGGCGAGCAACTGGTTACCCGAAATAACTCACACTTAGAAAAATGAGACTTATGCATTTTTGCATGACCGTCCCTAAAAATATATACAAGAACAAGGATGAGCTTTTGCTTGTTCTGGAACGTCCGGAGATTCCCTTGCATAATAATCTGAGCGAAAACGATATCCGGGAATATGTAAAAAGACGAAAAGTCAGCGGGTCAACCAGAAGTTCACCCGGCAAGCGCTGCCGGGATACATTTACAAGCATGAAAAAGACCTGCCGAAAACTTGGAATCTCCTTTTGGGATTACCTGAAAGATCGTTTGGTGGGAGGAGTGAGAAATGTACCATATTTACCAAGCCTGATCCGCATTCGTGCTCTGGAAATAGAAACGTAAAGGCTATGGCTGTCATCTCCAGCCCTGACTTATTGAGAAGTTACGAACATTGTTTTTAAATTATTGATATTAATTTGCTTTTGAAGACGCATTTGGAACTCAAGCATTGAAGGGTCTTGAAAAAACATCATCGCCAAACCGCTCATACAGCAGTCATGGATTTCATGACTGACCTTTGCTTCCTGGCGAGTATCTTTAATTTGAAGAACCCGCTGGGAGATGGTTTTTATTAAACTGCTGAAGCTGAGATGTTTTTTTACCTTCACCCGGTACCCTCTATATTGATAATGTTGATATAGAAGGTACAACATAAGTATTCAAAAGTCTAGATTTTTTTATTTATCATTATTTAAATAAGTTATATGGCTTTTTGGGGTTTGTGGCATATAGTTTATTCAGGAAAAAAGTCGATAAAAACATCGCGAAAACCGATTAGCAAATTTATTGATATTAGCGGGTTTCATGCTTCACCGTGAATTGCTGTTAAAAAGGAATCGACAAAAATATTGCTAAAGACGGTTTAAAGGAATAGTGATATTGCATATTTGATTAATAACAGTGAATTGCCTATTTTGAGGAGTCCGTTATGCAGAGTAAATCAATTGGACTATTTGCATCGTTGATATTCCTAATCTTGTTTGCATTCACAACAAGCGAATGCATCGCTAATGAGCAAACAGAGCCGGTCAATGTTGTTAAACTCATCCGCTCGCAAGACGGCAACTATCAAGGCATTCTGAAAAAAGCGCCCTTGCGGGACGTCTTGCGTGAGCTATCCTCTTTAAACGGCCTGGAATTTTACCTTCATCCGCAAGTCAAAGAAACCATTACAACCGAAATCACAAATGAGGATTTTCCCACCCTTGTTAAACATATCACCAAGGGACTTAACACTGCCATGGTCTGGGTCCGGGATGAAAATGCACCCGGTAAGTATAAAATATCTGCGCTCTATATCAAACCTAAGGGTAAAGATACCGGCTTTTCCCAATTTGAGGTAATCGGCAAGCCTGCGGACCCCCAACCGGTCGGCAATACCGTCCAAAAACAAGATCCAAAAGGCAATAGCTCCACTTCGATTTATCATCCCCGGCCCTCAGGCGAGCCTCGGCCAATCATCAGAGAAGAACGTGACGGAGTGGAAACCGCTTATGTGGCGGATGAACTCCTGATCCGCATCGATCCGGGAGACAATATCGACGCCGTCATCCGCCATCTGAACAAAATCGTGGAAAATCATCATGGCGTTCTGGCCCAAAGGCTGCATCGCCTGAAATATTTTCTGGCTCGTTTTCCCCAAGGCACTGATGTAAAAGCGTTAACGGCGGAGCTTAAAAAAAATAATTTCGTGACGGCCGCAGAAGTAAACTACCTCGCAAAGACTGCTGCAACAAAAGGCCTATCCACCGCTGACCTCTGGCATCTGGATAAAATTAATATACCCAGTGAGCTTAACAACGACCCGAACAACGAAATTGATAAAGATCATTTCCGGCCGGCCATTGCCATTCTGGATACCGGCGTTGCCCACAGCATTCCCGAACTGCAAGACAAGGTGAACAGAGTTGCCGATGTAATCAACTCCGATGATGATCCGGATGACGATAACGGGCATGGCACCGCCATGGCCCTGCTTGCCCTGCAAGTCGCGCCCGATGCGACAATCCACGCCGTTAAAGTAATGGATGAAAATGGCGTCGGCACGTATGCGGATATTGCCGAGGGCCTTTTCCGCGCTCTGGACCGTCACATGGATGTCATCAATCTTAGCCTGGGAGGATATGCCCCATCCCAGATTCTTCAGGATGCAATCCAGTATGCCCATTATAAAGGAGCGGTGGTAGTGGCCGCCGTCGGAAACGATGGCTTGAAAGATCGCCCCTTCTATCCGGCCGCCTATGCCAATGTCATCGGTGTCACTGCCATTGACCGCAACAACCAGCCGTATCCCAAGGCCAATCAGGGTGATTTCGTCGATCTCGCAGCACCCGGCACCAAACTTTCCTATATCCGCGACGGCCGAAATAAAACCATTGATGGCACCTCAGCCGCAGCCGCGCTGGTAGCCGGTGCGGCAGCACAAGTTGCGGCTGATCGTTACCATAAGTCCCCTGATATCATTTCCGGCAGACTCTTTGAAACCGCCGTGGATATCGCGCCTGATAAGAAGGATCAAATCACCGGGTATGGGCTGGTTAACCTGAAAGCTGCCTTACAGTTGAGTAAACCGGCAATGCCTCATGAGGAATCTTTTCAGCCGTTGCCCGGCATCATACCTCTGGATGGCAGTCAACAGGCTAAAATCAACTATGATGATCGCTTTTCTGTTCATGAAGGGGAAGCGAGCGATTGGCTTAAACTGGATGATAATTTCGAAACAGACCCCCAGCTATGCGATCAAGAAAATATCTCCCTACCCGCGCGTATAGTTGTTCTGAAGGATGCCTACAACGGATATTCAATAAGTGCTGCAAATTTTAATTGTGAAAGCAAAGAAGTGCAGCTCTATGTCTTGGCGGGGACGATTCAAAATGACAGCCTTTTGAATATGGGTCCGATCCCTGGGAATCCTGTCCATAAAAGTCTGAATCTGGTTACCGGTTTTATGCCTTCCGGCGCTGCCGGAAATAATAAATTTATCGACACTGATAGGTATGGTGTCGATGGCATTTCCGCGTACAATGGGAAGGAGTTCTTCGGCACTTTTGAAGATAATGTACAGACATATCTATATTCCCATGGTGCTGAGTTACAGTCACAACTTGAAAATATCCCATCCCACTTGCTCTATTCACCTTCTGATTTCTATTACAATAATTCTGAAGCCAGGCTTGAATCCATTATCGAGTCCCATGCCCCCTGCCGGGAAGGAACCTGCCGGCCGCTTATCCTTATACATGGATGGTCAGGCGATGAAGAACGCTGGGCGCAAACCCTGCTGATGCAAAACGAAATGAATGCCTGGTGGGATTTTGCAGAGCAGAATAACCAGGCTTGCCTGTTAGGTATTAGGTCCGATCCCGGTATTATTGGTTATGGTAGTAAGCAAAAAGGCTCGGATCATCTCAGCTATTTTGAGCAGAACCCGACGTTAAAGGAACAATACAAGGTCTATCTGTTTCGATATCCTACCATGCGCTCCAACGAATATAACGCCAAACAACTGGCTGAGCTTATCAAAACCCACCCGGACCTGAAGGATCGGACGGATATCGTGTTGATGGGACATAGCACCGGCGGCCTGCTGGCCAAGTATGTGACAGTTGGGACCACGGCAGTGCCTTCCCTCAACAACCGGATAGACGGGGTAATCACCCTGGCCACTCCGCACCGGGGAAGCATGGCCGGCTATGATTATGATACAAATTTTGCCGAACTCCTGGCCACCTCTCCCGGCGCTCCCGAATGGCTGAATTCTGTCATAGCATTAGGCCAGAGTATAGCCGGTTTTAATTTGGAAACCGACGGTGCGCTCGATCTTGCCTGGGACGGCACCTGGAGCAATGGCAACATCCCTTACATAAGTAAAGGTGCAGGCGATTTATATGCCGCCAATACCAAACTGGCTGCTTTGAATGCCGCCTTGCTGAATAGTCCCGCCACGCTTGACAAATTCCGATTCTATGGCGGCTGGATCGAAACCGGCGGCTTTGAGGACGCGGTGGAAGCGACTCCTGGACCCTATAGAGAGGAAAAGCTAAAGGATATTTTTGAACAAATTGCCCCCGGCGATATAAGTATTCCTAATGCCATTATATCCTTTTTTGACGGTAAAAAAGGGCCAAACGACAACGACAACATAATGATTGTCACAGCCGGTACGCTTTCCTACCTCGGCCTGGAAACGGACTCGGTGGTCTCCTTGCCAAGCTCCCTTTTGCTGGCGCCGGGTGAGAAGTTATCCAATATTGACCTGCCGACGAACGGGCCTCTCTTCAAAATCAGCGGCAAGAGGCGCATATTCTATGACCGGGACCACACCCAGATGAAGGAACCGGTCGATGATAAAAAGGCGATAACAGATGATTGGCTGTTTAAAACCATCAAAATTGATTTGCTCACCTTCGCTACCCCCACGCCGCCCATTCAGTCTCTGACACCAACCCACCAAGTGGTTCTAAAGGAAGCCGGTACAGCTACATTCAGCGTTTCCAGCGCCGGAACAACAACAGCCATGCATTGGACAGCGGAAGTGACATCCGGCAACAGTTGGCTTTCGATCATATCCGGGTCCAGTGGAAGCAGCGCGGGAACCATCACTTTTGCTTTTGATGCCAATACAAGTGCATCAGTGCGTATAGGTGCAATTCGGGTAACGGCAACAGGCGTAACCGGAAGTTCCGTGGATGTGTTGGTGACCCAGGCGAAAACTTCCGAGCCATTATGGGATGTTCAAAATTCATCAGCTTGGTATTACTCATATGTCCATAAGTTGAATGACTTAGGAATTGTGTCCGGCTATCCGGACGGCAGTTACAGACCCGGCGACCCGGTCAATCGGGTTGAATTTATCAAAATGACTGTCAATGCCCTGGAATTGGCTAACGGATGCAGCTTGAACAGCCAATCTATAGCTTTACCTGATGCCTGGGATGTTCACCTGAATGCCTGGTATTATCCATTCATAGTGAAAGCCTATTTATATAAAAATAATAACTCCTTACCGCCTGACAGGATGGCATTCTGGAATGCCGATGAATCCCTTGTCTGGGATGCTGAGGTAATAAGAGGTGAGGCATGCCGTATCGTAATGAATGCCCTGAAACTTAAACCGTATATTAATGTTTACGCTAATCATTTTTTTAGTGATATTCCAGTATATTCATACCATTACCCTTTTGTTTATTCCTTAGAATCATTGCATATCATTGATGGATACAAAGATAAAACGTTTCGACCGGGAATTGTCCTGAACAGGGCTGAAGCAGCGAAGATAATTTGCAACCTAATTGATTATAAATTGCATCCGGAAAATATTAACTAATTTGTGGCAAAAATGGGAGTGGATATGAGGTATTTCAAACTGATATTCATCAGTGTATTGATGTGTAATCTTGTTGCATCCTATTCTTTTGCTGCAAGTCTGGGGAGTCTTTGCGAGCAGGTTATTCCCACATCTTACGACAGTCCGCCGACAATTGTGTTGTCCGCCAGGTCGATAACAACTTCGGAAGCCTTGAGCATTTCAGCACTTACCACGTATTGCAGCAGTTGCACTCCTTTTTATTACTGGCACGCATCAGAAGGAACTTTTGGACCGCAAACCGATCTTCGCAAGGCAAAATGGCTTCCACCCCATAATTTCACGGGCAGTAAACAGTTTCAGATATCATGCGTGATAGGCGACGGAAAAGGGCTCATTGCGAAAGACACTTTGTTTTTGTTGGTTACGGTAACCAATGATGGCGGTTCTGTAGGGGATGACCTGGATCTGGTAGATCCCGCCGTTTCCAGCGTCACCGTTTCATCTCAGAACCTGATCGTCAATCAACCCGCAACAATTACGTGGAATGCAACGGACAATCAGACAGCGAAAGCGCTGTTGTCTATTAAAATAGAATATCTGCACCCGAATGGGTCCGACTGGGGCGTGGTGAATGCCAATACTGCCAATACCGGCAGCATAATCTGGGTGCCCACGGAAACCGGAAGCGGCTTGAAAGTCCGGGTTTGCGCCACCGATTCTGACGGAAATCCAAGCGCATGGGTTGAAAGCGCGCCGTTTTCGGTGATAGCGGATGGGGCTCCCCCTGATTGTTTTGGCGCACCTGATGTGCCGTATCTCTATGAACCGGGCGTATCCACACCCAATAACTGGTTTGATTTGCGCTGGCGACAAATCAATGACGCCACCAATTATGTTTTACAGGAATCAAGAGCTACCAATTTTAGTGATCCCGCGGAACAAACATTTGTTGGGACGGCCAATTGCACCGCTTCGTTTGTTAACAAAGCAAACGGTATGTATTACTATCGCGTAAGGGCAGTAAATGGCTGCGGAGAAAGCTCTGAGTGGAGCCCCTTCGTCGATATAGACGTCAGAGTGCTCAACGCACCTTTGCCTCCCATAAATCCTTTCCCGGCAGATAAAGCCACAAATATCACCCGAACGCCATCGCTGATCTGGGACCAGCGCGACTCCGACGCCGACAGCAATCCTCTGGACTATTACGTGACCCTTGGCACAAACCCAAACACCATGAATACCGTGCGTGCCTATGGATCAGGCGGAGACATTTATCCGGTCATCTCCTCTCCCCTCGAACCGGCAACCACCTATTACTGGCAGGTAACGGTTCGGGATCGGCATAACCTCACCACACCCGGACCGGTTTGGCACTTTACGACCGCCGGTCTTTTTCCTGATTTGGAAATTTCAACGTTTAGTGTTGATGGGGAGATTAAGAATGAATCCACAATCACCGCGACGGTGGTCATCAAAAACATTGGGCAGTATGCAACGACCCTGAGCCCAAGTCTCCGATTCTTTCAATCCACGAGTGAAAATTCGGAAGGCAAGGAATACTCATATAATTGGAATACCATTCATGGTTTGCAGGCGGGTGAATCGCAAACCATCATAGAACAGATCCAGCTTAGCGGGATAGTAAACGGCACAAATTATCTGGTAGCTAAAATTGACAACGGTGGTTTATTCACGGAAAGTTCTTTGGCAAACAATGTGAGCACCTTCACGATGGAGTATGTCGACTCACAATCGCCTGATATTGCATATTTTGAGCTTCAATGGGCACAAAATGGCACCTATAGAAGAAACACAAGCAGGTATATCTCTTTTAACGTATTCGATGATACTCCAGATCTCCGCGTTGATCTGTTTTATTCCTCCAATAACGGCAATAATTGGAACCCAATTGCATCTGATGTCGCAATGAAAAACTGCGGTTATGAATCTTATCCCTGGACCATTCCTGCTGACATTCCCCTTACCGATGTTTTCAAATTAAAAATTGTTGCTAAAGATGCAAGCGGGAATAATTCGGAAATGGTCATTGGTCCATATACCATCCTTGATAACACACCTGCTCAAATTACGATCACGTCTCCAAAAGCGGGTGATATCCTGGATTTGGAGCAAACATATGATATTTCATGGGAGAACACCACTTCCATCGATTTGCTGCGCATCGTTATCTGGTATCTCAACGGATCTAACGAATAAGGATAGATCGTGAGAGCGAAGCGAACCACGATCTTATCCGGTGGTTGAACAAGCCCGGTGTCGATTGAATTTGTGTCTGTATATAAGAAAATATCTTTTTTTGAACAGGTGGCGGG
>JBAQUK010000161.1:0-2505 GCA_049297455.1 Desulfosalsimonadaceae bacterium | reverse complement strand
GCAAGTTAAAGGACCGCAACGATTAAAATCCCTTATTCAGAAGGCTCTTAACGGCAGTAGTACCGTAGGATATCATGCAATATGCGGGTTTGCTGGGATTTGATTTTTTTTCATTTAACATTTAAGTATTACAATGTACAAAAGCAAGGAGATGGAATTAAGCGAATCCCCGTTAATATGCAAAAAGCTCTTGCAGGCAGTTGATGGTTCTGATCTGAGCGTTTTCAGCAATAACACCCAGTTTCTGAATTAACCTGGATTTCTCAACCGCTCTCATTTGATCCAATAGAATAAGTCCGTTTTTTCCCTGGAAAGTACATGGAATTCGAGTCGGGAAGGCAAGCCTCTGGGAAGTCATTGGCGCAACAATCACGGTTTTAAGCGCCGCCATTTCATCCGGGGAAATCACAACACAAGGTCTTGTTTTTTTTATTTCAGAACCTGGTGTCGGATCTAACTGGACCAGCCAAATATCAAATCGATGATTTACCATTCCTAATCCGTTTCATCCGCCAATGGCGCTTCCAGCCATTCCCGATCCGCCTTGCTTAATTCTTGGGATTGAGGGGCTGCTTTATCAAATTGTTCTTTCCATCCTTCTCTGTGTTTATTAACCGGCCTGATTAACAATCCATCATCAATAACTTTGAATTCCAGTTCTTTATCTTCTAATTTGGCTTGCTCGATAATCACTTTGGGAATACGAACGCCTTGAGAATTCCCTATTTTGATTAAAGTCGTCATTGCTGCCTCCATTTGCGTTTAATGTAATTACTTTATATCCACAAATGGATTCATTGTCAAATCGAATTAACGGACAAATTTTGGGGCTGCCTAAAAATTTAAATTGTGGCAGGTTTGCCAGGGATGTCAGGTTGAACTTGGTGTCGGCGGAATGATCGGTTCAAATTTCATCAACTGGATATTCGGAATATGTTTATACTGTTTGTCATTTGCAGTAAGGAGAATTTCAGAATTATTGATGCAGGTTGAGGCGATCAACGCATCCGCCAATGCTATCGAGTGGCTCAGGAAAAATTCTTCCACATAAATCATTGCACGGGTGGAGATGTCATTATTAATTTGAATAATATCCACATTCCATTTCGCCATTTGTTTGATGAATTTGTTGAGTTCCTGTTTATTTCGCATTCCCTGCACAAGTTCAATATAGGTAACCACCGAAATATTGAATGGGATATTGGAATGAATCACCTGTCTGGCGTTCACGTTGCCGCGCAGCTCCCAAATGATGACATCCGTATCAATAATCAAAATGTTCTTCCTTTTCTGAGCAATCGAACCTGTTCAGCCACGGTTGTTGTTTCTGCGTGATTTTTCCAAAGGCCGAATATCTCATCCTGATCAAAATTTTGTTTGGTATCGATTGTGTAAGGAATTAATTTCGCCATTTTTTTGCCGCGCAAAGTGATGATTACTTCCGTCCCTCGTGCCGCCTGTTCAATAATTTGGGTAGGCTTGCTGCGCAATTCTTTTGCGGAAATTTTCATAAAGTTCTCCGGAGTGGGTGGGTTTATGTGCTCACTCAAAGTATACACTTCGGAATTTTAATGTCAACATTTGTTATTTTTACTTTTCTTGCCCACCAAGAAAAGTAAAAATGACATCGGGTTGTAGGAATAGAGGCTGAAAGTTCAATATAGTTCCATTGTGAAGGTCATGACGCCGTCCACTATGGATCAATAAACAACGAAGAACACGAAGTTCACGAAGGTGATGGCTTTGGGGCAATTCTGTTTTTTCTTCGTGCTCTTCGAGCGCTTCGTGGTGATGATTTCTCTGTAAAAGGCCCGTCAATGCAGTGACCAGGGATTAGCCTGACGGTTATGCCCTCTTTCCACCTTTAATTGGATGTCCCCGGATTTACGACACTATTGTATTGATACAGGAGATCAAATGATTTAAAATTATACTTATAGAGGGATTTTATCATCCAAGGCAAGTGAGAAACAAAATTTCTTAAGGGGAATATATGGCCAGCATTATTTCCACACTTCCCATTATCCTCGGAAGTATTGTTGGATATCTCGGTCTTTATTATCTTTATATTTTTTTCCGGTTGAATTATAACCGCGAATATCTTGCTTTTGCCATAACCTGCCTGTGCGTAACCGCCTATGATTTTTTCAGTGCCGGCCTATATTCCTCCGTTTCGGTTTCAGAAGGTGTCATGTGGCAGCGACTTCAGTACGCATCTATCGCCTTAGCTGGAATCGCATTTATTCAATTTATTCTGCTTATAACGGATTTAGGGGAACTGGATGTTATCAAACTCAACCGGTAGCGCTTAAAACCGGCGCTACCGCAACATATTGAATTTACAGTAAAAATCCTGGCCCTCAGGGCCAGGATTTTTACTGGGTTTTTTAAGGCATAGGTGGGCGGCATGAATGAGGGAAACGAAAGAATTTCTCCCGTTTCCCTCTGGCACGTTGAATCATGCCACCCATATCCGGCTATCCCTTGCCGGGTTCCTCCCCAGGA
>JBAQUK010000160.1:0-8650 GCA_049297455.1 Desulfosalsimonadaceae bacterium | reverse complement strand
ACCGCCCTTTTAAAAGAAAAAAGCCTCTTTCTCAGAGGCTCATTTATTCTGGTAATCGCTTTAATCTGTCAACGGAATCTAAAAATCCACCGCCTGTTTTGGTTCATAGAATGTAAAGATTAACAATTGGCAGCAACCGCACCAAGGAGCAGGCCGTGCTGATCTCGCTTGAAGATTACCAGGCGATGGAAGAAACTGCCTATTTGTTAAGCTCCCCGGCCAACCGGGCACATCTGGAAAAGTCCTTAAAAGAGGCGCAACACGGCAAACTGATTGACTTTTCCGCTGCGGTTTGTCGTGGCGGGGGAAAAACTCGCTCGATGATCTGCTCTTCCTGATTGATGCATGAATTCAAAATGTTCATGCATCCAATGAGTTGCCCTTCCACCGCTCAGACAGTTTCCCCCTTCATCCACGGAAAACCGCCCGTCAGGGACGCAGCGCGATGGGCAAAAACCCTGCGACATAGATATCGGAGCGCCTGCTTTAAAAAATATGAAATGGTTTTTACCGTGAAAATACATTTTCATGCATGGGGGTGCTATTCAATCATGATGGTTTACTTGCGAAAATTTCGCAAGTAAACCCATCCTCCTTATTCCATTGGGACTTTCTTGTTCTGGGCCTTGCCTGGATTGCAGCCAATACCAATCATAGCACTTTGTTCTTATTTGATTTTACGGAAAAAAGGGAACGGTCTTTCGGCGGGGGGAGCCCATTGCGATGCGGCCCTGAGCCGGTGGTGTCCGTGGATCACGGGGGCAAACTGTTTGAGCGGATAAAAATCAATGAACCTGACGGCTGCGATAAACGGAGTCGACAAAACAACTCCCAGCATGCCACTTTATCAGCGAGTTTTTGCCCACGCCACGGCAACCATCGGCTCAGGGCCGCATCGTGGGGCTGGGTTCTTTTGTTACTTTTCTTGCCCACCAAGAAAAGTAAAAATGACAGGGGGTTGCCGGGGATAAGCGTTGAGACTCAAAGCTCACTTTTTTCGCATCTGGACGGGCAACTGATTCCGGTTAAAGACGCGTCTTTCTTTCCAATCCTCTGTCACTAATTGGCAAGATGTCCCTCACATTCCTTGTACCATATTGCGAATACTTTAGAATCTGAAGTTGAATTTTTCCACTTAGATACGATACGAATGGCAGTAGAAAGGTTTTCTGCCACCTCTCTTATAACGATGACCCAGGGTTTTAACCCATTAAGCAATGCCAACTCACCCTGCTTTAATTGAGAATAACCGAGATTTCGAGATTGATATGACTGCCTAGTCCGATCAAATCCCTCGCCAAAAATCATTTTATGAAGAATGTCAGCTGCCTGGTTATTGTTTAATCCCGCCGTTATCGCCATAATTACTGGATAATCTTTATCTGCGCCCAACCTCGCATTTACCAAATCGGAAATTTCTTTAATTCCGTGACCGTTTCTTGTTAATTTTCTGTCTCTGGCTTCTTGTTCTGAGAACAACTTGGCCTCTATCCCAAGATATTTTAGTGAAATTTCCAATGATTGAAACAACAAAGAAACAAACACAGGGATGACTTCCTGGTTTCCATTTAGAAAATTTGCATCTTCACCTAAAATTCTCTCTGCGCCTTTGGCATAAGCTACTGCGGCATCCTGCAAAGTGAACATAATCTTACTCCATTTTCTGTGGATCGTGTTTATCTGGTTCCGCATCTAATGCCGATATCGGCAGCCTGCAAATTGTCGGGAAAGAATCCTGACCTACAAAATAATAAATTCAAGAGTCAGGCCAGGTTTCCTGCCCGGCCGCCTCATTCCTTTAATGTTTAAAACTCCGTTTATCCAAAATCTACTAAATAGGCCAAACCGATCGTGATTGCAGCGAAAAATATACACCCATAAAGATATTGTCTTCCTGCCCTATTTTTTTCCCAATTCTCGAAAACCCGAAAAATCGTTGTGAACAAGGAATTAAAAATCAATCCATCCGCTAATTCCATAACTGAAACTTTTCTTTTTTCTGTAAAATCAAAATTTTGGAAAGCCATTACCCCCCCTACCAATAACGAAAGAGCAATTGACCCTGACAAAATGGCTAAAACTAAGAATATGATATCGCTAATATTCATTTGAGGATAACGGTGTTTTATATGTATTCGATTAAAATTCGGATAGTTTTCTACCCGGCGTTTCGCCCCATTTCGTTAATGTTTAAAACTCCGCTGCCCCGTGAATACCATAGTCGCATCCACCTCATTGCAGGCGTCGATGGCCTGGTAGTCATTTAACGCGCCGCCGGGCTGCACCACCGCCGAAACCCCTTCTTTGAGCCCCACATCAATCCCGTCCCGGAACGGAAAAAACGCATCGCTCACCATGGTGGACCCGATAAGCCCGCCCTTTTCATCCGCCACCCGGCCGTCGATTTCCGCTTTTTTCTCGGCGTCATCCAAATCATTATACCCCACGCCGAACGCCTCAAAACAATACCGGTCCGCCAGTTTCCGGTAGGCCTTGCCCCGCGCGATTTCCGCCACCCCCACCCGGTCCTGCTCACCTGTGCCGATACCCACCGACACGCCGTCTTTGACATAAATCACCGAATTGGAGGTGATGCCGGATTCCAGCAGCCACCCGAAACGGATGTCCGCGTACTCCCTGTCCGTGGGCGGGCGGTTGACGGCGTAGGTTTTGCCTTTGTATTCGCATTTGGCCAACACATAATCCTCACGTTTCAACGCCTCCGGCATAAACGACCACTGGGCCACAATGCCGCCGTCCATGAGGTTTTTAAATTCCACCACCCGCTGGCCGACAAACTTCTGAAGGTTGTCGATGTTTTTAATCCGGATGACCCGCAGGTTCTTACGCTGCCCCAGAATGTCCAGGGTTCCGTCTTCAAAATCCGGTGCCACCACCACTTCGGCATACTGCCGGGCGATGGCTTCGGCAGTGGGCCGGTCAATGGCGCGGTTCACCGCAATGCACCCGCCGAACGCCGCCACCCGGTCCGCCATATAGGCTTTGTGGTAGGCGGTTTCAAGTGACTGGTCGATGGCGGCCCCGCATGGATTGTTGTGTTTGACGATGGCCACTGCAGGCGAGTCGGAAAAATACCGCAGGATGTTGAGGGCATTGTCCGCGTCCGTGAGGTTGGTTTTTCCCGGATGCTTGCCGGATTGCAGGAGTTCAATGTCGGACACCAGATACTGGCCGGGTTGGATGGTCTCAAAATCCGCCAGCACGAGGTTGCCGTTGATGAGTTTATATAGGGCCGCCTCCTGGCCTGGATTTTCCCCGTACCGGAGCCCTTTGCGGATATTCTCAATAGTCCAGGCCACTTTTTCAAAAAACAGTGTCTGGCGCGCTGCTCCGTCCACAAAGCTGATTTCCATGTTGGGTGGGAAATGGTCATCCATGATGGTTTTATACATTTGTTTCAGGTCGTTGCTCATCAATTGCTCCTTTTCGCAGGGTGGATTAGCGAAGCGTAATCCACCAAAAAATCCGTCAAGCGGCGGATTACGCTACGCTAATCCGCCCTACGGAAGCTGGTTGAATTTTATTAAAAATGATAACACATCGCCGCCGCATCCACGGTCTGCCGTCCCAGATAATCCGCAATGGCCCGGTCATAATCCGCGGTATGGGCGAATGCTTTCTGCGCCAGCCGGAACCGGGTCTCAAGGGTGGTCCGGCCGCTATGGGATTCCAGCTCCCGGAGGATGGCCGGATAATCGGCCGGGTCCACCACGGACGCCACCCGCAGGTAATTCTTGGCCGAGGCCCGGACCATGCACGGCCCGCCGATGTCGATATTGCCCCGGGCCATTTCAACGGTGGCGCCCGGCTTTGCGATGGTTTCCTTAAACGGATAGAGATTGACGATCACCATATCAATGGGGCCGGCGTCGGTGCGCCGAAGATCCTCCTGGTGGGAAGGATTGTAGGTTTCCGTCAGAATCCCCAGATATATTTTAAAATCAAGGGTTTTTACAAGACCGCCTTGGGTCTCGGGCTGGCCGGTATAATCAGAAACCTGTATGAGTATTCTTTCGGCCCGGTCCCCCAGAATTTCCCGGATGGTGTTGAAGGTGCCGCCGGTGGAAAGGATGCGGATATCCGGGTTGACGGCCGCAAGCTGCGGAATGAAGGCGTCCAGCCCGGATTTGTCCGACACACTGATCAGAACGGTTTTTACCGCAACAAGGTTGTCGATCTTTTCAACAGTATTGATTCCCATAAGCGTTATGACGGCCGTATCTTTCGCCGAATCGGGCGGCGACGCACGGCGCTTTCTCCTTTTTTTGGGGTGGTTAATGGCGGGATGTCCCGCTCCGTTTGTTTTAAGGTTGTAATTTATATATCAAAGTGCAAAAAATAAAGGTGAAATTTTATTTTTAAAAACACCCCTGACAGATAACGTAATTCCATAACTGCCGTAATTTAAATCTGATAAAAAGGAGAAACCCCTTGCGAGTAACGTTTTATGGCGCAGCAAGAGAAGTGACCGGCTCCATGCATCTGTTAACCATGAATCAGGACAATGTGCTCTTAGATTGCGGCATGTATCAGGGCCGGAGGAAGGAGGCCGACCTGAAAAACCGGGTGTTGCCGTTTGATCCGGCAATCCTGACCAATATGCTCCTGTCCCATGCCCATATTGATCATTCCGGACGGATTCCCCTGCTGACCAAGAAAGGGTTCAGCGGCCGGATTATCAGCACCCGGGCCACGGCGGACGCCTGCGGCTACCTGCTTCCGGACAGCGCCCACATTCAGGAATCGGACGCCAACTATCTGAATTATAAGGTTGTCCGTGAATTATTGTCGGAAATAACCTACGGCTCCCAGCCGGAAAAAAACCGGCAGGCCGCCATCCTTGCGGTCCAGAATATTCTGAAAAAGGACAAAAGCCATTTAAACGTGGAAGCCATTGATGACCTGATCCGGAAATATCACCTGGAATCGGTGGCGCCGATCTATACCACGGCGGACGCCGAGCGGGCCCTGTCCTTTTTTGACGGCGTCCCCTACGGCGAGCCGGTTCCCATCGGCAAAAACATGGAATGCACCCTCTATGACGCCGGGCATATCCTGGGCTCGGCCATCAGCATCGTGAACGCCAGAAATAACGGCAAACGGTTTTCCGTGTGTTTTTCAGGGGATATCGGCCGGTTCGACAAACCCATTCTCCAGGACCCGACCTTAAATTTTGCTGAAAAAGACCGGGACATTGACCTGTTGATCATGGAAAGCACCTATGGCGACCGGGTGCATGAGCCTGTTACGGACATGGCCCCGCATTTTAAAAAGGTGTTTACGGACACCATTGAGCGGGGCGGCACCCTGCTGATTCCGTCCTTTGCCTTCGGTCGCACCCAGGAGCTGCTGTATGTGATTCATGAGATGTATCATCAGGGGGACGTGCCGAAAGTCCCCATCTATGTGGACAGTCCCCTGGCCTCGAACATTACCCAGGTGTTTGCGGAACATCCGGAAATGTATGATGCGGAAACCCACGCGGATTTCTTAAACAAAGGGGACAATCCATTTACATTCAAGCAGTTGCGTTTCACATCCTCTGTTGAGGAATCCATGTCCCTGATGCGGGAAAAACAGCCCCATGTGGTGATATCGGCTTCCGGCATGTGCGAAGCCGGCCGCATCCTTCACCATCTGCGATATAAGATGCACAACCCGAAAAACACGATCCTCATTGTCGGATTCATGGCCCAGAACACCCTGGGCCGCCGGATTCTGGAGGAAGGCGAACAGTATGCAGCAAACGGCAGGAAAGGCCCGGCTCCGAGGCTCCGGCTGATGAACAAGGAATACCCGCTTAAGGCCCAGGTGGAAAAGATCGGCGGATTCAGCGCCCACGGGGACCAGAAAGAGATGCTGCGGTTTATTGAACGAAGCAATTTAAACATCAAAAAAATCGCCCTGGTGCACGGTGAAGAGGAACAATGCCTGGCGTTTGCCGATACCTTGCGAAAGAAAGGGCGGGACGTTATTGTGCCCAAAGCTGGAGAATGTATTGATTTGACTAATTAATTTTCTAATTTACAAGGAGGCGGCGAAATGATCGTTGTGGCGAAAATAAAGGCTTTACCGGGCAAAGAAGCGGAAATGGAACAAGCACTTCTGGATATGATTCCAAAGGTCAAGGAAGAGCCGGGCACCCTGATCTATACCCTTCACCAGGACCAGAGTGATCCGGCCGTGTTTTTGTTTTATGAAAAATACAAAGACATGGACGCTTTGGTGGCTCACAGTTCAACGCCCCATTTCAAGAAGCTTTTTAAAACCATCAAACCCCTGATGGCCGGAGCCCCTGAAATTACCATGTATCATGAATTGGCCGGGATCAATTAATGACCCCCCGGGAAAAAGAGACCATCAGGCAGTGGGCCGGGCGGATGAGCGGCCATATCGACATCCGTTTGAGGCTGACAAGTGATGACCGGAGCGCGGCCCTGGAAGCGTTTTGCAATGAATTGCAGAAACTTGCACCAGTCGTGCGGGTAAAAAAACAGGATCACAACGATCCCCTCCCGAGCTTCCGGATTGCGGACAACATCGGTTATCGGGCGGTTCCTGCGGAACCGGAGCTTTCCCCGTTTCTGGATTTTCTGGAAGGCATTGAAGATGAGGCGATCCTTGCGGGTCTGCCGGAACCCGAAATCCTGGACCAGGTTCGGGTTCCGGCAGATCTGACGGTTTTTATCACCCCCCATTGCCCGGTGTGCCCGCAGGCCGTGGCGTCAGTGCTGGTGCTGGCCCGCCGGTGCCCGAAAATTCAGGTGACGGTGGTGGACGGCGCATTGTTTTCCGAACTGGCAAACGCCGCCAATGTCCGGTCCGCGCCCACCGTCATCCTGGAAGACCGGTTTCGCTGGGTCGGGGCGGTAGACCTTCGGGAAATCGTCCGGATGATCGAGAGCCGCGACCCTTCCCAACTGGGAGTCCAGGCGCTTCAGCAGATGATCGAAGCGGGAAATGCCGAAGCGCTGGCCGATATGATGGCCCAAAGCGGCGTGGTGTTCCCGGCGTTTATTGACCTGTTGACCCATGCCAAATGGCCGGTGCGGCTGGGGGCCATGGTTTCTTTTGAATTTCTGAGCGACGCCCGCCGGGATCTTTCGGTCCAGATTTTAGAATCATTATGGGACCGGTTTGAGGCTGCCGCTAATGAGGTCAAGGGCGATATCCTCTATCTTCTGGGGGAATCAAAACAGCCCGAAATGATGGACCGGTTGACGGCGGTCCGCACCGGCGACTATCCGGAAACGGTCCGGGAGGCGGCCGGGGATGCGATGGAAGCCCTGGCGGCCATGGAAAGCTGAAATCACAACCTCTTTGCCCTGGCTTCCATTACTCCACGATTTCAATGGATTGGACATAAGGGGCGCCTTCCACCTTGACTTCTTTTACCCCGTCAACCGTTTTAGCCAATTCTTCAATAACCCCGGTTACTTCAGATTCAATCAGCATGGTCGCCTGAATGGTTACGGTTACAATGCCGTTTTGAGCCGTCACCTCAATGGGGATAATATGATCCATCAAAACCGCCTTCACTTCGGCTGCTGCCGCCAGATCCTCCATGGCCTGCCGGGATTCCGGGGTGGTTTTAAACTTATCCGATTGAACGGCATTGCATATGATTTCCGCGGCATCATCGGTTGAAAGTTTCTGGATATTGATAACAACATCATACAGAACGGGATCGGATATATCGATCCCGTAGAGGTATTGCCCCCATTTTTTCCGGTCCTCATCCAGTTTTTTAAGCATATCGCGTGCTTTTGATTCCGAAACTTTTTCGGACTGCATGCAGTATTGTATCCGGTCTTTGATATCCACCAGAACCCGGACCGAAAGGGCATGTGAAATATCTTTTACAAAAAAATGGCCGGCCAGACCATGGTAAACGATATTGTCTTCCTTCAGCCGCTTTAAGAGGGCGGACTGAATATAGGAAATGTATTTTTCCTTATTAAATCCAAGCCGTTCAAAAAATCCGGGCGTTCTTTCCATGAACTTTTTGAGCTTTACCTCGGGTACGTTGAACTGTTGCGACGCCTCCAGCAGAATGTCACGGGAAATGCAGGCATAGCCGAGTTTTTGAGCGGTTTTTTCAGCCACTTCTTCGCCTTTGTGATGTGCGCCCCTTGAAATAATAATGATGGACATGGGAACCTTCTTAATAGTTAAGGTTATCGGTTAGATAGTGCCTGAAAAAAGACACGGTCCGAGCATATCGTTTGAACAATCAGCCGATCCGCTGATGATGACTTAATCGTTTGAATATTTTTTAGGATAAACGACGAATCGTTTACCCAAATTAGGGCGACGATAAGAGACTTGCTCAAAGGGGCGTTTGTACAGGCTTTCCGTATGAAAGCCCTTATGCAAAAAAATTAATCATGTATTTGGTTTTGTCATCATTTTTTGCCGGTTACGGGTCATAAAAAATCATCCCTCGCTTCTAACCTAAAAGTCGGATAAAGCGCACACTTTAAGCCAAAAAACACAACGTTATTGTAACTAGTGCCTGAACGAAAACCCCGGATTTTTGTTTTTGCGGCCAAAAATTTTCGCAAAAAGTGCCTTTCGCAAAAGAAAATTTATTAAAAATTTTGAGGCCATTGATTTTTGTCATACATTT
>JBAQUK010000159.1:0-9175 GCA_049297455.1 Desulfosalsimonadaceae bacterium | reverse complement strand
AGTAAAAAATTATGTCAAGCTAAAAACCCGAACAAATACTGATTTTTTGAAAAATCTTCAAACAGGACTAAATTTATAACATCAAGTTTTTATGACTTATTTTTGTTTCCGGTCAACCACTAATTAATTTGTTTGATGGGTTTAATGATTTATTGGCAACACCCACCTCTGTAAGAATATATTTTTTTTGATTCGGTATTTTCGTAAATATAAAAACGTAATTTTCCCCTAAAACAGATTTTAAGAAAGATTCCAAATCACGATTCTTCAGATTAATCTTTATTTTTCTCTCAAGCACGGGTTTATCGAAAAAGTTTATTTTAATACCTGACTTTTTTTCTATTTCCTTCAATACATCACCCAAAGGAATATTATCTATATCTGCATTGATAATAAGGTCATCCTTCAGTTCAATTATCATTTTTTTTCTATCATTATCTGATAGTCCGGTTTTCCCCTTATTGATCTCACCTGCTGTTGAAATAACAGCTATGCATAAAATAATACAGATACTTATACTCATAAGAAACCGTTTCATTTTTTTAGATTCACCTTATTCTTCTTTAAGATTTATAACTTTTTGAAAACCGCTACGGTAGGGGGTGAAATGACAGCAAGGGGCGAGGATCACATGCGCTTGAAGTAAAAAAAGCAACCAAATTTCCCCGCTGCCATTTTGCAGTCATTGTAAGCGATTGTTCGACATTATTACAACCGTACTTAGTTCTATCCTTTATAATCTTTTCATTGCGCATATGTCAAAGGTATCAACAAAGTTGAACTTTTTGTTCTTAAATTTTATTTTTAAATAGCACCAATAAACAGCATTGTCAAAAATATAATACCCATTTTAGTGGGTTTTTTTATTGCCAATTTGCCACTTATAATTCCCTTCAAAAAGGCGAAAAGAGGTGGCTGGTGGGTGATGAATTATTAAAGAAGATCGGTATAAATATCAGAGAGCTGCGTAAAGCTCAGAATTTTACGCAAGAACAATTAGCTGAAAAAGCTGGACTGAGTTATAAATATTTAGGCGAGATCGAGAGAGGAGAAAAGAATTCTGGTATATTGAATTTGTTCAGAATTGCGCATGGTCTTTCTTTGTCACTTCGGGATATAGTGAATATTGAAAATAAAACAAAAACAGAGGAAGAAAAACTCAGATTTGAAATTATGGGTTTATTGGCCAGCAAAAACGGTGATGATTTGAAGAGAGCTTTTAAAATGTTAAAGGTTATTCTCGAATACATGCCAAAAAATACTTTTCTTCCATAATAAAAGACGCGAACCCTCGAATTCCAGGGACATTATACTGAATTAATCGACTTTTCACTTTTCTTGGTGGGCAAGAAAAGGAAAAAAAACCCAGCCCCCCGATGCGGAAAGCTCCCTGACCCGATGGCTTCCGTGGCGCGGGCAAAAACTCGCTGTTAATGTGGAAGGCCCTGATTTTTTTCCAAATAGCTTGGAAACACAATGGAATGGAAGCATCTCATGGCGCTTCATCCGATTTCAGAAGATCCGTATATATTTCCTTGAATTTGTTTTTTAGAGCCGGAAGCTGATAGTTGACAACCTCCCATACAACGGCAAGGTCGAGCCCGAAATATCCATGAATTAATTTATCTCTGATCCGGGCCATCTGCTTCCAGGGGATTTCGTCATATGTCGCCGTAATGGACTCCGGTATTTGTTTAACCGCTTCCCCGATAATTTCAATCTTCCGGATGACTGCGCTGTTGGTTTTATCATCGGTCAGGAATCGTTCAAAATCATATCCGGCAGTAAATTCAGCGATTTTTTCTATGGCCTGGATGATATCCGACAAATAAAGGCTGTATTTTCGCTTCATACGAAAATTACCTCTTTTTCAATAATGTCTTTTAACTCCGGCCGTACCGCTTCGCGCCGGACAAGATCCACCTTGTGCTTCAGGATGTCCTCAAGTTCAAGTTCCAAATCGATGAATTTGAATAAATCCGGGACCTCATCGTATTGAACAAGGATATCGATATCGCTGCTATCTTTCTGCTCATTTCTTGCAAAAGACCCGAATACACCGATTCGTTTGAGCCGGTAACGCCTTTTTAAATCGGCTTTCTGTTTTGAAAGTGTGGTCCGGATATCAGTTAAGTTTGTCATGCATAAATCCCTTCTACCAAATTTCTCAATGTGGATAAAAAGAAATAAAATATGTCAACCGCCTTTATATCCGTGACCCGAACGCGGCGCTCACAATCGCCTGGGCTTCCTGCTGAATCTTTTTCAAATGATGTGTATCGATAAAGCTTTCCGCGTAAATTTTATAGATGTCCTCGGTGCCGGATGGCCGGGCCGCGAACCACCCGTTAGCTGTGACGACTTTCAGCCCCCCGATGGCGGCCCCGTTTCCGGGCGCATGGGTGAGGGCGGCCATGATGGGCTCTCCGGCAAGGGTTTTGGCTGTCACCTGGTCCCCGGACAGTTTGCTTAATATCTTTTTCTGTTCGAAGGTGGCAGGGGCGTCCATTCGGTCATAAAAACAGCGTCCGAACCGGTTCTCCAAATCCGCGTAGATATCGCCGGGGTCCTTGCCGGTTTTTGCCAGCATTTCGGCGGCCAGAAGGTCCATGATGATGCCGTCCTTGTCCGTGGCCCAGGCTGTGCCGTCGGTGCGCAAAAATGAGGCCCCGGCGCTTTCCTCGCCGCCGAACCCGTAAGCTCCGGTCAGCAGGCCGTCCACAAACCATTTGAACCCCACCGGCACTTCGGTGACGGTTTTGCCCATCGAGGCGGCCACCCGGTCGATCATGGCGGTGGAGACCAGGGTTTTGCCGATGGAGGCGTCCGCCCGCCAGCCGGGGCGGTTCTGAAACAGATACCAGATGGACGCCGCCAGATAATGGTTGGGATTTAAGAGCCCGCCGCCCCTGGTCACGATGCCGTGCCGGTCCACGTCCGTGTCGTTGCCGAAGGCAATGTCGTATTTGTCTTTTAGCCCGATCAGGCTTTGCATGGCATAGGGGGATGAGCAGTCCATGCGGATTTTGCCGTCCTTGTCCAGGGTCATGAAAGCGAAGGTGGGATCCACATTCGGGTTGACCACATCAATGGAAATGCTGTAGCGCTCGGCAATGGGCTGCCAGTATCGGACGGCGGCCCCGCCCAGAGGGTCCACCCCGAGTTTGAGGCCGGAGCCGGCAATGGCCCGCATGTCCACCACGTTTTCGAGATCCGCCACATATGGGGTGATGTAATCATAGAACTTTGTGGTGTCGGCTTTTAATGCCCGTTCAAATCCCATGCGTTTAATCCGGTCAACTCCCTGGCGAAGAAGTTCGTTGGCTCGGGCCGCGATGGCGTTGGTGGCCCCCGTGTCCGCAGGGCCGCCGTTGGGGGGATTGTACTTGAACCCGCCGTCTTCCGGAGGGTTATGGGAGGGGGTGATGACCACCCCGTCGGCAAGGCCCGTGGTTTTTCCTTTATTATTGGTCAGGATGGCATGGGAAATGACCGGCGTGGGCGTGTATCCCAGCCCTTCCTGGATCATGACCGTGACGCCTGATGCCGCAAACACCTCCAGAGCCGAAGCAAGGGCCGGTTCGGACAGGGCGTGGGTGTCCATGCCCATGAACAAAGGCCCGGTGATGTTCTGTCCGGCCCGGTATTCGCAGATGGCCTGGGAGATGGCCAGAATATGGCTTTCGTTGAAGCTGTTTTTGAGGGATGAACCCCGGTGCCCCGAGGTTCCGAACGCCACCTGCTGGGCAGGGTCATCCATGTCGGGTTTGCGGGTGTAATACGCGGACACCAGTCGGGGGATATTGGCAAGTATGTGGGCCGGGGCTTTTTGTCCGGCCAGGGGGTGAACGGTCATGGAGGACTCTCCTTACTTATGTTGTAAAAACCATGATGCAATCGAATGGGGGCATACTAACATATCCATTCAATTGAAGTAAAGGCGGATTCCGTTTCATAGCCCAGTTTCCGTAGGGCGGATTAGCGAAGCGTAATCCGCCGCTTGGCAGTTCTGTATATTTTTGGTGGATTACGCTTCGCTAATCCACCCTACGAACTATCGGCAACCAGGCGCTTACAGCATCTCCACAATCTTTTCCTGAAACCCGGCCAGGATTTTCTGAAATTCGGCCTCATCCGGCTCCAGGATGATGGAGAAAAGCGCCATGCCTTCAAGGAACGCGACAATGGCTGTACTGACGCGGCGGGACACATCCGGATCCACAAGCAGCCGATTCAGCATTACGGCCAGAATGTCCACCCATTCCCCGTAGGCCTGACGCAGTTTGGATTTCACCGCCGGGTTGTAGACGGCGATTTCCCAGATTTCGATGAATACCTTTGAAAGGGGCCTGTTCAAGGTGATGCGGTCGTTTAAGAACACGAAAAAAGCGCTGATCCGTTTCTTCCGGTCCGCTTCCGCCATTTCAGGTCCGCTCAGCCAGTCGGCAAACATGCCCTTGTAATGATCGATGACATAATCAATATAGTGAATTAAGATGTCTTCCTTGCTTTTAAAATAATAATGCAGCAGGCCGTGGTTGACGCCTGCGGCTTTAGCGATTTCCTTGATGGATGTCTGGTCGAAGGGTTTGTTCTGGAGGCAGACGTTTAACGCCTCAAGGATCTGACTTCGTTTGTCCTCTCCATTTTTTAATGACATGGAACGGTCCTTTCGCCGGAAATAAATCTTGACAACCCGGCTTTAAAAATTTATTTAGTTAGTCGACTAACTAAATATCGCAATCCAATTCTTTGGTCAACATTTTTCAATTATCAATTATAATTATCAATTGCAAGGAGGCCCCTCATGACAGATCATCACGCAACCGATTACCAGTCAAAAAGCTGGTGGCTTGAATCCCTGCCGGAAACCGTTCAACCGAATCCCGGTCTTCCGCCCGCCCAGACGGCCGATGTGGTGATCATTGGCGGCGGTTACACGGGATTGTCCGCGGGCTGGCATCTCAAACAGATGAAGCCCGATATGGATGTGCGGGTGATTGAATCCGATATTTGCGGTTACGGGGCGTCCGGCCGCAACGGCGGGTTTTCCATGACCTTGTTCGGGCTGACCAAGGGCATCACCCAGTTCCGGTTTTCCGATGAAAAGGCCAAATCCGCCCATGGGTACATGGAAGCTGCGGTGGATTACCTGCATGATTTCATCACCGGCAACAACATCGACTGCGATTACGAGCGTAGCGGGTATTTGCTGGTGGGCACCAGTCCGGGACAGATCAAACGGGTGGAGCATGATTTTAAAATTATGGAACGATGGGGCATGGGCGGGGTGGAACGCTGGGACAAGGACCGGTTGGCCGCCGAGTTCGGGACGGATTTTTACAAACTCGGCTGGTTTGAGCCCCGGTGCGGCATTTTAAATCCCGCAAAACTTGCTCGCGGTATGAAGGAGTTTGCGGAATCTAAAGGGGTGACCATTTATGAACAGTCGCCGGTTACCGGATTTTCCCGAAACAAGGGAGGGGGATTCACCGTCCGGACGGAAACCGGCGATATCCGGTGCGAGTACCTGGTATTCGCCACCAATGCCTATTCGGTGCTGTTTCCGGAACTCAAATCCATCCAGCGGCCCGCCTTCACCCATATCGTCATGACCGAACCCCTCTCCAAGGCCCAGATAAAAAGCATCGGCTGGGGATGCCGGGCCGGTGTGGAGGACGCCCGGGACCTGATTCACTATTACCGTCTCACCAAAGACAACCGCATCGTCATGGGGGGCGGGGACGTGTCGTTCGGGTATGGGACGGATTTTAACAAGGACCTGAATGAGAAAATTTTTGCGCACCTTGAACACCATGTGATAGAAGTGTTTCCCCAGTTGAAAGGAATCCGTTTTACCAATAAATGGGGCGGGCCGGTGTCCGTGACCGTGGACATGGCGCCGGTCATCGGCTACCTGGGCAAGGATAAAAAATGCATTTTTTCAATGGGATGCGTGGGACATGGCGTGTCCATGACCACCACCAACGGCCGGGCCGTGGCCGAGATGATCGCGGGCCTGCAAACCCCGCGCACAGACATGTTTTTTGTGGGCAGAAAAACCTTTCCCTGGCCGTCGGATCTTCTTTCATACGGCGTGTCCCACGCCATCCGGGGCTTCATGAAAATCGAGGACAGACTGTATTATAAATAAACCGACCATTTCACACCACCATGAGGGGGAAGTCATGATCATTGATATCCATACCCATCTCGGCGATATTTTAAACCCGAACGGCGGCCAGCTAATTGGCCAGAAAGGGGTCCGGAAAAAAATCTTTTATGATGTGATTTCCCATTCCGAGCTGATGCTGCACAGCGGGTTTCCCAAGGGAACGGAGGAATGGTTTTACCGGAAGCTGTATTCCCTGGTCACCAGGGCCTCAAGGGCCAGGAACGCCACCGCCACGCTGGAGAACATGATCAAGTCAATGGATGAGGCGGAGGTGGCATTCAGCGCCTGCATGCCGATTCCGCCGTACCTGACGTTTGATGATTTAAAAAAAGCGCAGGAGAAGGAACCCCGGGTGATCCCCTTTACCGGCGTTGACTATACAAAAGATGATGATATGATCGCATCATCTTTGGATGACGATGTGGCCCGGGGCGCAAAGGGCCTGAAACTGCATCCCATTATTCAGCGGGCCCCTTTAAACGACAGGCGGACGTTTGCGGCGGTGGAGGCGTTTTCGGCCCATGACCTTCCCATACTCTTTCATTGCGGGGTGTCGTCGTATTATCTGGAGCCGGAAAAACAGAGCCGGGAAAATGCGGCGCTGGGGGAGATTTTTTACGCCAGAGACCTGGTTGCGGCATTTCCCGAAGTCACCTTTATCGCGGGCCATGCCGGCCTGTTCAAATACCGGGATGTCATTGAACTCCTGAGCGGGTTTAAAAATGTCATGGTGGACACCTCGGTGCAGTCCCCTGCTCATGTCCGTGAACTGATAACGGCATTCGGCCCGGAAAGGGTAATGTACGCCTCTGATTGGCCCTACGGCAACCGAATCCCGGCCATCAAGATCGTGAAAAAGGCCTGCAAGGGCGACAAAGGTCTTGAAAAGCGGATTTTGTTTGAAAATGCGGCAGCCCTGTTAAAACTGTAGAAAATGACCCAATCACCTGAAAAAACAAAACAAAACCTTCAGCGGCGCGACCGGCGGCGCCGTGGCAATGACCGGGTTTGCCATTGCTGCGGAAAGACCGCGCCGTTCTCCTGGACCTGCCGGTGCGGGCTCGCCATCTGCCAGACCTGCATGGACAAAAATGTCTCGAGCCTGTCCTGCAACGGCATCACCTGGAACTGCCCGGATTGCGGGGATTTGAACGGGTTCGGCAACCAGTAGCCGGATGATGAGTTCCGCCTTAATTACGTTACGTCTTCAACCCATTAATTTTCTGCAAGCCCGCTCCAAAAATAGAACTCTTGTATTTTATGTCTTTTTGACATAATAAAATCTCCGGCTGTTTTTTTCTATTGTATACCTTCCTCAGCGTGTTTCCTGTCCGTCAATAACCGCAGCCTTTTTCTTTCCACCGGCCGGGTCAGTCCCATACAACACCCGCCCGCTCTCCATCCACCATTTAATTGCGTGTGCAAGGAAACAATGACTCAGGATAATTGTGCTGTCCAGGAAGAATTCGCGTTTGACTCCCTCCCTGTTTCCGTTGAAATGATTCAGGATTACATCCAGCGGTTTTTCCCACGGAACCTGGAAAAAGGCAACTGGATACAGGCCCTTTTACTTAAAACCGCCCTGGGGTTGATTCGGCGGTTGCCCATCACTGCTGCCTGGTATCTGGGCGCATTCATCGGCTACAGCCTTTGTTTTATTAAAATCCGCAGCGATGTCGCGGCCGTGAACCTGGATATTGTGTACGGCGATACGAAATCCGCATCTGAAAAAAAGGCGATTTACAAGGCGTCCCTCATCAACTTCGGGCATGTCATCGTCAATTACCTGCGGCTGCCGTTTGCCGGGGAATCTTTCTGGGCGGACCATTGCGAACTGGTCAACGAAGCGGTTCTTAAGGAAGCCATCAACCGGAAAAAAGGGGTTCTGTTTGTCGGGGGGCATATCGGCATGTGGGACATGGCGGGCGGCAAGGTGGGCATGTCCGGTTATCCTACGTCCGTGGTGGCCAAAAAAATCGGCAATCCCGTGGTGAATCGGTTTGTTGCGGATGCCAGATCGTCCATGAACATGGGACAGATCGCCAACAAAAACACCATGGACCGGATTTTTGCCAGTTTGAAGCGCGGGGAGGCCATTGTCCTGGCCATTGACCAGAATATGAAAAAGGAACGGGGCGTCTTTGTGGACTGGATGGGGAAACCGGCGTCGTCCGTCAAATCCACCGCATACATTGCCAAAAAATCCGGTGCCGCCGTGATTCCCGGGTTTATGATTCAAAAAGGGCCGGGTGCATTTCAAGTGATTTTAGGGGAGGAGCTTGACTGGCTGCCTTGTCCCGAAGATCCGGAGCAGGAATTGCTGATCAACACCCAGAACCAGGCCCGGGCCGTTCAGGAGATCGTTCTGCAATACCCGGAACTGTGGTTTTGGATTCACAAGCGCTGGAAGATCCAGCCGGAGGGGGAAGCAAACCCTTATGAGCGAAAACCGAAAAAAATCTGAAAAATCGGCTGGCGGGTGAAAATTACAAGGCAGCTATTTTTCGAACTTGGCGCGAAGTAAGCGAATCGTTTTTTTTTGTGCGGTGATGCCGGATATGGGGTTGGCCCCCTTTCCATATCATCATTGGCAGGCAGTATGTGGGGCAGGTATTCCTGCCTGCCATGTCATTCCTTGTTCCTATTCCTTGTTCCCGTCATGGGTCCAGATGGGATCACTTCCAAACTGCCGGAACCACCGTTCCCTATCGGTCATATATTTTTCCACTTCCCCCCGTTCAAATGAATAACGATAGTTGGCGCAATAGGCGGAGATGGTTTTGTACGCCCGGATGATTTCATTGGTCCGGGTTTCTTTTGCGCGGAGCTGATCGATGTCGGTGTGGATGATGTTTTTGTCCGGGTGCCATTCCTTCTGAAGTTTCCCCAAAAAGCGTCATGCCGCCATGCGTAGTAGTACGGCTATTAGAGAATTAACGACGGATTTTTGTGGTACTGGGAAAAGACTACTAAAATTATCGTCCAATGCCGCTTCCGTGA
>JBAQUK010000158.1:0-8495 GCA_049297455.1 Desulfosalsimonadaceae bacterium | reverse complement strand
TCACGGAAGCGGCATTGGACGATAATTTTAGTAGTCTTTTCCCAGTACCACAAAAATCCGTCGTTAATTCTCTAATAGCCGTACTACTACGCATGGCGGCATGACGCTTTTTGGGGAAACTTCAGATACCTAATTAATCGACTTTATTCCTTTGAATAGGCGTCGGCTAAAGGCTCCTTGACATGGGCTTTACCATAGTTTACATCTCAAAGTATAAATTTTATAAACGGGGTGAGTCATGAAAACCACCGCGAAAGATCTGAGGCTTAATGCAAAAGGTCTTCCTGACGCGGTCAACAGAGGCGAGGAGGTTGTGATAACCTTTCGCGGCAAGCCCTGCGCAAAACTGATCCCGTATGAAGGGAAAACCGGACAAAACACGACAAACGAATTGTTTGGAATCTGGAAAGATAACGATCTTGTCCAAAACGTCGATGGCTATGTCCGGGAATTAAGAAAAGGAAGATTCTGAACGGTTATCGATACATGAGGATAATCCGCCGCAACAGCAGGTTATGGATCTATACCCCGGTGAATCAGCAGTCCGCACCACGGTGAAACAGATGTTACGTACTCAGCATGTGCTTCATCCCCCCACACCAGACGATTCATAAAACCAATAACATATCATAATAATTATATTTATTATATAGGGAGCCACTTTGAAAACAACATTGAAATTTTCAATTATCATATGCTTCACTATCTGCATTTTTTCATGTGCGGAAAAGGAAAAGGCACGGGAGGACTTTTACCGGGGTATTTACGAGGGCTCCAACCGGACGCAGGAAATGAAGAGCGATGAGATCGCTCCGTTACCGGATAAAGAGCCGCCGACATATGAAAAGTATAAACGGGAAAGGCAAGAGATATTGACAAATCATGAAGATAATCCGCCGCAACAGTAAGTTATGGATCTATGCCCCGGTGCAATAACAGTCCGCGCCGTCAAACAGATGCGCCTGACTATCCGCAAGGCGCTTCCCTAGCCGCTTCATTCTACCTTCGGATACAATCTGATTGTAGAAGCTGCAAGCGGTTCAATAATTTCCTTGACATCTTCCTACCAATATTGATACGAAAAACATAAACATGAAGACTCAACCGCTTAGCTCTTTAAGTAGCTGAATGCGCTGTTTATTGTTCATTTGATTTACACCTCCAGACTCTTCCTCCTTTTGTTTTTCTGAAAATCAATTCTTCCTGCACCGGAAAACCGAACGAGTTGCTCGGATCGCTACCCCCTTGCCTCCTGTATTTCGAGTCGCGCCCTGTGCTTATATATTCCGTTTGGGAACCGGCTGATATTTCGCCGGCTGATGAAAAATAAATCCAAGAGCTTCCGGAGGATGATATGAACAAGCAGGTTACCCAGGATGACATCATCTATTTCGTGGTGACGGATCGCTTCTTCGGCAAAAACAAGCGGACCGTTGACCCTTCGGACACAAGCATCCACGGCGGAACCCTCGACGGGATTCTTGAGAAGCTCGACTATCTCATTGAGCTTGGCGTGACAACGATCTGGGTGACGCCGGTTTACGAAAACATCCAATGCCACGACGCATCGGAACCCTACCACTATTATTGGCCGCTCAACTTCGGGCGGATCGACAGACGCCTATTAGACGGCACCCGTTTACCCGATTCAACGGACATGGAAACGTTCGGAAAGTTCGTTGAATTGTGCGAGGCCAGGGGCATAAAGGTTGTGCTCGACATGGTGGTGAACCATTCGGGATACCTGGCCCAGGGGCAGTTCCCCACCGGTTGGTTCAACGTCGGCGGAGTCGGTGAAGTCAAGGGAAAGCTGGCAGGCTTGCCGGACTTCAATCACGACAACCCCCAGGTTCTCGATTTCTTCATCAATAATATCGAAGACTGGATCATCAGGGGCAAGGTCACCAATATCCGCATGGATACCGTCAAGCACGTGGAGCCCAAGTTCTGGCACTATTTCAAGTCCCAGATCCGGGGGGAATATCCTGGCGTGTGCCTCATCGGAGAGGTGTTGTGCGAAGGCAAGGATGATATTGGCAAACTGCTGATATACCAGAACTATCATGATTTTGATTCCATATTCGATTTCCCCCTGTGTACGGCCCTGCGCTCGACCCTCATTTACGACGACAGCCTCAGCCATTGGCTTGCACGCCCACGCCTGGACGACGGAGAGCAGCCCCTTGGGGTGCTTGACGACGACAACCCGAGCAAAGGCGGATACCGCAATGCAAACAGGCTCGTCACGCTGCTCGACAACCACGACCTGGAACGGCGTATCATCAGCCATGCCAGGACAAAGCATACCGGAGATGGCGACGGGCTTGATTGGGCCATCCGGGTCACGAAGCTCTGCCTGGGCGCGCTGTTCACGATGCGCGGAATACCGCAGATTTATTATGGCACCGAGATCGGGCTTGAGGGGTGGAAGGCAGGGGATGATCGCGATATGCGCCGGGATTTCCCGTGGCATGTGGTGGGCAGTGACCACCACCCAAAGCCGCAGTTCCGCAAGGAACACGAGATTTATGAGTGGACCCGGGATCTTATCCATTTACGCAAGGGAAATGCCGCACTTAAATACGGAACGACCATAACGCTGTGGTCGGACGATCTGGTTTACGCCTTCCTGCGCATCGCCACGGATGATGTGGCCCTCGTGATCATCAACAACGGCTATACCAGGATGCCGGATCCCATTCATCTGAACCTGAACACCACGGTCATCCCCCAGCGCGTGATAGACAGGATAGCGGAAGGAGGCCTGAAGCACTGGAAAACAGGCCAGGCTCTGCCGGTGCAGGAGGGCAAGGTGATGGTCACGGTTGACGGCAAAACCATCGATATCTTCTGTCATAATGGCTCCTGATGATCCCGGAAAGCATGCTTTAACCAAAGACCGACAATGAAACAACCACCCAACACCAAAAAGGAGGAAAATTCATGAGCGCCATCGTTGAAATCTACACGGAAGCGGTCCGTGAGAACCTCAAGCCGCTGTTTGCCAACTGGGAGCCAGGCAAGCCCGTTGAGCTGGGCGACTATGGAACCCTTGCCGGAGAGGCCTTTATTCATATCGGGAATATCAAAGACCTCGGCATGGGTTTTGATGTCCGGGAAGATGACACGCCGGATCGAAAATATTTCTCATCGGAAGGGTCCACGGAGATCAAACTGAACATGAAGGGGGCTGCAACCCTTTCCGGCGCGATCAATGCCAAGGCGACCCTTGAGATCAACTTTGGGAGCAAGGAGGCTGTTTTCTTCAATGCAGCGGAATGCCGGTTCAGCATGATCAGGGACAAGGCGGCTGTCGGGAAGGAAATCATGAAGCGCTGCAAAGCACACGACTGGGACCGGGACTGGGCCTTGGTCACCGATCTTGTTCGATCCGGTGCAACGACCATCGCGATATCCGGAGCCGATCATGCCTCCGTAATATTCGAAGCTTCCGGAAATGTTGACAAAATCAACCTCTCGGACGCTTCGGTCGGATTGAATGTAGCCAACCAGAAAAATGTCGGTTACATCGTCGATGCCCAAAAGGGGTTGATCCCGCTTATCGGCCTTTCCAAGATTCAACCGACATTCCTGTGGTTTGGCGACACATACAAACCGCTTTGTGCTGCATACAGTCCGAGAATGCTGTCGGTAATGCGGAACTCTCCCCATATTCAAACAGAGGAATCCCCGGAGGATCTCTATTTCGGTCAACTGAAGTAAGCGCTCGTTCCTGCATTGCCGCAGAATGTTGTCACCTGACCCTTAAAAAACCTAAATGGAGGAGAGCATGGCGCAAACAGCATTCCAAAACGTTACGGTTGCGGGCGAAACCCGTATCCTCAACGCCCGTAAAGACACCCCGGACATCCGGGACCGCATGTACGAACCGGCCCTTATTCAACTTCAACCGGAAATCGATAACCGCGCCGGGATCGACATCCTCAATCAGGGCACGGAAGGGGCCTGCACCGGTTTCGGCCTGGCGGCGGTCATCAATCTGTTGAATCTCCAGAAAAGAGACCTGAAATTCAAGGCCAGCCAGCGGATGCTTTATGAAATGGCGAAAAAGCACGACGAGTGGCCGGGGGAGGATTATGCGGGTTCCAGTTGTCGCGGAGCAATTCGCGGGTGGAAAAACATGGGGGTTTGCAGCGAAGAGGACTGGCCTTATTCGGCGGAAAATCCCGGAGAGCTGACGATTGACCGGGCAAAAGCCGCCCGGTCCTGCACCCTGGGCGCCTATTACCGTCTGCGGCCGGAAATCAACGACTACCATGCGGCCATTAATGAGGTCGGCGCCATCTACGTTTCGGCCGCTGTCCATTCCGGCTGGTTTGCCCCCAAGGCCGCAAAAAAGGACGATCTGGCCGTTATCGTGCCTTCCGGCAAAGCCGAAGACGGGCACGCTTTTGCCATTATCGGCTACAACAGCCGGGGGTTCATTATCCAGAACTCGTGGAGCAAGGCATGGGGTTCCGGAGGTTTCGCCATCTGGCTGTACGAAGACTGGCTGAAAAATATCAATGACGGCTGGGTGTTCCGGCTGGCCATCCCGACGCCGGGCATTTTCGGGCTCACTGCCCGCTCCCTGATCACCGCCGACTCGGAAACAATCAAAGCCGCACCGAACCGGCTGGAAGTGGCGGGCCATTTCGTCCATTTCGATGACGGCAAATTAAAAGAACGCGGCGATTACTGGAGCACAGCCGATGATGTCCTGAAAACAGTGGACCTCGTCCGGCAATCCGTCGGCACCAAGAAAGAATACCGCCATCTCCTCATCTATGCCCACGGGGGCCTGAACACTCCCGCCGCATCGGCAAAACGCATCCGGGCGTTAATGGACGGGTTCAAGCGCAATGGCATTTACCCCTTTCATATCATGTACGATACCGGTCTGGTTGAGGAATTGAAAGACGCTGTTGTGCGCGCTTTCTACGGGGAGCGGACGGAGGGATTTTTTCGGGATCTGATGGACGAACTGATCGAAAAGACGGATTTATTGATAGAGGACTTTGTCCGCAAACCCGTGACCCCCATCTGGGAAGAGATGAAAAACGACGCCCGCCTGCCTTTCGAGCCGTCAACAGGTGGTGGAACGAACGACGGCGTGTTCGTCATCAAAGCTTTCGCCGAAGCCCTGCAGGATACCGGGGTTCAAATCCATCTGGCCGGGCACAGCACCGGCGCTATTTTGCTGGGCCACCTGCTGCGCGCCCTTGATGCCATTGAACTACCCGATTTAATTAAAAGTTGCAGCCTGATGGCTCCCGCTTGTTCCATTGACTTCTATAAGGAGCATTATGAGCCGAGATTAAATGCAAAGGCGAACGGCGGAGCAACAGTCAAACTGCCCGCCCTGACCATCTACAACCTCACGGAACAGCTTGAATTGGATGACAATGTCGCCCTTGTTTATCGTAAATCACTGCTCTGCCTGGTGTCACGGGCCCTTGAACGGCAAACCGACAAACCCCTCTTGGGAATGCAGCGGTATTCCAAAAAATTGACTGCCCATCCGGGACTATCGATCCACTATTCGGACGGCAAAAAAGGCGTGACCACCAGCACTTCACACGGCGATTTCGATAACGATATCAAGACTATGAACGCGATTATGAAGCAGATACTGGGAAAAACGCCTGAAAAACCGTTTACCGGAAACGAAATGAAAGGATATTGATCAACCACTGAAAGGGAGGATGCAATGGTTACAGGCAAAGAGCTTCTGGAACTCGCGGAAACAAGAATTGGTGAAAAATATATTAACGTTCTGGTGCCGAAAGACAACCCGGATTGGCACGGGCCGTGGGATTGTGCGGAGTTTGCGTCATGGGTCATATATCAGAAGCTTAAAAAACTCTATGGCTGCACGGACAATAACGGCAACCCGGCCGTCACGGAAGCTTATTCGGGGGCCTGGGTGCGGGATGCCTCAAATGGCGCGCTGATTCCTGGGGATGAATTGACGGCATTGACCGCTCCGGGCATTATTCTGATACGCAAGCCGCCGATGCCCGGCAGGATGGGCCATGTTGCGATTTCCGACGGCGTTGGGGGGACGGTGGAGGCAGCCGGAACCGGGCTTGGTGTTCGGCGGGGAAAAATCGGGGGACGGCAATGGGATTTTTTTTCACAGATCCCGGGGGTCCGGTATACCGGCAGCGGCCAAACTCCTAAAATTCAGCCGAAACCTTACCTTCTCCGCCTTGAGGAGCCGAACATGCACGGCGAGCGGGTCAAAGCCGTCCAGCGGGCCCTTCGTGATGCCGGGGTGAGTCCGGGAAAAATCGACGGTTATTACGGCCCCCACACGGTGGCAGCGGTTTACGCCTTCCAGAAATGCAATCGGCTGGTGGCTGACGGGGTTGTCGGACCCGCAACAGCGAAAAAACTCAAAATCGTCTGGCCGGAGCACGCCTGAACCCCGCCCTTTCAAAGGAGCGGGGAAAGGCGGACAAGACCGCAACCGTGCCCCCCTGCCGGTTGAAAGTTTGCAATCCGCCAAAAACATCTTATTTTAATGTCAAAATCACTGCTGTTGAATTGCAACAGCTATGCAAAATAAAGTATGGTCGGACAGGGGGTGAGTCAGATGACGACAGATATAAAACCGAAAATTAAAGAAGAGGCCGCGCCCGAAAAGATGGAAGCGTCATCGCCCGATCTCTGCGGGTGTATTGTCGTGGATGAATGTGGGCGTTATGTGGATCCTTGCGGGTGTTATGTCGATCCTTGCGTGTCTCATGTGGAGCCATGCGGATGTTACGCGGAGCCTTGCAGTTGTGATTGCTGCTGAATATAAATTAAATCAAAGGGCCGGGATTTTCCCGGCCTTTTTTTTATAAAATAGACATAAAACCCCCATGAAAATCCTCCTGATCTCCGCCAACACGGAAACCATCAACATGCCGGTCCTGCCTTTGGGGCTGGCGTTTGTGAACGCATCCCTTCAAAACAGCGGATTTGAAACCCGGATGCTGAACCTGCTGGGGGAAGCGGACGCCAAGGCCACGGTCGAGGCAGCCATTCGGGAATTCGGGCCGGACGCCATCGGCATATCGGTCCGCAATATCGACACCCAGGACATCAAAAATCCGGGGTTCATGCTGGATCCGGTCAAATCCATGATCGCCTGGTGCCGGGAATATTCCGGCGCGCCGGTCATCCTCGGGGGCGCGGGATACAGCATTTATCCCCAGGCGGTCCTGGATTATACGCATGCTGACATGGGCATCAAAGGCGAAGGGGAAAGCGCATTTCCCGAGCTGCTGCGGCAACTTGAGGAGATGGGACCGAACCCGGAAGAGTTTTTCCGCCTGGATGTTCCCGGCCTGTATCTGCCCGGAACCGGAGAGGTCCGCAAACGTCAATGCATCCGGGACACCGGGAATATCGTTTTCCCGGTTCCCGGCCGTCACTTCACCATCCCGGATTCGGTAAAAAAAGACGACCTCTGGGTGCCGTTTCAGACCCGGCGGGGTTGTCCCATGGACTGCTCCTATTGTTCCACCGGATCCATTGAGGGCCGGTTGATCCGGAAATTGCCCCCGGATAAGGCGATGATGGCGCTGGCCGCCCATGTGGAAGCCGGGTTCCGGCAATTTTTCTTTGTGGACAATACCTTCAACCTGCCCCCCGCCTATGCCATGGAGCTGTGCGACCGGATTATTGCCGCAAAACTCAACATCCGATGGCGGTGCATCCTTTATCCGTCCAAAATCAGCCGGGAGCTGGTGGCAAAAATGGCCCTGGCCGGATGCCGGGAGGTGTCCCTGGGGTTTGAAAGCGGGTCGGACGTCATGCTGCGGAATTTTAATAAGCGGTTCACCACGGCGGACGTGCGGAAGACATCGGACTTACTGGCGGAATACGGCATCCGGCGGTTGGGATTTTTAATGCTGGGCGGGCCTGGGGAGACAAAGGAGACGGTGCTGGAAAGCCTGGCGTTCGCCGATTCCCTGCATCCCGACGCCCTGAAACTCACCGCCGGCATCCGGATTTATCCGGACACCCGACTTGCGGAAATCGCCCGAAATGAGGGGGTGATTGATCCTCACGACACCCTGCTCGCGCCGACATTTTACATCAGAAAAGAACTCAAAGACTGGCTGATGCAAACCATCCCGGCATGGATTAAGGACAGGCCCGGCTGGTTCTTTTAGGACTTGCTTGTAACATTCAGGTATTCAGGAGACCGTATTCGTAATTCCCCAAAACCGGTCTCGTTTGGGTTCCAAACGCTTCCCATCGGCCCTTTTCTCTTCTACTTTTCTTGGCAAAGAAAAATAAATCAAAACGGTAAATTGCAACAAACCGCAACCCTGGGCTATTTGCCGGAATCCCGTCGGGATTCCATATGGAGTCACGGTAAATTTGTTCTCGCAATTGAATACTGGATGCTCAATGGTCATTTTAGAAAAAAGCCCCTGAACATCGAACATTGAACGTCCAACATCGAACTTCGAATAAGGATGTCGCTATCGCTCCAT
>JBAQUK010000157.1:0-3483 GCA_049297455.1 Desulfosalsimonadaceae bacterium | reverse complement strand
GGTAATGGCGAAGTCAGAAGCAATTTCGTCAGCAAAGTTTGCTGTATCGTCGGAAGGCCTGTTTTGGAGGTTAAGGGATTTTTATATTTTTTTCTTGACAATACTTATCATGGATGTCCCCGGAATTCTGTTGATTTTTAACCTGCGGGATTCCCGCAGGTTAAATTTAATCGTTCGGCGGAGGGGTTTGCCCATTGCGATGCGGCCCCGGGCCTGACGGTTTCCGTGGATCACGGGGGCAAACTGTTTGAGCGGATAGAAGTCGACAAATCTGTCGGTGACGATAAACAGGATCGGCGAAATCGATCCCGGCAATCCATTATATAAAGCGAGTTTTTGCCCACGCCACGGAAACCGTCAGGCCCGAGGAGCTTTCCGCATCGCCGGGCCGGGTTTCTTTTGTTACTTTTCTTTGCCCGTCAAAGAAAAGTAAATCAGAAAAAGAGGTAAATTCTAAATGATTCAAACGCCTCTTGTTCTTCGAACACTGGCAATTCTTGCCAGTGCCACTCACAGGGTGGCAATAAGGGGAAAAAAGATAGATAATTGACAAGAATTGAAATGGTGTTTCCCGAATTCGGGTTGAAACGAAATAATTAATAAAATTGACTAAAAAAAAATTAATTACGTTATATCATCGCTGGGTTTATTGTTCTCCGTGATTCAATCCTTCTTCCCGCGGCCGAAATGATGATCATAGCTCCAAAAATATCCATGCCCAGTTCCAGGCCATGGCAGCAAGGCATTCACTGTCGTGGCTTTATCATTCTAATTATCCGGAGGCATATATGACCGAAGCCGATTACAAACAGCAAAACTTACAAATTGCCAATGTGCTAAGAGAAGAGCTGAATATCCCTTTTATTGAATGGAAAGAGCGGGTGCCCAAAGTCTTGAATCCGATTTTTGAGACGCTTGAAGAAAGAATAAATGAAAACGGAATATATTTTGAAAAGAGCGAAAAAACAAAAGGATATCCAAAGGCAAAATCGAGGCAAAACATATATCAAGTTCGCTGGCGGAAATTAATATATGAGAATATTTATGGGAGTGCAATTCAATTTCTTGTCGGATTTAGCGAAAATGATCAAAATGAAGAGGGTCGGAAGGGAAAAATCTGGTGGGGCCTTGGCTGGTGGGGCAAAAAGAAACATTCTGAAAATATAAGTAATTTTTTTAAAACATTAATCATTGATACAAATTCAGAATGGCAGGTGCTACAACACAAAAATAAAAGTTTTCTAGGTGGAACGTCTATACACCTTGCTATGAAATCATATTCCCACGAACAGGTCGAAGCATTGGCTTACGACATCACCGACGAAATTCTGTCAGATACCAAAAAAATTATCCCGATTCTTGATGAGAAAATTAACTCTCTCAAGCCAGACGAAGAGGCAATATCATTGATGAAAGAGGAATCAACCCCAGTCAAAAAAAGTGACGCGATGAAAGACGCCATGACCGGCATGTTTATGGATGAAAAGGCGTTTAGGGAAATTCTTACCGCACTTCAATACCGAAAGAACATTATCCTCCAAGGGCCGCCGGGGGTTGGGAAAACGTTTGCAGCCAAACGGATTGCAACCGCCCTGATGGGTGTCAAGGATGAATCGCGTCTTGAAATGATCCAATTCCATCAATCTTATGCTTATGAGGATTTCGTTCAAGGGTATCGGCCGACAGGATCTGGCGGATTTGAGCTGAAAAACGGGGTATTTTATCAGTTTGTTAAAAAGATCCAGACGGATTCGCCCGATCAGCCCTATGTTTTTATCATTGACGAAATCAACCGGGCCAATTTGGGAAAAGTATTCGGTGAACTGATGCTACTCATTGAAACAGACAAACGAGGGAATGAATATGCAGTACCCCTCACCTATTCCCAGCCATCTGACGGTCGGTTTTATATCCCCAAAAATCTGTATCTTATCGGCACAATGAACACGGCTGACCGGAGTATTACCATTGTTGATTATGCGTTGCGTCGACGATTTGCATTTTTTGCTTTACGCCCAGAGTTTGGCGAAAAATTCACCGCCCATTTGCAAAAACGCGGTGTCACCGCTGAGGTAATTGCCCACATCCGGGATAAAATCAGCGGACTGAATCAATTGATTGCCGCAGATAAAAAGAACCTTGGGACGGGATTTGAAATCGGACACAGTTTTTTTTGCCCAATGAATCATATCAAAGACTCCCGCGAGTGGTATAACCAGATCATCTCTCTGGAAATCAAGCCTCAACTCATAGAATACTGGTTTGATAATGAGGAAAAAGCCAAAGAAATAGCAGACGGTCTCAAGCTATGAAAATCCCTATTTTAAATATTTATTTCCTGCTGTGCTACGCTTGGGACAAGCTCGAAGAAAAAGAAATTGTAGATGTGAACGCACAGGATGTTGCTCATCTGGTGGATCTTTTTGCCAAAGTGCTGATTAAAGGGACAATCCATCTGTTCAAAAAAGGCCTGGACAGGGGTTATATCGAGCAGGAAGAAGAATCCCGGCGGCTTCGGGGAAAAATTCTTTTCGGGCCTTCCTTAAAACGTAACCTTTTTCAGCAATGCATTGCCTGCTGCCAATTTGATGAACTCAGTTATGACGTCATGCACAACCAGATTTTAAAAGCAACATTTCGACTGTTGCTTCGAGTACGGGAACTTGATCCGATGCTCAAAGAAGATGTGGCCAGTCTTTATCAGCGGTTTCCCAACGTGTCGGGTATCACATTGGAAGACAAACACTTTCAGCGGGTAAAGTTAAGTCGCAATAACCTGTTCTATGATTTTTTAATCCACATTTGCCGGATAATTTATGATTCAACGATGATCGATGAAGAGAATGGAAAAGCCAGATTTCAGGATTTTGACCAGAATGAGGTAAAAATGCGCCATCTTTTTGAAGCCTTTGTCCGGAATTTTTATAACAAAGAACAAAACAAATTTAATGTTAAACCAGAACAAATTAAATGGAAACTCCAAGCATCCGGCGAACATGATGAATATCTGCCCCGCATGAAAACCGATACCTCTCTGACCGCTAAAGACAGATCCTCTAAAATCGTTATTGAAACAAAATACAAACAATCGATACTGAAAGCAGCAAAAATTGGATGGCGAGAAAAGATAATAGCGGAAAATTTATATCAACTCTATGCATATTTAAAAAACCTTGAGCCAGAGGGTGGGGAAAATGCGAACTGCAAGGGAATCTTGCTGTATGCTTCGCTGGGCGAAGAAATTGATTATAAATTCTCGCTCCCCAATCATGAGATTCGTGTAAAGACGTTGAATCTATTCCAACCGTGGCAGGGGATATATAAAGATATGGTTGAATTGGTGGGATGTTAAACTGATCTGAAGTTTCCCCAAAAAGCGTCATGCCGCCATGCGTAGTAGTACGGCTATTAGAGAATTAACGACGGATTTTTGTGGTACTGGGAAAAGACTACTAAAATTATCGTCCAATGCCGCTTCCGTGA
>JBAQUK010000156.1:0-20241 GCA_049297455.1 Desulfosalsimonadaceae bacterium | reverse complement strand
TAATGTCGCATATAGCTTTTATCAATATCGATAATATTTTGCTTTAAATCTCCCTGTCCGATGGGAAAATCCAGTAAAATTTTTTACCGGAAAATTAAAAACCGGGGTTTTCGGTCAGGCACTATATGCGCATGATCCGGGGAGAGGGGGACCGGATTGACATCCGGCAGCAGGTGCGCATCTACTCCCATGTGGGAACGGACATCTCTTTCACCCCTGACATCGTCGTTACTCCACAAGCGGCAACCATCGGCAAGAGAAAGGACAGCGACTATGCTGGCGGGAAACGGACGTTTTTCTTCGTCGACTCCAAGGACGTGATTGCTGCTCACGAATGCAAGAGCATGGTTCCGTTCCCTGAACTTCTGGTTTCATTTATTGGCATGCTTATGGCCGGTCACGAATGGGTAGAACGGCTCGACTCAAAGGACGTAATGGTCGCGGATGGAGCCCATCTCGCACCTTGCCTTTTCGTGGGCGGTTCTGCACGGTCGCTACACTTGCGGATGATCAAGGGGCTAAAGACCGCTTATCCCATGAACATCGTAGTCGGAATGCATTCAGGAACATGGGATCTGCTTGGAGACAATGCGGACATCCGGCGCATGAAAAACCCACTGATCGTCGAACAATCGCCCACAGCATACCCCGGAGGGCGCGCGGATAAATTGACCGCAAAGACGCAACAGGATGAGCTACAAGATCTTGAAAGCTATATAAATAACGATTTGAGCGTGAAACACATGCCGTTTGTTAGCACGGTCAAAATTATTAACAGATAAATGTGAAGAATGAATGAACCCATGAATGCCATTTTTTATATTTCCGCTGCAATTGCCGTGGTTTCGACGGCCATGGCCATCTCCCGGCTGAACGCGGTGCATGCGCTGCTGTATCTGATTGTTTCCCTGCTGTCGGTGGCCCAGATATTTTTCATACTGGGAGCCCCGTTTGCCGCGGCCCTGGAAGTGATCATCTACGCGGGCGCCATCATGGTGCTTTTCGTGTTTGTGGTTATGATGCTCAACTTAGGCCCCCCTGCCATGGAAACGGAACGGCAGTGGCTTCGCCCAGGGATGTGGATCGGCCCGGTGCTGCTGTCAGCGGTTCTGATGGCGGAATTGGTATTTGTCATTGCAAAAGGCAGCAGCCATCCAGCAGGTTCTCACGAAGTGGGGGCCGGTGCGGTGGGCATTGCCTTGTTCGGGCCTTATGCCCTGGGTGTGGAACTGGCTTCCATGCTGCTCCTGGCCGGACTGGTGGGGGCATATCACCTGGCCCGGCATGATTCGGACAAACCGTCAGGTAAACGATTGGGCAAGCGATCGGAAGGAGAGGCCTGATGGTGACCATTCCCGTATCCCACGGACTGATGCTGGCGGGCATTCTTTTCATGATGGGCCTTATCGGCGTGATGGTGCGCCGGAACATTGTTTTCATCCTGCTCAGCCTTGAAGTGATGTTTAACGGCGCAGGTCTTGCGTTTGTGGTGGCCGGATCCCGGTGGGGGCAGCCGGACGGGCAGATCATGTTTCTGTTCTTGCTTGCCATGGCCGCGGCGGAAGTATCGGTGGGTCTGGCCCTGGTTTTCCAGCTTTACCATCGCAACCATACCTTAGACGCTGACCAGATCAGCACCATGAGAGGTTAACATAATGGAACTGCTGTGGCTGATTCCGGCATTACCCCTGGCGGGTTTCCTGGCATTGACCCTGGCCGGTTCAAAACTGACGCGCGGGATGGTCTCGGCGGTGGGGATCGGCAGCGTCGGTGCATCCGCTTTGGCCGCGGTATGGGTGACCATCGCGTTTTTGCGGCAAAAACCGGTGCGGGAGGTTTTTTCCCAGACCCTCTGGACCTGGCTGGATGTCGCGCAACTAAACCTCACCGTGACTTTTTATTTGGACCCCTTGGCCCTGGTGATGGTGCTCATCATCACCGGGGTCGGCTTTTTGATCCATCTCTATTCCGCCGGATACATGGCCCGTGATGAGGGGTATTGCCGGTTTTTTGCGTACATGAACCTTTTTGTCGCCGCCATGCTGATCCTTGTGCTGGCCGACAACCTGCTTCTGCTTTATCTCGGATGGGAAGGGGTCGGCCTGTGCAGTTATCTGCTCATCGGCTTCTGGTACCGGGACCCGGCCAACGGATATGCGGCCCGCAAGGCCTTTGTGGTGACCCGGGTCGGCGATACGGCCATGGCCATCGGTCTTTTTATGATTTATCAGCATCTGGATACGCTGCAAATACCGGAAGTTATGTCCAGGGCGGCCGCGGCCTGGCCAGCCGGGTCCGTATGGCCGCTGATTATCGCCCTGCTGCTTTTGGGGGGCGCGGTGGGGAAATCCGCCCAGCTTCCCCTGCAAACCTGGCTTCCGGACGCCATGGCCGGTCCGACCCCCGTGAGCGCCCTGATTCATGCCGCCACCATGGTGACCGCGGGGGTGTACCTGATCGCCCGGACCCATGTTCTCTTTACCCTGGCCCCGGTGGCCATGAATCTGGTGGCCACTATCGGCGCCGCTACCCTGCTGCTGGCCGGTTTCAGCGCCCTTGTGCAGAAAGACATCAAACGGGTGCTGGCCTATTCCACCATCAGCCAGTTGGGATACATGTTCCTGGCGCTGGGCGTGGGGGCCTGGTCCGCGGCCATATTTCATCTGGCGACCCACGCTTTTTTCAAGGCCCTGCTTTTTCTGGGGGCCGGTGCGGTGATCCATTCCCTGGGGGGCGAGCAGAATATGTTTCAGATGGGCGGCCTGAGGCGAAAAATGCCGCTTATTTTCCGGACGTTTGTGATCGGCGCGGCGTCTCTCGCGGCGCTCCCCCTGGTCACCGCCGGGTTTTACAGCAAAGACCTGATTATCTGGCAGTCCTTTGCATCGGTTCAGGGCGGCGCCGGGTTTTATGCCGCGGCCCTGATGGGGGCGTTATTGACGGCTCTCTACACCTTCCGCATGGTGTTCCTGACATTTACCGGACCGGTCCGGACGCCGGTGACGCATCGCCCGGGAATTTCCATGACGCTTCCCCTGGTGATTCTGGCGGCGCTCTCGCTTTCCGCCGGATTTATGGAAATGCCGGAAACACTCGGCGGCGTCCACCTGTTTTCCCGGTTCATCAATGGCTCCCTGCCGGAAATTCATGTCACGGAAGGCCTGGAACACTTTGAGATGATCTTTGAAATTATCTCCGGCGGTGTCTCGCTGCTGGGCATCTTACTGATTTATCTGTTGATACAGCGATTTCCCGGTTTAACGTCAAAACTTTCAACTTCCTCAGCGGGCGAATTGCTGGGTCGTTTCTGGCTAAACGGCTGGGGATTCGACCGGTTGTATGATTCGGTTTTCGTCCGCCCCTATGTCTTTCTTGCCCGCATCAATCGCGGGGATATCATCGACAGTTTCTATGACATGTTGGCATGGTCCGGCCGAGCCGGGTATTTTGCGCTGAGCCGCACCCAGAACGGGCAGGTGCGGACTTATGCAGTTGGCATTGCGCTGGGCGCGGCGGTTCTTATCGGAATGGCGGTGCTGTTATGATACTTGTATGGCTCATTGCCATTCCTTTTCTGGGTGGTCTGCTGGCCTGGATGCTTGAAAAAAAACATCCGGGATCAGCCCGCTGGATAGCGCTTTTTTCCCTGTTTTCAAACCTTTTGGTGTCATGCTTTTTCGCGTTTCACCACGCCGGACAGGTAAAAATTACCCCGGGGCCGTGGCTGGCCGTTATTGATGTGCCCTGGATACCCGCATTCGGCATTCATTTTCACCTGGCCATCGACGGGCTGAGCCTCGTGCTGATTCTGCTCACCCATTTTTTAGGTCTCGCAGCCATTGTCTCATCATGGACCGAAATCACCGACCGGGCCGGGTTTTTCTTTTTTAATGTAATGTGGGTGCTGGCAGGTATCATGGGCGTATTTTTGGCCCTGGACCTCTTTCTTTTTTATTTTTTCTGGGAAATGATGCTGATCCCCATGTTTTTTATGATTATCCTCTGGGGGCATGAAAACCGGATTTATGCGGGGGTCAAGTTTTTCCTTTTTACCCAGATCAGCGGCCTGCTCATGCTGGCGGCCATCCTGGGGCTTTATTTCGTTCACGGCCGGAGCACCGGTAACTATACCTTCAACTATCCGGACCTGATCGGGACGTCCATACCGCCAAAAACGGCCATGTGGCTGATGCTGGGATTTCTGATCGCCTTTGCCGTCAAGCTGCCGGCCGTCCCGCTCCATTCCTGGCTGCCGGACGCCCACACCGAAGCCCCCACCGCCGGAAGCATCATCCTGGCCGGTTTGCTCCTTAAAACCGGGGCTTACGGCATCCTGCGGTTTGTCGTGCCGTTCTTCCCGGAAGCCGCCTTCGCCTTTGCGCCTTATGCCATGGGATTGGCCGTGATTGCCATCCTTTACGGGGCTTGGCTGTCATTGTCCCAGACCGACCTGAAACGTCTGGTGGCGTATTCGAGCATCAGTCATATGGGCTTTGTCATGCTCGGCATTTTCGCATGGAATACCCTGGCCCTCCAGGGGGTGGTCATCCAGATCCTCTGCCACGGCATCAGCACCGGGGCCCTGTTTTTTCTGGTGGGCGCCCTGCAGGAAAGGATTCATTCAAGAGACATCAGCCAGATGGGCGGGCTGTGGACCGTCGCGCCGAAAATGGGCGGGGTGACCCTCCTGTTTGCCCTGGCGTCCCTGGGGCTGCCGGGCCTGGGCAATTTTATCGGCGAATTTCTTATTCTTTTAGGGGCTTATCCCGTCAATGGCATAATGACCGTTCTGGCGTCCCTGGGGCTGATTGCCGCAGCCATCTATTCGCTCTGGATGGTTCAGGCGGCTTTTCACGGGATACCCAAGGAAAAAAAGCAAATCCCCGATCTTTCGGCCCGGGAATCCATCGTTCTTGCCGCAATGATCTTGGCCATCATCTGGCTGGGCCTTTATCCCCAGCCGGTCTTTAAGATCACCCAACCCGCGCTGGATTTCCTGGAAACCATTGCGGTACCACCTTCCCAAGGCTCGGAAAAGACCGTGATCGTTTACCATCCGGCAACTGAAAATGACGTTGCCGTTTTGCCCCCGGCCCCACAAGGAGCGCCGTATGCAGCCCACTGATTTTATCGCCATCGCGCCGCTCGTCATCCTTGCGTTAACCGCAGCAGGGGTCATGCTGCTCATCGCATGTTGCCGCCATCACGGGGCAACAGCGGCCCTGACCTTTGCGGGCCTGACAGCCTCATTTGCCGCACTCCCGGCGGCCGCCCGATTGACGCCGCTGTCAATAACGCCCCTTCTGGTGGTGGATCAATACGCGATTTTTTTCATCGGCCTGATTCTGGCGGCCACCATGATCACCGTGCTGCTTTCGTACGGGTATCTGCGGCAGCAGAACGGGCACCGGGAGGAGTTTTACCTGCTGCTTCTGGTGGCCGCGTTCGGTTCAACGGTGCTGGTCACCAGCCGGCACTTTGCCGCTTTTTTTCTGGGCCTGGAAATCTTAAGCGTTTCCCTGTACGCTCTGGTCGCTTATACCCGTTTCAGAAGCATAAGCATTGAAGCCGGGATCAAATACCTGGTGCTGGCTGCCGTATCGTCCGCCTTTATGCTATATGGCATGGCGCTGATATACGCCGACCTGGGCGTTCTTGATTTCGTGGGAATTGCCGCACAAATTCAGGCATCCCAGGGCGGCGGCCAGTCGGTGATCCTGGTGGCTGGGCTGGGTTTGGTGATCGTGGCGATGGGATTCAAGCTGGCGGTGGTTCCGTTTCACATGTGGATTCCCGATATTTACCAGGGCGCACCGGCCCCGGTAACGGGGTTTGTGGCCTCGGTATCCAAAAGCGCCATGGCGGCCCTTCTGGTGAGGCTGTTTTCGCCCATCGATTTGAACCAATTCCATGCGCTGTTCGGCATTTTCGCCGCCCTTGCCCTTGCCTCCATGGTGGTTGGGAATATTCTGGCCCTCATGCAGGCGAACATCAAACGATTGCTCGCCTATTCTTCCATTGCCCATATGGGATACCTGCTGGTGGCGTTTCTGGCCGGCGGCCGGTTCGCCGTTTCTGCAGTAGCCTTCTATCTGGTTGCCTATTCCATCAGTATTCTGGGATGCTTCGGGGTGATTACAGTCCTGTCCGGCAAAGACCGGGATGCGGAGACAATGGATGATTTTCAGGGGCTATTTTTTACGCATCCCTGGCTGACGGCAGTTTTTACGGTCATGCTCCTGTCTCTGGCGGGAATCCCGATGACGGCGGGATTTGTGGGCAAATTCTATATTGTGAGCACCGGGGCGGGGAGCGGTCTCTGGCTGCTGGTGATCGCCCTTGTGCTGACCAGCGGCATCGGGTTGTTCTATTACCTTCGGGTGATTATTGTAATGTACAGCCGGCCATCCGAAAAAGCCCTTGCGGTTGAATCACCTTATATAATAGCGATGTCGGGTTCGCTGGCACTGTCGGTCCTGGTGGTATTTCTTTTCTGGCTGGGTATACTGCCGGACTCAGTGATTGAGCTGATTCGTCGAATGACCGGATAAGGAAGGACAGAGATGATTTTGAATCCCAATTTTATTTAAAAAAATGGTACGAGTTAAATCCTCAGGTGGTTGAAATTTTTCAATCCATGCCTAATTTTAGTTTTAAGTTGGCAGCGTTTTTCAGGATGTTGAAAAATAGTTAATCTATCAACACAGGGAGGAAGGAAAAATGAATGTTAAATCAATTAAATTCACATTAAGTCTGGTAATCGCCGCCTGTCTGTTCATTGGTGTCGCCGGCAATGTTTACGGGGAAACGTATGGCGCGCTCAAAGGCGTCCACGAGGTGAAAGCGGTGGTCGATTTCAGGAACAGCAGTGCGAAAGCTGCGGCCATCCACTTGGATTTGATGCATAAAACCTATCTTGACAAAAATTTGACCGCCATCGACGCAAAGCCTGATTTTGTGGTCATTTTCATGGGACCGGCTGTTAAACTGATTTCCACCGGCAGGGAAGGGGTTTCGGCTGAAGACGGCAAGTCCCTGGATACCATTGCGGGGATTATTGCAAATATGAAAAAGGACGGCATCCGGCTGGAAGTCTGTGAGGCGGCGGTGAACCTGATGGGAGTGGACACGGCCACGGTTTTACCGGAAATTCATCACGTGCCGAACGGATGGATTTCCTCCATCGGCTATCAGCTCAACGGATATGCCTTGATTTCGGATTTCTAATATGTTGCCGGTATGCTATGGGGTTATTTTAAAGGCCGCCTTGGGGAAAAAGCAATAAGGGCATTCTTCCGGCGCCTCTTCTCCATAATGAACATGCCCGCAGATCTGGCACCGCCACGCAGTGGTGTTTTTGTCTTCGGGCAGGTTCACTTCCGCAGGGTCTTTTTCCCGGTGCAGGGGAAGATCGTCTAAAGAAGGCATAACAGCCTGATAACTATTGAGTATGTAACCGGATACAATCATACGCTGGATTTCGCTGGTTCCCTCATAAATACGATACAACCGGATGTCCCGATATAGTTTTTCAATGGGATACATCTTTGTATAGCCATACCCGCCGAATATCTGCAACGCCTCATTCACCACCTCCAGCGCCGCCTCGGTGGCGTAAAATTTGGCCATGGAAGCTGAAATCGTCGGGTCCATGCCGTTATCCGCCTCCCAGGAAGCTTTCCATACCAGCAACCGGGACGTTTCAACCTTTTGATACATTTCGGCGAGTTTAAACTGAATAGCCTGGAAGTTTGAGATTCTGGCGCCAAACGCCCGCCGCTTTTTGGCATAGTCCAGCGCGTATTCCATGGCCGAGCGGGCGGCCCCCACCGCAAAAGCCCCGATGGATGCCCGTGTCCGGGAAAACGTTTTCATAGCCAGAACAAACCCTTCTCCCGGCAATGCCAGCACATTTTCTTTGGGAACGCGCACATGATTGAAGTGAATGCCGGAGGTATTGGAACACCGCTGGCCGAGTTTCGGGATGGATTTGCCGATGCTTACACCTTCCCAGTCTTTTTCAACCAGAAACGCACAGATCCCCTCATGCTGGGATTTGGGATCAACCGTGGCAAAAATGGAAAAATAATCGGCAATCCCCCCATTGGTCACCCAGTATTTGGTTCCGTTTAAAATATAGTCGTCCCCGTCTTTCGTGGCCAGGCATCGAATTCCGGCAACGTCAGATCCCATCATGGGTTCGGACGTAGCAAATGCGATCAGTTTGAATTCATTTGCAATTTTAGGGAGGTATTTTTGTTTGGCGGTTTCATTTTCAGACAGAATCAGCGGTTCCATGCCAAGGGAGTTGTCAAACACGGAAGTCGCGATTCCCGGACAGGCGGCGGCGATTTCTTCGGTAATAATAACGCCCTCGGTTACACCATAACCTTTACCGCCGTATTTTTTGGGGATATCGCCGTTCGTCAGTCCGGATTCAAACGCCTTTTTCAATACATATAAGGGTGTTGCATCAATTTCATCATAATATGCAGCCACCGGCAGGACATGTTTTAACGCAAACTCGCGGGCCTTTTGTTTCAGTTCTGACTGTTCCGGTGTAAGGGTGAAATCCAGCATGAAAACACCTCCCTGATATTTGATTGGTTAAACGGATTTTTCCTCAGAATGTTTTAAAAAATGCATTTCCCGGATTTTTGACGATGGATGAAATGGATTGAATCCTAACCCATTTCTGGGCTGTTTCACAATAAAAAAGGCAACGGGTCTGTTTTTCCGGCCCGCTGCCTTTTTGTTACCTTATATTATATGTTCATGAAAAATTGTTTTTTGGGGGTTTTATGGTATCAGATCCAAAGCAGTTCATCACCGATCAGATCATCCCTTAAATGCCTCAGCACTTCTCTTAATTCAGGCAGAATTTCTGCATATTCTTTAACTTCAAAGCATACGGTGTTCATAATGATATCTCCCTCTTCAGAGGTTTATAAAGCCGATTTACAAAACGACCTTTTATCTTATGATAATTATGAAAATGGGCAGGTCAAGGATGGGCCTGATTTTTCAAAGTCAGCATGATAATATTATTGCGGTTATGCAACTGTTTGGTTTTTGCCCTGGCGTTTGGCACGATAGAGTGACTGGTCGGCTCTGTTAACTAAATCCTCCCTGTTTTCACCGGGATGGAGCTGGGCAAGACCGATGCTGACGGTCGCTGAAAATTTTTGTCCGTCTATTGCTTCAAAAGTATCATCACTGATTAACCGGCGGATTCTTTCCGCAACATCCAGGGCTTTTTCCTTTCCGGTTCCCGGCAGGATAATGGTGAACTCCTCTCCGCCGTATCTGCAGCCGCAATCCTTATCGCGGATCGACATCAGAACGATTTCGCCCAGCCGTTTCAGCACCTGATCACCGGCCGGGTGTCCGTACGCGTCATTAACCTTTTTGAAATCATCCAGATCCAGTATCAGCAATGACAGGGGATCGCCTAAATTACCGGACAGGGTGATTTCACTTTTCAGTTTTTCATTAAAATACCGTTTATTGTACAACTTTGTAAGACCGTCGGTATTGCTTAAAGTCAACAGGCGGCGTTCCCTGTTTTCCAGGTGCCGGTTTTCCTGCTGCAACGTCCTTATCCGGTCCGCCAGGGCCAGGGAGAGTAAAATGGATTCTGCGGCAACCGCGACCGGATAAGAATAGGTGATTAACTGTGTTTGGGGCAGGATGCCCAAGCTGCGAAACGCCCAGGTCAGGATACCGACGGATAAGACCGACCATGCAGTTAAAAAATACCCGGCCGGCTTCATGCCTTTGATAAAACATACCAGGCCGGCGGTGATGGCCATGATTGGAAAGGTTGCGCCGATGGCGGCGCTTAAAATTTGTACCTGATAATAAAAACCCGTAACAGCCATTACTATCAAAAGGATGGCGAAAAACATATAAGCCATTAATATTTTATCAATAAACGGCGCATTCTGGGAAGTCAGCAGAAAGGTACGGCAGAACCAGGCGGCGAAAAAAACAGCAGAACCGGAAAATACGTAAATAAGATAAAAATACGATCCCGACAGAACCCCGGTAAGCGCACTGAACTGACCGAGTCCTATGGGCAGGTAGAGGAAATTTGTCAATATGTATAATACATACACCAGATATGCCTTGTCCCGGAGGGACAGGTAAATACATGCATTATAAAGGGTCATGGCAATAATCAATCCATAAATAATGCCAAAAACGGTGAAATCCCACGTAAGCCAGTTGCGGAATTCATTTAATCGTCTGACATGCAGCGAAAAATTTAAAGGCGGGCCCCAGGACGCCATTTTAAGATACATGGGACGGTTTTCATCATAATCTTTGGGGATAAAAAATATGGAACTCCGGTTCAAAAGGTTTATCCGGTTTGATTGATCAGATGTAATGGCGGAAAGTTTTCTCCAGTTTTCTCCCATGATTTGTGCCGTTTTTCGAATGTCATGGCTATCCCGGATAATCGGCACCCTCAGCTCGATTGTCGGCATCCAGGCGCGGTCGATTTCCAGGAGCCATGAATTGTTATCCATGAACTCATTTTCGCGTGAATTTTCGGATTGATCGAACTTCAGCATAAACCTGAACCAGTATGTGGATCGGGTGATGCCGAGATTTAACTGCGGGTCATTTACCGGGACAAAGCGATTTTGTGTATCCGGGCGAAGCAGTTCCTCCAAAGACAGTTCTCCGGCAGGATCTTCCAAAAATTCAAGGGTCCGGCAGATGTTTACTGTTGGGGAATCTTTTAGAAATGTCGGTTCCAGGGCATGAGCATGAGCGCAAATGAACACGATACCTGTTACAAGAGACAGCAACCATAATCTTCTTTTATACATTGCTAATAACCTGGACCATTTCTGTTTCCTACGTGTAATTTTGAATTCGGGGGGTGCCACAGCGATTTATTCCGGATTACTTCTTCGGAAGTTCCTGCCAGTTCTGATTTGACCCGACGTTCGGGTTGTAATTCGGGTTGTCCGTCAGGATATATTCCCCGCCCGCGCTTGTCCAGACATGGTTATACCCGCCCGGCAGCTCCACTTCCCGGCCCTCGATGGGATAGTTGTAGTGCTCGGTGCCCCGCACGTATTCGCTGAAATTTTCGCTGATCCGGTCATAAACCTGCTGGCGATTCTCGTAGGACTGCATCATGGAGTCGCTGATCTCGTTGCTGGTTTGGCTGATGATCCGGCTGAGTTCGCCGATGTTATGGATGTTTTTGATCTGGGCCTGGATGAGGTATTCGACGGTCTGGTTGTATTTGTTAAACCAGACGGGGTTTACCTTAAAAGAATTCACCATGGTCTGAAACATGGGGGAGTTCGCATCAAGATCCCCTTTTTTTGCTTTGAACGAAAAAATATAATCCACATACCAGTTGGTATTGGTGATCATGCCCTGCATGCTCTGAAAACCGAAACTGAACCCCTCCACCACGGCGAAAATTTCCTCTTCCATCAAAACGCCGCCTTCCGTGTATTCAATGCGGATTTTGGCGGCATCCGCAAACGTCCGGACCCCCGGCTGGGGTGCGCCCGCACCCAAAGCTTTGGCAAGTTCCGGCAGGTTCTTGCGGCTGACGATTTTGAGATCCGCGGCGTTCCCCCGGAACCGGGGCAGCACGATTTCCGTCAAAGCCTGCATGGGATCAGCCACCGGACGCACTTCAGCGCCGAAATACCGGGAACCTGCGGGAAAGGTGGAAAGGAGCATCTGATTGTTGGTCCAGAACATGGCCTGGTTGGGAAATACCTCAAAAGCGTCTCTGCCGCCCGGCTTTTTTACAGTGAATGCCGCCACCGCCGGCATGCCCGGATTGTCGAGCACCCAGCGGATACCGCCGTCAAATATCCAATCCGATGGCATCAGGAGGCTGAAGGCCTCGATTCCGATCCCCTGTGTGTCTACACAGCCGAATTCTTTCAGGCGGACAATTCCCCCCTCCTTTGGGGCATTTTCCGCTGCCGATGCCATCGGCGGGTATGCCTGAATCAATCCGATTAAAAGTAAAATAAAACAGTTAATCATCATTTTGTCCTTCATTGCAGCCTCCTTTCGGGATGTTGGACGCCATCACTTATTTTGAATAAGACACGGATTTCCGGTCCGGGTGCCGGGGGCTCAGATTTTCCGGGAACCTTCGGAACTGTAGGCCAGAAGCAAAAGAATGCCGGCAGTGGCCGAAATAACCGATCCGAAAAGAATGGCGAATTTTGAATAATGGAGGAATTCCGCGTTCGTAAACGAAAGCCCGGAAACAAACAGGGACATGGTAAATCCAATGCCCCCGAGCAGGGAGACCCCGAAAATATGGGGCCATCGAATGCCTTGGGGCAGTGCCGCTATTCCGGTTTTTACCGAAAGATATGAAAATAAAAAAATGCCGATGGGTTTTCCGCAAAATAATCCGAGAATAATTCCCAGGCTGACCGGGTGCGCCATTGTTTCCGGAAAGTTGAGTCCCTGAAAGGTGAGACCGGCATTGGCCAGAGCGAATACCGGTAAAATCAGAAACGCAACCCAGGGGTGAAGGGCGTGTTCCATCCGTTGCAGGGGAGTTTCCACATGATGGCAGTCCAGCTCCAGGCCCTGAACGGCATTGAGGTGGTCTTCATTTAATAAAATGGAAAAACCGCAGCTGTTTTCCGCGCATTGGAATGCGTCCAGCCGCTGCCTGGCTTTTTGTACAAAAAGATCCGTGTCGTATTTTCCCTGGGCAGGAATGAACAAGGATACAATGATCCCGGCCACTGTGGGATGAAGGCCCGAGCCGAGCACGGCGATCCATATCAGTATGCCCAGCAGCGCATAAACAATGGTCCACCGTATCCATAAAAAGTTGACCAGTCCAAGCATCAGCATCAGGATGCCGCAGATGGCGAGATTGGAAAAAACGATTTCTTTGGTATAAAACAATGCAATGATAAGTACGGCCCCAAGGTCATCCGCAATGGCAAATGCGGCCAGAAAAACCCTCAGGCTCATGGGCAGCCTTTTCCCGAAAATGGCGATGGCGCCCATGGCAAAGGCAATGTCGGTCGCCATGGGAATGGCCCACCCGGCGGCGGAGGATGTGTTAAAATTGAACAGGATATAAATAATGCCCGGCACCGCCATCCCGCCCAGAGCCGCAATAACCGGAAACAAAGCCTTTTGCGGTGATGAAATCTCTCCGACCAGCAGTTCCCGCTTGATTTCAAGGCCTACGGTAAAGAAGAAAAGCGCCATTAAGCCGTCGTTGATCCAGTAGATCAGCGAATTGGATATGAAGGTCTCCCCGAAGCGGATCCCGACTTCGGTGTGCCAGAAAAGGGGGTAAGACCCGGGCTTGGCAAAATTGGCCCATGCCAGTGCGATAATGGTCGCCGCCAGCAACAGGAGGCTGCTGGCAGCCTCCTTTCTGAAAAACCGTTGGGCGGGTTTAAGAATCTGGTCTGAAAAAAAACCATGCACGGCTGACCGATATTTTTGCAGATGCTCCATATTCTCAAATTTTACTTTGCTATTTTAATGGTCAGTGATGTGACAAGCCCCCAGACCAGATTGTAGAATATGACAAAAAGAGGGGTGTAAACACCCAGCATCAGTCCGAAATATCCTTTTTTAGCCTGAAATGGAAACACCACAAGGAGTTGAAAGAGGGTGGGGAACAGGGAGAGAAACGCGCCTTTGGTGATGGGCTTTGCGGTCAACCACGGGATGGCGAAGAGAAGTCCCCATAATCCTCCCCAGACGATTCTCGGATAAAGCCATGTTGGTGTTAACGCCGGTGCGATGGCGACATGAAACTGGCTTGTAATGCCATGGGTTCCGAAAACCCAGACCGTAAGACTGTTTGCCAGGGCCCCCAGGCACCCGGCGGCAAAACAGATGAGCAGTTTTTTCATAAAGGATCTTGCCTGTTTTTAGGATTAATTTTGTTTTACTTCTCTTCACTTTTGTCCAGAACGCTTCTGACGGCTTTGGCCAGTTGCATGGCGGTCAGCGGTTTCATGACATAGGCGCTGATGCCCGCATTGAATGCCCTTGCTTCATCCATCTGATCACTGTACCCCGTATTCAGAATGACGGGGATATCGGGCCTCACACGGATCAACTCTTGAGCCAGCACATTGCCCGTCATTTGGGGCATGGTCATATCCGTAATCACCAGGTCAAACCCGTGAGGATCGGCCTGGAACAGTTCCAATGCGGCAACGGGGCTGGTTTTGGATTCTACCCGGTAACCCAGATGTTCCAGCATTTGCTTTCCGATCTCGACCAAAGACGGCTCATCATCCACATAAAGGATTCTCTCTTTTCCCCTGGGCAGTTTTTCCGTGATCTTCTTTTCGGGCACCATTTCCGCTTCAATTTTGGGAAACAATATACGGAAAACGGTTCCTTTTCCGATTTCCGACTGCACGGTAATCGCTCCCCCATGGTTTTTAACTATCCCATGCACGACAGCCAGGCCCATACCCGAGCCCTCACCGATTTTTTTGGTTGTAAAATAGGGATCAAAGATCCGGCCGATTTTTTTGGGATCAATCCCGTCACCGGCATCGCTTACGGATAAATTCATATAACGCCCCGGAGAGAAGCCCGCATACGGTTGTACCGAGTTTTCATCCAATATTGTTTCCTTCAGGCTTACTTCCAGTATGCCCCCTTTTTCTTTCATGGCATGGGCGGCATTGGTGCAAAGATTGATGACCACCTGATGGATCTGGACGGGGTCCGCCATGATGGTGTTTGATTCCTCCGGAATCGCCGTCCGGATATCAATGGTGGCCGGGATGGAGGAACGGAGCAACTTGAGGGACTCCTGGACGATGGATCCCAACATGACCGGCATTCTTTTCTGTTCCGTCTGGCTGGAAAAGCTGAGGATCTGCTTCACCACATCCCTTGCCCGGCCACAGGCGCTGAGGATCGTTTTGAGATTTTTACGGGTCGGACTCGAGTCCGGGACATTCAGGATCATCAATTCGGCATTGGCGAGTATGATGCCGATGATATTGTTGAAATCATGGGCGATGCCGCCTGCCAGGGTGCCGATGGATTCCAGTTTGTGGCTCTGGTGAAGCTGGGTTTCAAGCTTCTTCTGAAGGGTTACATCCCGGATGAAACATTGAACAGCCGGCGTTCCTTGCCATGAAATGAGGGCCGTATTGGCCTCAACCGATATCTCATGACCATTTTTATCCATGATTTCAAAACTGTAAGCGCTATCGAACCTTTCCCCGTTTAATGTTTTGACATGCCGTTCCGAAACCGCAGGTCTGTCACCAGGAATGACAAAATGGATGAACGGGATTTCGGCAAGTTCTTCTCTGGAATATCCGGTTAATGTTTCGGTTCTCTGGTTGTGGAACACAATCAAGCTATCCTGAAGAATAATGATGGCATCACTGGCATTTTCCACCACCCCGCGGTATTGTTCCTGTGATTTTATTAATGCTTGTTCGGCTGCTTTCCGCTCGGTGACATCGCGCACAATACCCCGGAAACCCGCCACATGTGCGCTTTCATTCCTGATTACGGAAACAGAAGCATCGATATGACATTTACTGCCGTCTTTGTGAATAATCTCCCAGTCAAACGCCTTGGAAGGTTCTCCGGTTGTGAATACGCGATTGAATGTCTGAAACACCTTTCCGGCATTTTCCGGATCCATATACGCTCTAAAATTCATGCCCATCAATTCGGCGTTTGCGTAACCCAGGATTTTACACATGAAATTGTTGAAGAAGGTCAAATTGCCCGCCGCATCAACTTCATAGTAGCCGTCTGCGATATTATCCAGAATGGTTCTGTATTTTTCCTCGCTCTCCAGCAGGGATTCCTCCACCCGTTTTCGTTCGGCAATCTCCCTCAGCAGTTTCTCCTTCTGCCGCATGGATTCGGCGATGAGGCGTGCGATGTGCCCGAATTCCGTAGGGTTGCGTTCCATGCCGACAATGCGCGAAGCGTCTCCGGTATCAAGACTGTCCGAGATTTTTCTTAGGGGGGCAGCCACCCAGAGCAGGATCATGATGGAGAAGATCAGCGCCAGAAGGCCCGACACGCTGGAAACCCAGACGAAAAGCCAGTGGGCCGAACGGCTGAATTGCTGCACAAGGGGAGATGAGACAAGCGCTTCCGCGCGCGCGACGGGCCGGCCGGCCCAGTCGCTGAACACATGTTGCAGGCGCAGCGGTCTGTCCTCCCCGGCGGGGGGCTCCAGCGGTTCCCGGATCTCCCGCCCGGTTTCGAGCCGCACGGTCCCGCCGATCAGCTCCGCCAACTCGCTCAGGAGTTCCTTTGTCCAATATCGGCCCACGAAAAAATATCCGCGGGGAAGGGTCTTTCGCTCCTGGTCGTCCGTTGGATGGATGGTGGCGCTGCGGATTTCCATCAGGCCGTTTGGAAGCATGATGAAGAAATGGGCGAAACGGTTTTGCTTAAAGAGATGTTCGAGGGTGCTGCGCGGCAGCGGCAGGTTCTTAAGTGTCTCATCCGAAGGGTCTGACACTGAATACACGAGGGTGAAATCCGGCGCGCAGACCCAGGCGGCCCGGGCGGAAAAGGTCGTCAGCGACATGTCGATATTTTCCCTGGCCCACTCCGGGTCAGGGGCCTCAACAAACGTCACCATATCGTCCCAGAACGTGTAGTCGTAACAGAACGATTCCAGCGACTTTCCCTTGAGTTCGATAAGCTTGCCGAGAAGCAACTGGCTTTCCTGCCGGCGGTTGGCCAGGACCAGATCAACATTCGTTCGGCCCCAATGCCAGATGGTCAACAGACCCGAGAGCAACACCCCGAGAGACAGGAACAGCGCTATCAGCAGTCTTAACCAGACTTTCATGCAGGTCCTATTGAGACATAAATATTGATTATTCCGCTTTGACCTATACTGCGTGTGATACCGCCGGTAAAAGGGTAATAACAGAGATTTATTTGTTTTTTAAAAATTCTTCCGTAGTAATCCCTATATCTTTTAAAATCTGCTTGAGAAGTATGGGGGAAATATCACGGCCTGAATGAACAGGAACCGTGGTTCCCCGGCCATCTTGATGGCGAAACTGTTTATGGGAACCCCGTTGCCTGACTTCTTTGAAACCGAGGTTTGTAAGCATGGCAATAATATCTTTTGATTTTAATACCGGTAAAGTACCCATTGCTATGCAACCATAACGTTCTGAGTGCCTACAAATTGCGCCTCCAGTTTAGGTTCGCCATCTTCCAAAAGCATTTCGATGACTTCCCTTAAATTGGAATTTAACTCATCAAGGGATTCACCTTGCGAATGTGCACCTGGAAATCCCGGCACAAATCCCACGTAAAGCCCTGTGTCAGGACATTTTTCAATTACTGCCGTGAAAATTCTCATGAACTCCTCTTTTCGCGCTTATGCAGATTAATCGTTTATATTACGACCCTCAAAATCCACCCATCTGACCGTGACGTTTTCTTACACCATCTTCCGGTTCACCGACGTCATCACCAGCCGGAATCCTATATAATTTCCTTTGAAGTCCTGACTCACGCCGGCGCGATAGGCGCAACGCATTTCATGGGGGGAATTGCACCAGCTCCCGCCCCGAATGACCCGCCGGGTGCTTTCCTCGGAGTTCAGCGGGTTTTTTTCCCGGTGCTTTTTGTAGGCCGATTCGCTGTATGTATCCTCGCACCATTCATACACATTGCCGCTCAAGTCATGCAGCCCAAGGGCATTGGGCTTTTTCATGCCCACCGGCCGGGTGGTCATGCCGCTGTTTGCCGAATACCACGCCATATCATCCAGCGGAGGGGTGCCCGGGAATTTTTCGTGCTTTCCGCAGCTCCGGGCCGCATACTCCCACTCCGCTTCCGTGGGCAGGCGAAAATGGTATTTGTTTTTATTGAGGGAAATCAGTTTTTGAATAAATTCCTGTGCGTCGTTCCATGAAACGGTTTCAAGGGGGTGGTCCGGGCTGGTTTTGAAGCAGGAGGGATTGATGCTCAATGCCCGGACTTTTTGCCAGAACGCGCCTGCCATGACTTTTTTCCAGTCTCCCTGGGTCACCGGATATTTTGCCATCCAGAATCCGTCGATGGTGACCTTATGAACCGGAAATTCGTCCTTGTTGCCTTCCCCGTCCCAGGTTCCGCATCCCATCCGGAAGGCGCCCGCAGGGACCCATACAAAAGAAATGCCGGTTATGGGTTCCGTCCAGATATCGCCGATCTGGTGCATGTCGGACAGCGGGTTGCGGCCGGTCTTCGGATGTTCGGCGGCAACATCTGCAACAGGCGGCTTTTCCGGGCGCTTGATTTTTTCTTTTGGCATGGTTTCGCCGGATGGGTTGGCGGATTTGCGGCCGGATCTGCTTTCGGACCTGCTTCCGGACCCTCTGGCGGATAACGAGGGGTCATCGATGATCAGCCGTTTGTCGCCGCTGAGGATTTTTAAGACTTCATCCAGATCCTTCGGCCGGCCCGCCGGGTCGAAGTTGAGGCATTTTTCGATCATTCCCTGGATATAATAGGGCATATCGCTGCGGGTGAAGGGCAGTCCGTTGTCTCTGATCCGCCGGATTCTTTCCGTAAAATCCTCTTTATCGTAGGGAAGCCTGCCGAACCAGATAAAATAACAGACCAGGCCATAGGCATACATCAGGCTGGGGATGCCTGCGGACCCGCTGTTGATGATGAGCTCCGGGGCCGACCAGTTGGGGGTGAACTGAGCGCCGGTGGCGGTTGAAATGCTCTGGAGGCGCTGGAGTCCGCCCAGGTCCCCGATTAATAACTGATCGTTTTTGTTGATGAGCAGGTTGGACGGTTTTAAATCCTTGACGATAAACGCGTCCTTTGCCCGGCTCGACAGACGGTTCAGGATTTCCGCCAGTTCGCGCATCCGGTTTTTGGCATCTTCCGGAGGAAGCGGGTAATGGTCGATCACGTGGTCGGACAGGTTTTCAGGGCAGAATTCCATTAATATGACCAGATAGGCTTTGGCTTCCTGTTTGGAAATCTGCTTGTCCACAAGGTGAAAATCATGGATTTCAATAACCCCGTCCCCTTTTATTTTTCCGTAATATTCCTGGACCGCGTAAAAATCGTGGGATATTTTGGAATCCAGGTCCTGCTCGGTGCGATAGGCCAGGGATCGCTCCACCATGATGGGAACCACTTTTACGGCCCGTTCTTTCAGGTTGTCTTTCACGTGAAAAACGGATCCGTAAACGCCTTCACCGATTTTACCGAGCACCTCATAGGTCGGAAGACATTTTTTAATGAGTTTTTCCATTACGTTCCTTATTGACTCGCCGAAGCGATTGACGACGATAATCTCAACGGTTATTGAATTTTCAGGATGATGAAGCTGGTGTTATCCGTTAATCCTTTTTCCTGGGCCGCGGTGAATAATTTTTTGCCTTTTTCAATGGGGTCCGGCATCAACAGGCGATGCAATTCCCGGTCCGTCAGGATGTCGCTTAATCCGTCGGAGCAGATCAGGTACCAGGCGACGCCTGCAATTGTTTCTTCATGGACATGGAGGTTCAGATGATTCCAGTCAAGGGCGAACAACGGCCCGATGCCGAACTCGACGATGTTTTTCAGCGGATGAACCGACGCCGTATCCTGATGAATAAATGATTTGTCCACCAGGCCCTGCACCAGGGAATGATCGTGGGAAAGACGGGTCATGCCGGTTGGTGAAATCCGGTAGACCCGGCTGTCTCCGGCGTTGAACACAACGACCTGATGGCCCGCGGTCATGAGTCCGGCGATGGTTGCGCCGGAGTTTTCAGGGAGCAGGGATTGGGCGGATTGTTGAATTTCCGCCAGCATTTTCTGGACGGTGGGCGGTCCGGATGGGGTTGCCGAAAACCGGTTGCTCATTTGTTCGCAGACAAACCGGCTGGCCGTATCCCCGTGGGCATGCCCCCCCAGTCCGTCGCACACACAGGCCAGGAGATGATCGGCGTCAATGCTTTTTTGCGACATCAGCCGGTCGTTCTGGCAGACGGCCGCGCCGTCCATGATGCAGTCTTCCTGTCTGCTCCGGGGGCCGATCAGCATTCCGGAGAACACGGTATATTTCATCAGCGACACTTTTCCAGTAAATGTCTTAATGAATCATTTGGTTATGGAATTCCGGGCAGTGAAAACAGTGAATGATTTTATCCTGACAGAATTAAGCGAAATATTCAATATCCATATCGAATATTTAAAAAGGGGCGATGGGGGCGGGACAACACGCTGGAACCGGAGACGGCCCGGCGGGAA
>JBAQUK010000155.1:0-27517 GCA_049297455.1 Desulfosalsimonadaceae bacterium | reverse complement strand
TCCCGCCACCTGTTCAAAAAAAGATATTTTCTTATATACAGACACAAATTCAATCGACACCGGGCTTGTTCAACCACCGGATAAGATCGTGGCTCGCTTCGCTCTCACGATCTATCCTTATTCGTTATATAGATTTCCAATCAATTGAACAAAATATGGCAGGTCAGTATGGCAAGAAAAAAGACAACGGAAACGGATTGCCCGCTTGGGTCCTTGAGCACATGGACAAGCAGCGCCTGAACAATCCTCCCCGTCGGGTTGGTGAAGCCGGACACCATAGGATGGTTTTTTTGTTCCGTTTACCCGTAATCGGGCATTGGGCCATCCGTGCCAAGTTGCATGGGAAACTGGTAAAATGAGTCTTGCGGAAAGTCTTTAAAAAAATTAAAAATAAAAAGAGAATGGTCACAAAGCCAGCTCGCCGGGCAAATAAGTTTTCATCTGTCCCGCATCAACCGGATTGGCAAATAAAACCCGGCGCTGAATATTGTGCAAAAGCTTGTTATGGTAAAAGGGGTTATTTTATGGCGCAGATCCAATATATTTCTGATGAAAACAATAAGGTAACAGGGGTTATCGTGCCCATTGACCTTTGGCGGGAGATTGCTTCCGAAAAAGAGACGGCATACCTTCTGAAAAGTAAAAAAATGAGAAAACGCCTGTTGGAAGCAAAAGACCGCAAGGAGGGACTTGCCTTTGACGACGCCTGTAAAAAGCTTGGAGTTTGATCCTGCCGGATTTGAAGACCTTGCCTGGTGGATTGAAAAAGACAAAAAGAAGGCATTACGGATTATCAAGTTGATCAAAGAAGTCCAGCGGTCCCCGTTCACCGGTGCTGGGAAGCCGGAGCCTTTAAAGCATGAGCTGTCCGGATGCTGGTCTCGCCGTATTGATCAGGAACACCGGCTTGTCTATGAGGTCACGGAAAACAAAATTCGTATCTTGGCTTGTCGATACCACTATTAAGAGAAATGGGACAATTTTTTTCGAGCGATTCATAGCAGCTCCTTTTCTTAGCGATATAAGTGAGTTGGGAAAATAAAATATACTAAAATTGGTGCTGCTTTTCAATATTTTTTACAATTTCTTCGGATAGTTAAATAAAATTTCATTTAACAAATCAACTGCGAAACTTCAGTGCAAATATGAAAAATGTTGGGTGGTTTTTACATGTTAACCCTTTTAAGATCAGATAAAACCCCGAATATATCCACGACAAACGATTTCGGTGCAAAGACAAATTAGATTGGAAAGTCTGTTGGAAAGGCGAATATGCCACTAAGTGCAAATACCCTTTTTCACTTCACCAAAGAGAAGGATACGCTGAAGAAAATTCTTGAAGAGAATTTCCGCATCTTCAACTGCAAAGAAACTATAACCTTTGGTGCCGATAAAACCATCCTTCATATTCCACTCGTTAGCTTCTGTGACATTCCGCTTTCCGAGGTTAAAGATCACATGTTAACGTATGGAAGTTATGGGATTGGCATGACTAAAGATTGGAGAATGCGAAAGGGCCTAAACCCAGTTCTTTACGTTGCGCAGAACTCGAACCTGTCTATCAGTTATAAAATTGCATTCAATTACTTTACTAAAGACCCCAAGAATAATGCTCGAATTTTAGACAACCTATCACTTGAGCAAAAGGCGCTGGCTGATGTGCTACGCTACATTAAGAACTATGAGGCCGATCACATAAGAGAGAATTCGACAACTCCAAATTATCGGTTTTCAGATGAGCGAGAGTGGAGGTACGTTCCACCACATTCTGAGGCGTGCGATATGTTTCGTTCCGAAGCTTGGTATGCAAAACCTGACAACAAGGACGCTTCCGATGCCAAGCTGGTTGCTCTTCGGTTGAATTTTGAACCGAACGATATCAAATACATCATCATCAATGATGACTCTGAAATTCGTGAGTTTATCAACTACCTAAAACAAGTAAAGGGCGAAAAATATACGCTACACGACGTTGAACGCTTGACCACCAGAATTCTAACCGCAGAGCAAATTAAGGGTGACATGTAGCTAAGCCTGCCCATGAGACCAATTACGTTGACGCAGTTTAACTGGAATGGGGAACATTAGGGGAGAAGTTGGGGACTGTCATGCATGTGCGGCCGGGAAAGATCGTGTAATTCAGCGGGTGGAAACCCCGCCCCGCAGGGAGGGGCTGTGGGGTCTTTATTCTTGACAATTCGGGGGACTAAAGACGACCACACCGACTATCATCGGCAACCCCTGTCATTGTTACTTTTCTTGGTGGGCAACAAAATTAACAAAAGAACCCAGCCCCGCGATGCGGAAAGCTCCCTGACCCGATGGTTTTCCGTGGCGTGGGCAAAAACTCGCTGATAAAGTGGCATGCCGGGATGTGTTTTGTCGACTTTGTTTTTCGCAACCGGCAGGTTCATTGCCGTTTAGTCGCTCAAACAGTTTGCCCCCGTGATCCAGGGAAACCACCGGGTCTGGGCCGCATCGCGATGGGCTTCCCCCGCCGAAAGAGTGTTGCCTTTTCCGCCGAATCCGGTCAATGCCAGACAAAAACTCCAATATGTATAAAAAAACCAATTATTATGTCGTATCTGAATTTCAATCCCGACAATGGGATGAGGATGCGTTAATTGTGTACGTGCGTGCATAGTTGAAATAATCCCATATTTTTTAAACCAGTCGGCTTCCATGTCCCGAGTCGCTGGGTTTTTGCCCATCGCGCTGCGTCCCTGACGGACGGTTTTCCGTGGAAAAAGGGGGAAACTGTTTGAGCGGCGGAAAGGCAATGTATTTGATGCATGAACACCTTGAATTCATTTATCAATCATGAAGATTCGATCATCAAGCGAGTTTTTCCCCCGCCACGGCAAACCGCCCGTCAGGAAAATAAGCGGCGCGGGGCTGGGTTCTTTTGCTGCTTTTCTTGCCCACCAAGAAAAGCAGAACACAAAATGCCCGGCAACGGTTTTGAAGCCCGGTAGAAAAATCAAAATAAAGGAACCCGAATTGGAAAAAGCGGTGTTGATCAAAGAAATTGCGGGCCATGTGGGAACCCTGAAATTTAACCGGCCGGACAGGGGCAATTCATTGACGCCCGCGCTTTTGGCGGAGCTGCACCTGGTTTTATTGAGATGGGCGGAAGATGAGTCGGTTCGTTGCGTTGTAATCACCGGCAATTCAGAAAAAGCCTTTTCTTCCGGATATGATATTTCAGCCATTCCCACGGAACTTTCACCGGAAGCCGCGGAACTTCTGAAAACAAGCAGCCCCCTTACGCTGGCCCTTGACAGCGTGAAAAATTTTCCTTTTCCGGTCATCGCCATGATCAATGGCTACTGTTTCGGTGCGGCCCTGAACCTTGCCGTATGTTGTGATATCCGCATCGGTGCGGATCACATCAAAGCCGGTATGCCCCCCGCAAAGCTGGGGCTTGTTTATCATCCGGAAGGGTTAAGCCAGTTTATCGAAGTTGCCGGAATGGCGAAAACACGGGAAATATTTTTTACCGGCCGCACATACCAGGGAAGGGAAGTGAAAGACATGGGGCTCGTGGATCATCTGGTTCCCGCAGAGAAACTCTCGGAAACCGTTTACGCAATAGCGGACGAGATTTCAAAAAATGCGCCGCTGTCATTAAAAGGAACCAAAAAGATTCTCAACATGATTGGAAAATATTCGCTGATCGGTTCCGAATACGTAAATGATGCGCAGAAATTGATTGCAGAGGCGTTCAACAGTGATGACCTGAAGAAAGGTCAGGCAGCATTTATCGAAAAGCGGAATCCTGTTTTTACCGGTAAATAGGTCGGGTATTGTAATCACAATGTCCGCTTGAAATTTTTCTCCAGCATGGAAACCGGCCAGTGGATGGATGTGGGCCGTCCGTGGGGACAATGGTAGGGGTTGTCGCAACCGTCGAGCTGGACCAGCAGTTCTTTCATTTCCTTGGGTGATAACGACTGGCGGGCGCGGATGGCGCTGTGGCAGGCCATGAGGATGAGACACTGGTCGATGGCGTCTTCCAGGCCGGGCGCGTACCCATAAGCGGTCATGGCTTCACTGATCTCAATGATCAGGGGTTTGATCTCCCGGTCCGCAAGTAGCGCGGGCACGGATTTGACCACAAAGGTATTGCCGCCGAAATGCTCGATTTCAAGGCCTATAGAATTCAGATCCCCCAGCATCTGTCCGATGACGGCGGCTTCCCGGTATCCCAGGTCAAAGGTCTCGGGGATTATGAGTTTCTGCACCGGGGGCAGAGCGGTGCGGCGTCCGGCTTTCAGTTTTTCATAGGCGATGCGTTCATGAGCCGCGTGCTGGTCCACAACGATCAGCTCGGCGTCTCCCTCGCATAAGATATAGGTGTTGTTGAACTGGCCGATGACCACGGAGTCCGCGAATTTTTTGCGGGTCCACAACCCGCCCTGCCGGGCGAGGGAAGTGGCCGGACGGAAAGGGGGATCGGTTTTTGCCGGGAAATCGGAAAACGGCGCCGGGTTCCGGTATTCCCGTCTCGTATCCGGCGAATTTGGTGAGGGGGGATCGGGAATGATCCGGTTGCCCGGATGAGGCCGGGAAAGGGGCTCAAATGCAATATCCAAAGTCTCCTGAACTGCCGGGGCGGGTTCCGAATGTATCCTCGCTTCCGGATCACTCCATGATGCATCAGGGAATGGTTTCGGGGACGCTTGCGGCCGGGTGGTTTTCCAGATGCCGGACACCGCTGTCCGGACGGATTCGTAGACCTGCCGCTGATCCGCAAACCGGACTTCGTGTTTGGCTGGGTGCACATTGACATCCACCTGGTCCGGCGCAAGGGTTAAAAACAGCACAGCCACCGGAAACCGGCCTTTCATGATCCGTCCCCGGTATCCCTCAAACAGCGCGTACTGAAGGCCCCGGTCGTGAATGAGACGGCCGTTCACGAACAAATGGATTTTCTGGGACGTACCCCGGGTCACGGACGGGTCTGATGTCCAGCCTGACAAAGTCAGAATATTATTTTGAAAATCAATGGGATAGAGGGAAGATTCAAGATCAGGCCCCAGCACATGGCCCACCCGGAGAATGGGTGTCTGCACCGCGGGCCAGTTGAGAATCTCCTTGCCGTTATGGGTCAGCCGGAAGTGAACATCCGGCCGGGAAAGGGCCTGGCAGGACACCCCATCCGCAATATGCCCCATTTCCGTGGTCACGGTTTTCAGGAATTTCCGACGGGCCGGGGTGTTGAAAAACAAGTGGTCCACGGTGATCATGGTCCCCTGGGACGCCCCCGCATCCGACACCTTTTGTATCCTGCCCCCTTCGATGTAAATTTCGGTCCCGGCCAGGGAATCCCGGTCCTTGGTGACCAGTGTGAATTTGGACACGGACGCGATGCTGGGCAGGGCCTCGCCGCGAAAGCCCAGGGTTCTGATGGCATACAGATCGTCTTCTGTATGGATTTTGCTGGTGGCATAGCGCTCAATGGCCAGCAGGGCGTCATCATGGGTCATGCCCGAGCCGTTATCGGAAACCCGGATAAGATTCCGGCCTCCCTGATTGACGTCAACGGTGATTTTTGTGGAACCTGCGTCAATGGCGTTTTCCACCAGCTCCTTGACCACGGACGCGGGCCGCTCCACCACTTCACCGGCGGCGATTTTGTTGGAAAGGATTTCCGGAAGGATTTTAATTTGGGACACGGCGGGGGGGTCCATTTTTAAAAATAAAAATTACCACAGAGAGCACAGAGGTCACAGAGAAAAGGGGCAATCATCATATCATTTTAAAAATAAACCATTTTTGCACAACAAGAAAGAACTCTGTGTCCTCTGTGCTCTCTGTGGTAAAAAAAACCGGCTGAAACAAGAATCAGGGCAAAAATGTTATCTATTTTATTTCCCCTGTTTTTACCTCTTCATAACACCGCATGAGAAATTCCTGGTCTGCGGGTTTGAGGTCAAACCGCAGGGACGCCTCGTTGATCAGGGTCATTTTGGATTTTTGTACCCCGCTCTGGACCATTTCCGATATCCATTTCACCGCGTTGCGAAGATCGTCCCCTTCGGGAATGATGGTGGTCATGGGATGTGCGTCTCCTATGATGCGTTTACTATTTCAGGGCGTTTGGTGTGAAAAAGGGTGGCCTGTTCAAATGCATACGCTGCATTCAACAGGGTCTGTTCATCAAAATAATTTCCCATCAACTGCAGGCCGATGGGCAGCCCGTCCCCGGAAAACCCGCAGGGAACCGACAGACCGGGAATGCCCGCGAGATTGGCCGACAGGGTGAAAATGTCCGACAGGTACATGGTCAGGGGATCATCCGTGTTTTCGCCGATTTTAAAGGCCGGGGTGGGGGTGACCGGGGACAGGATGACATCACATGTCTCAAATGCCTTCACGAAATCGGTCTTGATGAGGGTTCGGATCTGGGACGCTTTTTTGTAATAGGCGTCATAGTAGCCTGCGGACAGCGCGTAAGTGCCCAGCAGAATCCGGCGCTGGACTTCCGGGCCGAAGCCCTTGGAACGGGTGTCCCGGTACATATCCAGCAGGGAGCCCGCATCCATATCCCGCCGTCCGTATTTAACGCCGTCGTACCGGGACAGGTTGGAGCTGGCTTCCGCCGGTGCGATGAGGTAATAGGCGGCCACGGCATAAGGCGCGTGGGGCAGGGAAATATCCACCAGGCTGGCCCCGGCATCCTTGTAAACGGCCATGGCGTTCCGGACCGCTATTGTCACGTCCGGGGAAACCCCTTCTTTTGAATGGTATTCCTTTGGGATGCCGATGCGGAGATTTTTTACATCGCCGGACAGACCATTGATATAGTCCGGAACCGGCCGGTTGACGGACGTGGAATCCTTGGGGTCATAGCCGGAAATAATGGAAAGCAGAATGGCGGCATCCCTGATATCTTTGGTCAGGGGGCCGATCTGGTCCAAGGATGATGCGAATGCCACCAGCCCGAACCGGGACACCCGGCCATAGGTGGGTTTGACCCCCACCACGCCGCAATGGGCCGCGGGTTGACGGATGGAGCCGCCGGTGTCGGAGCCCAACGATCCCAGGCACATGTCGGCAGCCACTGCCGCTGCCGAGCCGCCGCTGGACCCGCCGGGAACGCGTTCCGGATTCCAGGGGTTTTTAGTGAGTTTCATCCCGGAATTTTCCGTGGAAGACCCCATGGCAAATTCATCCATATTCACCTTGCCCACCATGACCGCACCGGCCTGATTGAGCTTTTCCATGACCGTGGCGTTGTACGGGGGGATGAAATTATCCAGGATTTTGGAGGCGCAGGTGGTCCGCACGCCTTTGGTGCAGATGAGATCCTTGATGGCAAGGGGAATGCCGGTGAGGATCCCCATGTCCCCGGCCAGAATTTGTTTGTCGGCCATGTCGGCCCGGGCCAGCGCCAGTTCTTCGGTGATGGTGATAAAGGCATCCACCGCCGGTTCAACAGCGGCAATCCGCGCCAGCACATCACGGATAAGTTCCCGGGCGGAGATTTCCTTTTTTGTTAACAGATCATGGGCATCATGGATGGTCAGTTCGTGCAGGTTCATCGGTTTCGTTTCCTGTCATTCAATCACTTTGGGGACGATAAAATGGCCGTTTTCCGCTTCCGGCGCATTGGCGAAGGCGTCATCCGGGGAGAGATGAGCCCCCGGCGTATCTTCCCGAAATACATTGGAAATGTCCACGGCATGGAAGGTCGGGGGCACACCGGCGGTATCCAGGCAATTTAAGGCCGCCGCATATTCGAGAACCGCCCCAAGCTGTTCGGCGAACGGGTCAATGGAAGATTCATGGAGATTCAGGCGCGCGAGGGCTGCCACATGAAGGACGTCCTTACGGGTCAGTTTCATAGAAGATCCTTTTTAGGTTATTTAGGCTATAGGCTATCTACCTTCAGCCTACAGCCTATCCTCCTGAGCAATTACTGGGTGGACAACACCAGGCAGTCCACACCACCTTGTTTCAAGCGGGCCTGATCCTTGATGGCCGTTTCCCGGTCCGGGTATGGGCCGATGCGGATCCGGTGCCAGAGCTGGCCGTTTAAGTTGGAACTCTGGAAAAAGGCGGGATATCCCTTTTCTTTGAATTTGTTCATCAGCATCTGGGCCTGACCCAGGTCTTTTAACGAGGCCACTTGAATGGCGAATTTGCCGGCTGTTTTCGGTTCCGGCGTTTCATTGATGGCGATTTCCGCTGGCACGGCTTCCGGTTTTGTGTCTTCCGGTGGTGCCTCCATGTCCGCCGCCGCCGGTTCGGGCGCAAGGTCCGGCGGGCCGGCCTCAGTCAGATCGATGGGCGCCATTTCGGCGTCTTCGGCCACTTCAGCGCCTTCGGCCATGGCTTCTTCATCCACCGGTTCTTCAATGTCGTCTGTTCCGGTATTTTCCGCTAATAGCAGGTCTTCTTTGGTGGGCGGCGTTTTCGGATATTTGGGCGTCAATAGCGGTGGAACATATTGCTGATATATTTCGGGCAGTTCTCCCTTATCTCGCAGTCGGAAGAGAATATCATCATGAGATGACGCTTTCCCTGATCCGGCGGCAAGCCGCATTTTTTCCTTTTCCGCTTTCAGCGCTTCGTCCCTGTGCTGGAGGTTTTTAAGTTCCACCTCTATACTGTCTACATCAAATCGAACCGGTGCGGTATTCCTGCCCACCAGCACGCCTAAGGAAAACATGAACCCGCAGATGATAAAGCTGGGGATGACCCACGCCAGGATGCTGGAATAGCCGACGGGTTTGGGTGAAGCCGGTTTTCGGGGAGCGGGTGTCTTTTTTTCGGAAGTCTCTTTTTCCATAGATGCGTCACATCGAATCCGGCGCGGAAACGCCAAGCAGGGTTAAGCCGTTGCGGATGACCTTCTGGACTGCGAAGATCAAGTAAAGCCGTCCGGCGGTGAGGGCGGGGTCTTCGGCAAGCACCCGGTGTTTATTGTAATAGGCGTGAAAATCTCCCGCCAGTTCCATGAGAAAAAACGCCACGCGGTGGGGCTCCATGAGTTCCGCGGCCTGGCGGATGGTTTCCGGATACCTGGCAAGATGCTTGATGAGCTGGATCTCTTCGGGCTCCCGGATCATTTGAAGGATGTTGGCCAGGGCCGGATCACTGGCGTCCATGACCATCAGGGCGTTTTCTTCTTTTGCCTTCCTGAGGATACTGGATATCCGGGCGTGGACATATTGAACATAATAGACCGGATTATCATTGGTTTTCTGTTTGGCGACTTCCAAGTCAAAATCCAGGGGGCTGTCGTAATTCCGGGTCAGAAAGATAAACCGCACCGCGTCCCGGCCCACTTCATCAATGACTTCCTTTAAGGTGATGAACTGGCCGGAGCGTTTGCCCATGGACACCGGAACCCCCTGCCGCAATAGGTTGACGAGCTGGGTCAGGATGACGGTAAACTGGCTTTTATCCTTTCCGGATGCTTCAATGGCGGCCCGGATTCTGGGAATGTACCCGTGATGGTCCGCACCCCAGACATCGATGATCCGGTCAAATCCCCGGTCCAATTTATCCTGGTGATAGGCGATATCGGAGGCGAAATAGGTGGCCTGGCCGTTGTTGCGCACCACCACCCGGTCTTTTTCATCCCCGAAATCCGAGGTGTTGAACCAGAGGGCGCCGTCTTTCTCATAGATGACTTTCTGGTTTTTAAATTTTAGAATGGCGGATTCGACTTTGCCGGAATCCACCATGGCCTGTTCGCTGTACCAGTTGTCAAATTCGATACCCAGAGAATTCAACACGTTCCGGATCTCTATGATCATGCGGTCCGCGGCGAACCGGGAACAGAAAGCAATTGCTTCCGCCTCGGGAAGGGTGAAAATCCAATCCTCTTTTTCCCTGCGGAGATCGCCTGCAATATCCTTTATATAGTCCCCCTGGTAGCATTCTTCAAGAAACTCAATCGGCTGCCCGGCCAGTTCCCGGCAGCGCAGGAGCACGGACAGTCCCAGGGTCTGAATCTGCCTGCCCGCGTCATTAATATAATATTCCCGGTGCACCTCATAACCGCAGGCGGATAAAAGCGCGGCCGCACTATCCCCAACAATCGCACCCCGCCCGTGGCCCACGTGAAGAGGCCCCGTGGGATTGGCGCTGACAAACTCCACCTGCACCCTGCACCCGTTGCCAATCTTAGAGCATCCGTAAGCCGTATCTTTTGCATGGATTTCCGTTAGTACCGGATACCAGGCCGCGAGGCGGATGAAAAAATTGATAAAGCCCGGCCCTGCGATTTCGGTTTTTTCAATTAACGGGTGGTTGTCGCCGATATAACGAAGGAGCGTCTCGGCGATTTTTCGCGGAGCCATTCTCAGGGCCTTGGCGGACACCATGGCGAAATTGGTGGACAGATCCCCATGGGCGTCCACCTTGGGTTCCTCAACAGTGAACGCGGGAAGATCGAAGGATATGAATTCTTTATTTTCAAATGCAGCGCGGGCCGCATCAAGGATCAATTGTCTTAAAGTTTCTTTCATAAGCAGTCGGGCGGTCTTCTTTTAAAAAAAGTGATAAAATCGGATGCCGGGGGAGGCCCGGCTAAAATTTAAATTTGTATATTTATAAGGTTTTTGAAAATGAAGTCAAGAAACAAAAAGGAACGGATTGCATCAATCCCTCCACGCGCTGTTGATCCGTCAAAGGGGAAGGGGAAAAGGCCGTTGACCGGGGATTTTTTCAGGCAGGCGTTCACATTTTGATGGCGCGGAGGGCGGTGAGAATGGGCTGGATTTTTTCCCGGTGTTCGGGCGGGATGAGCAGTGTGCTTAAGGGGGAATTTCGGATCAGGACGGGGGGATTCGGCCCGGTGTTGATTTTTGGCGCGGCGGGTTTGCCGGTCAAGTCACCCGCCGATGCATCCGCCAGCATATCGGCCAATACATCCGACAGATTGCCGAAATATCCGTTTTTATCCATGTGTTCAATGGTTTGAAGGAATATGTGGTTGACGGTGATGGTGAAGTCGTCAATGTCCGCAACGCCGGTATCCGAACATTTTTGGAATGAGGTCATGCACCGGCATCCGAAGGGGCGGACATCATAGATGGGGCAGGCGTTGTTTTCAAGCAGCGGGCAGGGGCCCCATGCCGGATCAATTTCTTCTTCCGGCGGGTCGCCGCCCCGCATGCAGATGTCCGCCAGCCGGTTGATGGTTATTTTCGGGATAAATCGAGGAGTTGCACGCGGTTTCTTTAATTTTTCCCGGATGGCCTGTTTTGTCTTTTCGTCTAATGCGGCAATGATCCGGGTCGCTTCAAAGCGGGTCAGGGTGACGTTGCAGGTGCAGCAGTCCGCACAGAATTGTTTGCAGGCAATGGGGCGCCCGCCCGTAAGCTGATCATAGACAGCATACAACTGGTCGAGCGCCTTGAGGCGAGGGTCGGAAAATCTCATTGCATTTATTTACATCTCATTTGATTCGATCAGGCAGGCGAATGCGGGTTGCCGGGAAATTGAATGGCTATTGGTTTTGATACTGGCTGTAAAATTGCAATACTTTTTCCACATAATCTTCGGTTTCACGGAATGGGGGGATGCATTTATTGTATTTTTCCACCGCGCCGGGGCCGGCATTGTAGGCGGCCAGACAGAGGGACAGGTCGCTGTCGTACCGGGTCATCAATTCTTTTAAATAGCGGGTGCCACCCATGACGTTTTCCCGGGGGTCGAAGGGGTCACTGACGCCAACATTATTTGAAGTTTCCGGCATGAGCTGCATCAGTCCCATGGCCCCTTTCGGAGAAACGGCATTGGGATTAAATGCCGATTCCGCCTGGATCACGGCCTTGATGAGTCCGAAATCCATACCGTGGGCGTTGGATGCTTCCCTGATAATGTCGTCATAGTCGCTGGAATTGCGGGCCGAATAATGGTTTGCGGATCGGCGGTATACGACAATTTTCGGATGATCCGGAACCGTTTCCGGCGAGAAGTATTGGTATCTGGTTGAGGCCGGTGCGTTGCTGAAATGAACCACCCCGTTTTTATCCACATAGGAGTAAATATCAGCGGAAAGGTCGGGTGGAAAAGAAAAACCGGCGGAAAGGAGAACGCCTAAGAAAAAAACAATGATAAACTTCGGTTGAATCCGTTGCATGGCAATATAGGGTCTTTTGCTTTAAGTTATTATCAGCGCCAAAAAAGTGATTGGCCCCATAATGGTCAGGCGGCGTCAGCCTCTATTTCAAAATAGCGCTCCCATAATATCAGTCCGCCGGAGCAAATGTCAAATAATTTATCCTTTGAGCACTTTCAAAGCTCTTCCGGGGTGAACGCCACCACCTCGTCAATGCGCTCGCTTCCTGCAAACAGCATCATCAGGCGGTCAATGCCCAGGGCGTTTCCGGCAGCAGGGGGCATGAGATGGAGGTCGTCCAGAAATTTCTCCGGCATGGGTAAGGCCGCTAAATTTTTTTGTTTCCGGTTTTCCAGCTCTGTTTCAAAATGTTTGCGCTGGGCAACCGGGTCCGTCAGTTCCGTGAACCCGTTGCACAATTCCAGGGCGCCGATGTAGAGTTCAAACCGCTCGATCAGATGCGGAGCTCCGGGCTTGGGGGCCGCCAGCATACAGGTGGACGCGGGATAATCATATAAAAAAACCGGCCGGGAAGTTCCTAAATTGGGCTCGATGTCAAAGGCGATGGTTTCGTCGAATACGCCCGTCTGAATGGCGGTATCCATGGAAATGGAGGCATACCGGCTGAAGGCGTCGGTAACGGTCAGTCTTTCCCAGGGCGCCGAGAGATTAATGGTTTGCCCTTTGTAATGAATACTTTCCGGCAGCCCCGGAGCCAGGCGGATAAAATCGACCATTGCCTCGCACCGGTCCATCAAGTCCCTGTACGTTGCGCCGGCCTCATACCATTCCAGCATGGTGAATTCCTGTAAGTGCCGGTTTCCCCTTTCTTCCTTCCGGAAGCATTTGCAGATCTGGAATATTTTCGGAAAACCGGCCGCCAGCAGGCGTTTCATGCACAGTTCCGGCGATGTCTGAAGATACCAGGAGCCTGCGGGCTGGGGGGAGATATAGGGTTCCGGGGCCGGGGCGGGTATCCGGATGGGGGTGTCGACTTCCAGAACGCCTTGTTCGGTGAAAAAATCGCGAATCAGCCGGAGGATTTTTGCGCGAAGGGTCAGGTTCTGAACGATCCGCTGCTGTCGGTCAATCATTGCGCTCTCTGCCATTGTTCGGTCTGGGATTATGGATTATTTGCGGACCAGATAGGTATCCTCAGCACGGTTCTGCAGAAAAACCGCATCATAGCTGCCGGCAGTGGCGCCGTCAAACCATTGCATCCCCTGTTCCCGGCACGCATGGCAGGCTTTTCGGGGAACATGCACCGCCAGTATATGGCGGCCGGTATCGGCGCTGGAATCGATTTTGAATACCCCGCCGCAATCGTTGCAGATGCGGATGGTTTCGTTCTGGGTTTCATAGATGCCGTCCGTGTCATACATGATGTCCCGCCGGCGTTTATCAAAAGTTTTGCCCCCTTTCATCCGGTTTTGAATCAGTTGCCGGGCCCGCCAGTTGGACATGACCGTATCGCAGGTTTTTTCAACCACCCGGGTGATCTGGGGCGATTGCCGCAGGTTTTCCGGGTTGTAATCCGGCTCCTTCACATTGCTGTAGTCAATGCCGGCCATGGCCAGTATAATGCCCAGATTGACATAGGGCAGGGCACCTTCAATGGAATAGCCGCCTTCCAGCACCGCGATATCGGGGCGTAGCAGCCGGGTCAGGTCCGCGTAGCCCTGGGCGGAAAAGTTCATGTTGGTCAGGGGGTCGGTGAAATGGTTGTCCTGGCCTGCGGAATTGACGATGATATCGGGCTTGAACTCCTCCAAAATCGGCAGCACCAACTCCTTTATCACATGCAGAAATCCTTCCGCCGACGTATAGGGCGGCAGGGGGACGTTTAAGGTGCTGCCGGCGGCCATGGGGCCCCCCATTTCTTCGGGAAAACCGGAGCCGGGATATAAGGTCCGGCCGTCCTGGTGGATGGAAATAAACAGGGTGTCCGGGTCATGCCAGTAAATGTCCTGGGTGCCGTCCCCGTGGTGGCAGTCCGTGTCGATGATGGCCACCCGGTCAACCTTGTAGGCCGACCGCAGGTACTCGACCATGACGGCCTCATTGTTGATGTTGCAGAACCCCCTGCCGCCGTGGACCACCCGCATGGCATGGTGTCCGGGGGGACGGACCAGGGCAAATCCCCGTTCGATTTTTTTCTTCATCACGGCATCCGCGATGGTTTTGGCCCCGCCCGCGCTGATAAAATGCGATTTGGTCATTACGGACTGCTCATCCGGCACGCAAAAATGCACCCGCTGAACGTCCCTGATGTCAACAATGCCTGCCTTGTATTCGGTGATTCCGTCGATATCCAGGATGCCTTCTTCAAAAACCTGGTCCTGGGTATAGAGCAGGCGCTCTTCCCGTTCCGGGTGGGTGGGGCTGATGGCCCAGTCGAATGCCGGGAAAAACACCAGGCCGGTTTTATGTTTTGCAGTGATCATGCGATGCTCCGGGAAAACTGGGTAATAAGGTTGCGGGTTCGATTTTTTTTATGATTCACATGGCGGAAATCTTGTCCGTAATCATTTTATGGTTGTGAATCAAACCGGGTTTGACCTGCAGTTTGACGCGGATATTCTTTCCGGTGAACCGAAATCCCCGGACCATGTTGAATTCGAGTTCTTCTAAGACATCCACGTCCAGATCATTCATGTCCGCGCCGTTTTGCATCGCCTTTTGGGTGAGCAGGTCACGGCCTAAGGCAAGGGCGTCTTTTTTGGTGAAGCCGGCCGGAATGGATTTTGAAAACGCTTCTTCCGGCGCCAGGGCGATCCCTTTCTGGGTATCGGCAAACAGGGTCAATTCGCAGGTGGTGCGCGACAGGGCCGTGCCGATGGCGTTGGCCACCGACCACTGGGGCACATGGAGGGCAGTGAATTCCGATATCTGTTCCATGTGTTCGGCAAAATACGGGGCCGGGCCGCCGATCACCATAATATGCCGGGGTGTTATCTGATAGTTTTCGAGCACTTCCTTGATGGTATACACCGGCTTGCTGTTGATCCGTCCGAGCATTTCCCTGGCTGCGGTCAGGATATCCTGGCAGGCAAGATCAAAGATTTCAAATGCCGCCGCTTCAACGGAAAGCCCCAGCTTTTGGGCCATGGGCATGAGCCCCTGAACCGATTTTTCCCGGTCGCCGCCTTCTCCTTTACCCAGAACAAACAGCGCGTCCGTGGGGGTCGGCACGGGACCACCGTAGGCCATGGCCCGCCCGATGCGGTCCGGTCCGATTTTTAAGGCGGTCCCCTCCAACCTGACCACGCTGTCCCCGCCGATGCCGATGGAAAGACTGTCGAGGGCGCGAATCAGGGTTTTGTATTTGCCGATTTCAATGCCCAGCGGGCAGAGCAGCGGCGTCCGGTTGATGAGTACCGCCATGTCCGTGGTGCTGCCGCCGATGTCCATGACAATGATTTCCTTATCCAAAGGCGCAAACGCCACGGAGCCCATGACGCTCGCGGACGGACCGGAAAGGATGGATTGTCCGGGAAAATCGATGGATGCGTCAAAATGCATGGTGCCGCCATCGGCTTTTAAGATGTAGATGGGAATGGACAATCCTTTTTGCAGCAGGGATTCTTTGACGGCTTCAAAGAACTCCTTGTGGATGGGATACACGGAAGCGTTTAAGAAAGTGGTGTGGATTCTGCGGGGGAAATTGAGGTGGCCGGAGATGCGGTGGCCTAAAAATACTTTGTCAAAATAAGGCGTTAAAATTTTACTGATCGCAAGTTCATGGTTCGGGTTTCGGGCGGAGAATTTCCCCACCACGCCCACATGACGGATGCCCTCGGATTGCAGGCGTCGCCGGATGTCTTCAATCTGGGAATCATCGATGGGCTCGATTTCCTTGCCGCTGTGGTCAATGGAACCGGAGACCGTGAAATAATGCGGGTTGGTGCGAAAGAGACCCGGATCAACCCCCGGACCGCCGGAGACAATCATTCCCACCGGAGACAGTTTGTTCTGGACAATGGCATTGGTGGTCAGGGTGGTGCTCAGGACCGCGTGACTGATCTTTTCAGGCGGGATGTTTTCGGTGATTTTTTCGATACCGGTGAGTACGGTTTTGAATAAGGCCGCAGTATCCGTCGGAACCTTGATCTTCCTTTCAAGACCGTTATCTCCGACAAGGACGATATCCGTATGGGTGCCGCCGACGTCCAGTCCAATGATCATGTCGTTTCCTTGCAGATGGTGCGCTAAGGGGTGGGTATGGTGTTTTTTTAAGCATTAACCAAAAAGGCGGTTATTGTCAATGGCCGTCTGAATATGACGTTTTTTACGGGATGGCCACAATTGATGCTTTACAAATCCGTCGCGGCTTGATACCCAGTTTATGAAAATGAGTTATATTATTGGCGGGTTATATGGATACGAGGTTGAGGATGAGCGATGCGCGGTTTATGGAGCAGGCCCTGAAACAGGCGGAACTTGCCTTTTCCGCCGGTGAGTTTCCCGTGGGATGCGTGATTGCCGATGAAACGAAGATTCTGGCTGTCGGCAGCCGTCAGGGCACAGCAGGCGGGAGGGCGAATGAGACCGATCATGCCGAGATGGTGGCGCTGCGGCGGTTGGTTGACGTCGGCAGGGATGAAACTGCCGGTCCATTGTCCGTTTTTTGTACGATGGAGCCCTGTCTGATGTGCTTTGGCGCAATTTTGATCAGCGGCATCCATCGCATTGTCTATGCCTATGAAGATGTCATGGGCGGCGGAACCGGCTGTGATCTGTCACGTCTTCCGGCGCTTTACAGAGGGACTCCGGTTGAGATTGTTCCCTATGTCATGAGGGCCCGGAGCCTGGCATTGTTTAAAGCCTTTTTTTCGCGTCCCGACAATCCTTACTGGAAGTACAGTGTGCTTGCAGACTATACCCTGGCCCAGCCATTGTAGAGAATATCGAATATTTTTGAGTGGATACCCTGCTATAGTGAATCATTTAAATATAAGCCCCGTCAAACCGGTGGAACAATTGCCGCCCCCCTATCTGAGTGATCTCCATGAGACATGGGCGGCGTTTTTAAATGCTTGCGGAGCCAGTTATCCTGATGTTTTTCAAGATCCGGAAATAGCGGATGCCGCCGGAAAGGTGTTCCTGTTCAGCCGTTTTGCGGCCCGGCGATGTACTCAGGATCCCGGCATGCTTGCGGATCTGGTGGAAACCGGTGATTTAACAAGATCCTGCAATTGGGCCGAGATGGCGGAAAAAATCAGCGGCATTTGCCAACAGGTGCAAGATATCGGCGCGTTGTCTTCGATTTTAAGAAAAATCCGGACCCGGGAAATGGTGCGCATTGCGTTTCGGGATCTGGCAGGATGGAGCCCCCTTCCGGAAACCATGAATGACCTTTCAACCCTTGCGGATGCCTGTGTGGAAGGGGCGCTGGGTGTTTTGTATCGCTGGATGACCGCAGAGTACGGCACGCCCCTGGGAAAAGACGGGAACCCCCAGCATCTCGTGGTGGTGGGTTTTGGAAAACTCGGGGGCCGGGAACTGAATTTCTCATCCGACGTGGATCTCATGTTTGTTTTTCCCGAAGCCGGTGAAACCGTCGGCGGGAATGTGAGCCTCTCCAATCAGGAATTTTTTGCCCGCCTGTGCCATCGCCTGATTGATGTCATCGGCAAGAACATGACTGATGGGTTTGTCTTCCGGGTGGATGCCCGGCTCCGGCCTTACGGCGATGCCGGACCCATTGCCATGAGTTTTGAAGCCCTGGAATCCTATTACCAGGAACAGGGGCGGGAATGGGAGCGGTATGCCCTCATCAAGGCCCGGGTGGTGGCGGGAGATATGGCGGCGGGGCGCCTCTTGCTGGACCGTTTGAATCCGTTTGTGTATCGCCGGTACCTGGATTACGGTACGTTTGATTCCCTTCGGGAGATGAAGCAGAAAATCGAGCGGGAAGTCACCCGCAAAGGCATGCGGGGAAACATCAAGCTGGGGCCGGGCGGTATTCGGGAAGTGGAGTTTTTCGGGCAGATTTTTCAACTGATCCGGGGCGGAGTGAATATTGACTATCAGTCGCCCGGTATTTTGAAAATTTTACAGGTGCTGGTGGAAGACCATAATATTCCCGAGCAGGTGAGTCATGAACTGAGCGCAGCCTATGTTTTTTTGCGGTATGTGGAAAACCGTCTTCAAATGGCGGATGACCGGCAAACCCACAGTCTGCCTCTTGACGCCTCGGATCAGTGCCTTCTGGCCCTGTCCATGGGGTTTAATGATTGGACGGAGTTTTCGGAAGCACTGGATGCCCATATGGACCGGGTCCACCGTCACTTTCATTCGCTCCTGGTCAAGGATGGGGGAAATGACATCATGGATGGCCAAACCCGGGCCATTTTTGAGGTGTGGAACAATTTGTCGGATGACGAAACCAACCTTTCAAGGCTTGCGGCAATCGGATTCCAGCAGCCGGAAGAAGCCCTGACGGTTCTGAAACGATTTCTGGAAATGATCAAATCCCATGACGTCAGTCTTCAGGGCAGAAAGCGCATTGACCGCCTGGTGCCGTCTATTATCAAACTGGCGGCGGGTGCGGAAAATCCAGTTCCGGTGCTGCAACGGATTTTTGAACTGATCCGGTCGATCCGGGGCCGGTCCTGTTATGTTTCTCTTTTAATTGAAAATACGGATGCCTTGCGCCATCTGGTAAGGTTGGCGGGAGCAAGCCCTTGGATTATTTCATTCATATCCCGTCATCCTTTACTGCTGGATGAACTGCTGGATTCGAGAACCCTCTATGAGCCGCTTCAGAAAGCGGATCTGAAAAAAGAATTGGCCCAGCGGTTTGCCAGGCTGCCGGCCACCGACCTGGAGTCGCGGCTGAATAATTTAAGGATTTTCAAGCAAATCAATACCCTTCGTATTTGCGCGGCGGATGTGGACGGCCTGCTGCCCCTCATGAAAGTCAGCGACCGGCTGACCTATCTCGCGGAATCCATTTTGGACGAAGTTTTGGATATGTCATGGGACCTGCTGGTCCAGAAATACGGACTCCCCTCAGGAGCCGGTCCGGACCAAAAGGGATTTGCTATCATCGCCTATGGCAAGCTGGGCGGGTTCGAGCTGGGATACGGGTCGGATATCGATCTGGTGTTTCTGCATACCGGAGAAAAAGGAGACACGGCCGGCGGGGAGATGCCGCCCCTGGATAATGCCCAGTTCTATGTGCGCCTGGGCCAGCGGATTATTCATTTTCTGACGGCCATGACCCAAACCGGAAAGCTTTATGAAACGGATATGCGCCTGCGGCCCAGCGGCAGCGCCGGTGTTCTGGTCACCCACATTCATTCTTTTGAAGAGTATCAATTGAATCAGGCCTGGCCATGGGAACATCAGGCCCTGATCAAGGCCCGTGCCGTCAGCGGCGACGAGGGGGTGGGACGGCTGTTTGCCTCAATCCGGGAAACGATTCTGTCCCTCCCCAGGGATGCGTCCGGGCTTCGGGCCGCTATTTCCGATATGCGTGAGCGCATGCGCAAAGAGCGGAAAATTGCCGGAAACACCGGTTTTGATCTGAAGAATGATCCGGGCGGGCTCATTGATATTGAATTCCTGGTTCAGTATCTCATCCTGCTGAACGCCCACCGGCGTCCGGCCCTGGTCAAGTGGACGGACGCCGTGAGGCAGTTGAACAGCCTGGCCCTGGCCGGCATCATTGATGACCGGACCGCTTATAAACTCAAACAGGCCTACCTGGTTTTCCGGTTTTATATTCACCGGCTCACATTGCAGGAAAAACCCGCCATGCTGCCGAATCCTCAGTTTCAGGATTTGCGCGATGAGGTGCGGGGGGTCTGGGACTGGTATCTGAAAGGGGAGCTTAATTGAAGAGGTAAAAGCCGAGAACGCTGTCATGGCTCTGGGGAGATGCATACTCCAGGCCGGCGCTTAAACCTTTCATGTTTTTGACGATTACTTTTTTTTTGATCAGGGAACGGTTGGCGTCATCCAGCCGGAATTCAACCCAGAGCATGTCTCCGACCTTGAATCGGGGCATCAACTGCAATTTGATCCGGAGCCCCGTATAAGACAGGTCCTTGACGGTGATCGCGCCGGTGTGTTCCGGGACGGACATATTTTCCGGGGCGTATTTGTATGTGCCGGGGAGGTCGGCAGGTTTCCTGAATTTTTTTCGTTTTTCCAGAAACACCTCATAGGAATGGCCGCAGGTGCATTTGGCTTTTAACCGGGGAATTGTATTTTGTGAGGCGTATTTGCTGACATCCTTAATGCTTGTTTTCTGGCATTCCGGACATACGAATACGGCTGTGTTGTCCTCATGGATATAAATTTTTACCGTCATGAATCGTTGCCTGAATCAAACAAAAATTGTATAGGTCATTGCTGTGCTGCGTCTGCATGACTGCCGATCGATCATCATCTGACAATCATCTGGACAGATGCGGTGAATGTTGATACATTTTTTTAAATTTTGATTTTTTACGGAACCGCCCCATTTGTGTTTTAAGCATATCCGATGTCCGTTCGCATCGTTTACGCGGTTTTTAGTATAGTGAATTATTAAGAAAATCAAAGTAATGTGTCAAGTAAATAATCACCGGAACAAGTTGGTGCCCGTCTGACGCCGCACACGGTCGGTGTCGGATGGTTTTGTGCCCGAAGTTTCCGAGAAAAGGGTAGTGGATTGATTTATTAAAATATATCTTATGAAAAGAGGCGGCAGTATGAAAAAGATTGAAGCAGTAATCAAACCGTTTAAACTCGATGATGTCAAAGAAGCCTTAAACGACGTCGGTATCCACGGCATGACGGTTTCGGAAGTCAAGGGATATGGCCGGCAGAAAGGGCACACCGAGATTTATCGGGGCGCTGAATACGCAGTGGATTTTATTCCCAAATTGAAAATAGAGATCATCGTTGAAGACGACAGATTGACAGAAGTAATTGAAGTTATACAAAAAGCTGCATCAACCGGTAAGATCGGAGATGGTAAAATTTTCATCCTTCCCGTGGATGAAGTCATTCGGGTGCGGACAGGGGAGAAGGGGTCTGACGCGCTGTAAAGCTGTCAGTCGGATTTCAGAATATAAACATCATGAATGCCGGATTACGTGCTGTCAAAACTGGTGCATCTTTAAGGCTGTTTGATGCCGCGCTGATCCGGCCTACCTTCCACCTATGTACTGCCGGGGATCCACGCCGTATTTGGCTGCCTTGTATGAGAATTTTCGCACGGTTGTGTTTAATGATTCCGCAGCTTGGGTGATATTTCCCCGGGTAAATTTCAGCGCATCAATGATCATTTCCCGCTCTAACTGCCCGACGGCTTTTTCAAGAGACACTTTCGGCAGGGTGTCGGACTCTTTGCCGGTCTGGAGTGTGGGCGGAAGGTGATAGCTGTGGATAACCTGATCGTCACACAGCAGAACCGCCCGTTCAATGCAGTTTTCAAGCTCCCGGACGTTGCCCGGCCAATGGTAGGCCATCAGCATGTCGATGGCCGGCGTTGAGAACCTTAGGATTTGTTTGTTATTCTCCAGGGTGTATTTTTCCAGAAAATAATCCGACAGCACCAGCACATCGGTCCTTCTTTCCCGCAAGGGGGGAATGTAAATGGGGAACACATTGATCCGGTAATACAGATCATTTCGAAAAAGCCCTTCGGTCACCGCGTTTTCAAGGTTTCTGTTGGTGGCGGCGATGATGCGGACGTCCACCCGGATGGTCTTGTTCCCGCCCACCCGTTCCAGTTCCTTTTCCTGCAACACCCGCAGGAGCTTGGCCTGAACATCCAGTTCGATGGACCCGATTTCATCCAGAAACAGGGTGCCTTTGTCCGCAAGTTCAAATTTACCGGTTTTCTGGTGAATTGCGCCGGTAAACGCCCCTTTTTCGTGTCCGAACAGCTCGCTTTCGATGAGGTTGGCCGGCAGGGCCGCGCAATTGACTTTAATAAACGGATTTTTGGCCCGGAGGCTGTTGTAATGCAGGGAATTGGCCACCAGTTCCTTGCCGGTGCCGCTTTCTCCCCGGATCAGCACCGTGGCGTTGCTGGCCGCCACCTGGGAGATCATCTGGTAAACTTCCCGCATTTTATTGCTGTTGCCGACAATGTTTTTGATGCGGTATTTTTTCTGGAGTTCCGCCTGCAAGCGGTCATTTTCCGCAGCCAGCTTTTCTTTTTCGATCCGGTTTCTTTCTAAAAATATCACCTGGGTGGCGATCATGGCCGCCACCACGGACAGAAATTGTTCCCCATCCTTCAACGAATAGGATTCATCATAGGGCCGGTCCACGGAAAGTGCGCCGATCACCTGCTTGTCTTTTTTAATGGGTACGCAGATGAAGGAAATTTCCTGGTCTTTCAATATTTTGCGGGCGTCCGTCCGGTTAAGGAACCGGTTGTCCTGGCTGATTTTGGCCAGCGTGACGGCATGGCCGGTTTGAATCACCTGACCGGTAATTCCCTCGCCGAGCTTGTATTTTCCCTTTTGAAGCGCGGTTTTGGAAATCCCGTGGGCCACCTCAATGCTGATTTCATCGCTGAACGGGTCTAAAATGGTAATGGTGCCCCGGACCATATTAAGCGATTCGGAAAGCAGTTCCAGCACGTTGTAGAGGGACTCTTTGAAATCAGAGGCGTTGTTGATGATCTGAGTGATCTGGTACAGCAGGGAAAGCTGGTCTGTGTTGTCTGTGAACATGGGCGCGCAAATTATATTAATGGTTGATTTAACATTTTGTTTTAATGTCTGTTTCCCTATTTTGTCGGCGGGAATATGTCAAGTTAAATGTGGCGGCAGAATTGTCAGGCGTGATGGGTGTAAATGGTTTCCATGGCGGTTTGATAAAATTTTTCTTTGTCCGCATACATGCGCTGATCCGCCAGCTTCATGACTTTGTTCGGAGAAGTTTCATTGGAGCCGCCGATTCCGATGCTGAACCTTACGGGGATGTCGATTTGCCCGCTGCCTTCCCGGCGGCAGGTCAGGGACAACCGGGCTTCCTGTCGCCGGATTCTTTCCACCACGGTTTTGGCCTGTTCGCTGGCGGTTGCCGGCAGAAGCATGATAAATTCATCGCCGCCCATCCGGCACAGGGTATCTGTTTCCCGGCAGACAGCCGCCAGGGTCCGGGCGACCATCTGAATCATTTCATCGCCCTTGTCATGACCGAAATGGTCGTTGATCCGTTTTAACCCATTAATATCGATCATTAAAATAGAAAAATGGATTTCAGGAAACAGGGTTGAATTCCGGATGGCTTTTTTGTGCTCCATGTCAAAGAACGACCGGTTGGCCACGCCCGTCAACCCGTCGGTATGGGCGGATGTTTCCAGTTTCTGCATGAGCACCTTATTATGGACGGCGGCGGAAACCTGGGCCAGAAATATGGAAATCACCCTGCTGGATATCTGATCCAGCAGGAGGCCTTTGATGATGATTTTTCCGATAACCTGGTTGTTCCGAATCTGCATCGGCTGAATTGTCCAGGCGGATATCTGATTTTCCGGTGATTCTTCTGAGGATAGCAGCTCTTCAGTGATTATCCGGTTGATATTTCCAGGAGTTAAGTGCTGATGGTTTTTCAGGATGATGGTTTTCTCTTTTTCAGATATGCCGATGAATGCGCCGCTCTCAAGAATCTCAGCCCGCTCGCCGTGATGGATAATGCCGAATCCCAGACAGGGAAAAAGCGAACGAAGCTTATTGAGGGTAAAGGCGAACAGTTCATGCAGTTCCTCTATTTCATGGATGCTGGTGCTGGTTTCAAAAAGGGTGAGGAACATATGGTTCTGGTTTTGAATGGTGGCGCTGTTTACAGAAATTTTTTGATTTTTTTCTTTAACTTTTTTTAATGCCGCATATAAATCCCGTGTCCGCTTTTCAACTTTTTGTTCCAGCTCTTCAAGGAGTTTTGCTTTTTCAATCACCGGGCCTAAGAAAACGCCGATATGCGCCAATATGTTTTTTTCCGGTTTTGAATAGGATCTGTCATTATGCCGGTTGCCGATGAGCAGGAGGCCGATCAAGCGAAATTGGGAAAAAACCGGTATGATAACGCCGGCCTGAAGAAGGCTGTTGTCGGGATTAAGTGACAGTCTGTTGTCACTCACCCATCGGTCGATGGTTCCATGGGTGATGAGGCCGGGCCGGGTTTCGATCACCGGTTTCAGGATGGGGTGGCCTGCGTCAATGGAGAGGGGCGTATCGCCGAAGGGCGTTTCCGGCGGTGACTTGAAAAACCCGGAAAACGGCTCGGCGTTCCAGGTGCTCCAGCCCGTGAAAACACCGCCTGCACGGGTCTCGAAAACCATTGCGCACCGGGAATTGATAAAAATCCGAAACAGCCACCGGCACATTTCCCGGTGAATGTCCGCCAGATGATGCAGCTCGGACAGTCTGGAAGTGAGGGTGTAGAGTTCTTTCTGAAGGATCGTGGCCGAGCGTTTCATAAACAGATTTAAAAATGCGTCCCAGGCACGGGAGACCGGATGATACAGCAGGATCGCCGCCAGTATGCCAAAGGCAGGTTTCAGGTGGATTGCATGCCGGGGAAGCAAAAGGGTGGCCGTCAATGCCCCTCCTGCGACCATTGACAAATGCCCGACCACAAAAATCACCGATCTCAACTGCTGCAGGGCAATTCGTAAATTATGTTTGAATAACCCGTAAGCCAGCAGAATAAGTGATATAAACGTAAATGTCCCCAGCGGATAAACCTCATATCCGTAAATGGCGGGGGTGTTGGTGAGGCTCAAAACAGCTGTGGTGGCAAAGCCCAGTATCAGATATTTAATGGTGTCTTTCCTGTGTGCGTCCCTGGTTTGCCGGTAGGATTGAAACAGGATGAAAATGCAGTAAATGGCCCCAAGCAGCCAGAGGGCGCTCATCAGGTCATATAAAACCGCCTTTTTGGCGAAAAAACCCCAGTAATAGGTATACAGGCCTTTAAAATACCAGTCGGTGGGCGTCAGCAGCGCCATGACCGCCCCGATTCCGTAGGCGGCGTATACGATCCACCAGGCGTCTTTTTTCTCGCCTACCAGATAGGCCAGGTGCAGATTGGCCCCCAGTTGGACCAGGGCCAGCATGAAATGGTCCATCCGGGAGATGGTGAGTGCAATATCCGGGTCGCGGATAATGCCCAGCAAAAAAATGTCCAGGTTCAACCCCGCAAACACCAGACAGATGATTGAAAACAGGAGGGTTTCGGTGCGGGTCTGCTCCAGGCCCAACACAAAAAGCGATAAAAAAGCGGCGATCAAAAGAGTCAACAGCGGCGGGATGCCATACGGAACAACGTGATCAAGAAGATACCCGGGGGAGAAATCTTTACAAAGCCAGATGCATCCGGCGATCAACGCCAGATAACCCATCGCCAGGGTGAGCCGTAACATTCGGGCAAAGAGTTGCCGGTTTGTATTTGGGTTGATCGTTGAGAGCATTGATTTGATTTATTTTTAAATGTTTATATATTATCATATCAATAATAGGTGGTGTTGTAAAAGGATATCTTTTGGTGGGGCGGAGCGGGCTCTCAATTGCTTCTCAGGCTGCAACGGCTCCGGTTTTTTCACGCACAATAAATGTCTTGTGAAAAGTATCTATCCTTAATATATTATCAGAATAATAAGAACTTAAAAAAAAGAGGTCAATTATGGCAATCCAATCCAATAACCAAATATCCTATGAACAGGAACTCATCAAAATTATTCATCGCCTTCCTGTCGAACGAATTGCCCAAATTGTCGATTTCGCGCGGTATATTCAATCTCAAACAGGTGAAGATTGCGTCATTCTTGATGATGAATGTGAAGAAGAGATTCTCGCTGATGAGGCACACTGGGATACTCAGTTCGCAGGATCACAGGACGGATTGAAACGAATGGCAGAGCTTGTACGCAGCGAGATTCGATCTGGACACATGAAATCCATGATATTCACGAAAAACGGCAGGATGACTCCCGGATGAAATCCTGGACTGTTCCGCCACTTTGGGCGCTATATGATGGATCGCCCATGGAAATCAAAATATTAGCTTCGAAAGCATATCGTCTGTGGATGTCCAATCCGTCTGCAAAAGGATTGAATTTTAAACGAGTATCTGAATCTGAAGCGATTTACTCGGTGCGAATTGGGCGAACCTATCGGGCGTTAGGTCTCTTGGAAGGTGATGCGATTTATTGGTATTTTATCGGAAATCATGATGCCTATGAGCGAGAGTTGAAGAAAGTATAATCAGCATTACGCCTAAAAGGCAAACGAACCGGACTTCAAAAAGGGAGCGGGGAACAATTAGGCGCTGAATGCCAGGTACAGAGAGCGCCTACTTTTCTTATCAAATATTATTTTTCGAAAATTCAAATAGACTGTTCCCCGCAGTCAGAGCATACTCATCACGTCATATAAAATGGCGTTTTGGCGAAAAAGACCCAATAATTGACAACCCCGTAAAAAGCAATTCTCTATAGGTCGGCCCCTTTTTCATTACCATTCGTGTAGAAATTAATACAATAGATAGATAATTCAGTTGATATGTTTCAGATGAGCGGGTAACATACCAGCTTAAACAGAAGATTGAATATCGTGTACCCTCGGCATTCGGACAGAGATATTTGACTTCAAACGTGATGGACAAAAGAATTTTGGAAAGGACAGGAGGTTACAAATGAAAAGAGCGAAGCTGATGTGTCTTTTTGGGTTGATCGCGTTTTTGCCGGTACTGATCGGTTGTGCGAGTTCATTTCCGGTCGGCGGTTTGTACACGGAACTGAAACTGCCCGTTGCCGCAGATGGTGCGGGTCAATCATTGAAGGTCGGCACTGCCGAATGCACAAGCGTTCTGAGCTTGGTTGCCACCGGTGATGCCAGTTTTGAAGCTGCAATGAAAAATGGCGGCATTAGAAAAGTCAACCATGCGGACTGGGAAGCAAAAAACATTTTAGGGATCATCGGAAATTATAAATTAACCGTTTATGGTGAATAATTTATGTTCGTTGGGTGATTGTCGATATAATTTCCCAAAAATTTTGGGGGGATGATCGTTACCGATTTACCCCCCGGTTTTCAATTGAAACTGTCCGAATGCCGATTTTTTTTATCATTATTTAGATCGCTGTAGCATCGCCCGAATAACGCTTATTCGTTCCCAAGCCGGTCTGCCACGTCTATGACTTCAAATGCGGCGGCCGGGTTCCAGGCGGTACTGTATTGAAGGCCTATGATCAAAGAGGAACATAATTGGATTGATAGCGCCGATCATGACTTAAAGACTGCTCAAAGCATGTTTGAAGCAGAAAAGTACAATTGGTGCCCTTTATATAGGAGTACTGAAGTTTCCCCAAAAAGCGTCATGCCGCCATGCGTAGTAGTACGGCTATTAGAGAATTAACGACGGATTTTTGTGGTACTGGGAAAAGACTACTAAAATTATCGTCCAATGCCGCTTCCGTGA
>JBAQUK010000154.1:0-10862 GCA_049297455.1 Desulfosalsimonadaceae bacterium | reverse complement strand
TTCTGCCCGCGCCGTCAGCCGCCACTACCCAGATCGAATATCTGTTCCTGGCGGTGAATCAGGCCAATCAGGTAGTCCGCAGCCAGAACTTCACCCTGTACCAGGACGCGAATAAAAAAACACCGGCTTGGCAGAATATTCCCAAGGAAGGGGAGATCCGGGTCAGCATTGAACTCGACAAGGCCCCCACCCAATTGATGGGCTTCAGCGACAATGTCACCATTGACGTGGTGGAATCCGGCGCCCGGTTCGGCGTGGTGGCCCTTCTGTATCACGCCGTTACCGATTCGGATTCAAAAGAAGCGGCGGCCATGAGCAGCGAAACGGGTGCCTCTTCAACCGCTGTGACGTCGGCTGCATCCGCAACCGGAGCCACATCCGCAGGCGTCATCACAGCCGGCACCGTCGGATGGTCAACCGCCGCTATTGTGGGCGTGGGCATCGGAGCCGCTGCGGTCGCAGGCGGCACCGCGGCAGCGGTCAGTGGCGGCGGGGGAGGCGGCGGGGGAGGCGGCGGCCACGACGAGCCCCAGGATTTAACGGAAAAAACCATTGAAGGTAACTGGAACGTGAGCGGCAGTTCCACCTTTGGCTGGACAACATCCGGGAATATCACATTTAATGAAAATGGGTCATATACCTACGTGTTACATGATAAAGCACCTGACCAGCCCGTCACCGATGATAGCGGATCGGGAACCTGGACCCTGGTTGGAACAACCCTGACGCTTAATTTTGATGCCGGTGCGGTATACAACGGCACTGCTACCGGCGACTCCGACGCCTTTACCATGGTAAGCGACAATGGCTGGACATTGAATTTTGCCCGATAACCAAAAATAACGGCCTGGGAAAACAATGCTTTCGTTGGTTTCCCGGGTCGTTCTTTTTTTGGCATGCCGATACCCAAACGTTTATTTCATAAAAATCAGCTTTTCCAGGCCAATTTGATGATGTCATGTCCTTATTTTGTTTTTTACGAGAACTGCTGACGCTTAAAAAAAAAGCATTTCCCCCTTTTTTTGTTTTGACGCTGCTTTTTATCGGTGTTTTTCCCTGTCCGGCCCGGGCGGATGAATCGCCGGTCGTGCTGTCTCTGGAGCAGGCCGTTGAAATGGCCCTCGACCGCAACCGGAGCATCCAGACCGCCAGAAACAACCTGGATTCGGCAACCCTTTTTCTTGACACGGCCCATTCCGACTTTGATGTGAAAGCAAGGCCTTTTGCCGGCGCGGGCATCACGGACGGGGACGAGGAAATCTCTTCCGGCGTCTCCCTTTCCAAAACCCTGCCCCAGGGCATGCGGGTGTCGGTTTCTCCCCATGTTTCCAGGCGGGACGGCGATTACGGTTCCGCCCTCACCCTGGGCATGGATGTCCCTTTGTTCAAATATTTCGGTGAACTGGTGAACACCCAGTATATCCGTTCGTCGGAATTTTCCCTTCGTTCCTCCGAACGGTCCCTGACCTCAACAAAAGAAACCATTGTGCTTGAAACCATCGCATCCTTTTATAATATCCTTGAACAGAAAAAAAATGTGGAGATGAACCGGTTCCTGGTGGAACGGTTTAAAAACCACGCAACCATTGCACAGATAAAAACCGATATCGGGCTGGCCCAGCCCCTGGATGTGTACCGGTCCCAAATCCGGGAAAAGGATGCGGAAGTGAGCCTGACCGATTCCCTGGAAAACCTTGAAAATGCCCGTGATCATTTGAAAAGCATTCTTTCAATCCCCCAGCGAACCGCAATCGATGTCAGGGACATCCCGGTGGATGTCCCGGTGCCCCCTATGGACGCCCGCCAAATTGAGGCCATCGCGTTTGAACACAGCATCAGCATCAAAAGCGCCCTGGACCAGATGAACGAACGCCGGCGGGCCGCAAAAATCGCCGAACACTACCTGCTGCCGGACCTGACCCTTTCTGCGGATTATACCCGGTCAGGACTTGATGATAATTTAAGCCGTGATATGTTTCAGAGGAACGATGATTCCTGGCGGCTTTTTCTGACCAGTTCCACGGATTTCGTCCGCTCATCGGAAAAAAACGCCTACCGGCAAAGCCTGATTGCGCTGAAATCCGCGGAACTGGACCTGGAAGACGCCAAAGACCAGCTCAGCAAGGAAGTCCGGAGCCAGATGGACACTTTGGAAAAAACAAAAGAAAGAATCCGCCTGATGGAAGCGCAAATCCATAACGCCATGGGGAAACTGGAGCTGGCGGAGGTCAAATTCAACAACGGCATGGCGGACAATTTTGATATGATTGAGGCGGAAACAGAACACCACCGGGCGAAACTCCAACTGCTGTCCGCCCAAATCGATTATATTGTCGGAACCTACCGGCTGAGAAAAACCATCGGGACACTGATTGAGTAAACGGTTTCACCCATGAAACGAACAAAACATCCATTTCTGTATTTCACCCTTCTGGTTCCGGTCTGTCTGGGGCTTTACCTGCTGTTTTTCAAAACGCACCCGGACAACGGCATCGGCGCCGCCACCCGGGGCGTGGCGGCTGTCAGGAGTTTTTCCATTGAAGTCAATACCATCGGCATGCTGGATGCGGCAAAATCCAATATGGTCACCTCTTCCTTAAAAAGCGGAAAAGGAAAAATCATCCATCTGATTGAAGACGGCTCCTGGGTGGAGGCCGGGGACTTGCTGGTTCAGCTCGATCCCCTGCCCTTTGAGGAAGAAGTGGTCCGGCTCAAAGGTGAAATCAAAAAGCTGACAGCGGCGGTGGAAGCCAACCAGCAACTCTTTGAATGGGAAAAAAGCCAGGTGGAAAAGGAGATCAGCACAGCGGAATTCAACGTGCACAAGGCGGAACTGACGCTCTCAAAATACGCTGACGGCGAAGGGCCGCTTCAGCTTGCCCAGTTCAAGGAGGAAGCGGATAAAATCGCCAAGGAAGCCTCAAAATATCTTAACTATCTGAATGATTTGAAAAAATTAAAAACCAAAGGATATGACCACCCCAGTGAGATCGCCAATGCTGAGCAGGAAGTGGCCTTGCTCAATGAAAAACTGGCGGCGGCGGACCGGAAATACCAGAACTACCAGAAGCATGTCTATCCCTCCCTGATCGAAGAATACGAGGCTGAAGTGGCGCATGCGGAAATGCTCCTGGACCAGACCCGGAAGGGCAGCGTGCACAAAATCGCCCAGGCCAAATCCGCCCTTGATGAAGTGGCTGCGGGTCTGGAAAACCAGAAAAAACTGCTGGAACAGGGGGAGAAGCAGCTTCGGGAAACCACCATCAAGGCCCCTTCCGCCGGCATTGTCATTCTCTACGAAACCTTCCGGGACGGACAAAAACGGAAACCCCGGGCAGGCGACACGGTCCTCCAGAACCAGCCGATTTTATACCTGCCGGATATTTCTTCCATGGTTGTGAAAACATCCGTCCGGGAAGTGGATCTCCACAAGGTGAAGATCGGACAACCTTGTTCCGTCCTGGTGGATGCCTATCCCGACCGGAAATATGACGGCAGAATTTCTTTTATCGGGGCGCTGGCGTCGGACAGTCTCGGCGGCAACAACGGGGCCAAATATTTTCAGATGACGGTGGAAATGACCTCCCATGACCCGGCCCTCCGGCCCGGCATGACCGCCCGGCTGAATATCCTGACCGCACAGGTGGATAACGCCCTGACCCTGCCCCTGTATACCGTGTTTGAAGAAAACGAAAAATATTATTGTTCCCGATTGAAAAGCCGCTCCCATGAAAAAGTGTACCTGACGGTGGGGCGCTATAACGAAGATTTTATTGAAATTCTGGACGGCGTTCAGGCGGGGGATGTGGTCAGCACCTTTAAACCGTAAGACGGTCAGGTGGATAGGCTATAGGCTATAGGCTGTAGGCTGTAGGCTGTAGGTCACTACAGCAGGCGGAATGGGATGATTTTTAAAACAATGATTGTTTCAGATGAAAAAATAGGGAACCCGGTGATTGAGATAACCGATCTGACCAAATCCTATACGTTGGGTTCCCAGTCCTTCACGGTTCTGAAAGGGCTGTCCCTTCATGTGGAAATGGGGGATTTTCTGGCCGTCATGGGGCCGTCGGGGTCCGGGAAATCCACGCTGCTGAATATTATCGGGTGCCTGGACCGCTTGAACGAAGGCCGGTATGTGCTGGGCGGCATGAATGTTTCCCATGCCTCGGACGACGCCCTTTCCGGCATCCGGTCGCGCATGATCGGCTTTGTATTCCAGAGTTTCAACCTGATCCACCATATGACGGTGTATGACAATGTCGGCATGCCGTTTTTATACGCAGCAAGCGATCCCGAAACCATCCGCAAAAAAACGCTGGCGGCCATTGAAGATGTCGGCCTGTCCCACCGGATCCGCCACAAACCCGTTGAACTGTCCGGCGGCGAAATGCAGCGGGTGGCCATCGCCCGGGCCCTTGTGAATGATCCCAAAATCATTCTGGCGGATGAACCCACCGGCAACCTGGACTCAACCACCGGGGCCATGATTATGGACATGATCGACCGACAAAACCAAAAAGGCACAACCATTATCCTCGTGACCCATGATCCGGCCGTGGCCTCACGGGCCAACCACACGGTGATGCTGCAAGATGGTCAATTTATATAAAATAATCGGATATTTAAACATATCTCTGACCTCGCTTCGATGCAACAAGCTGCGGTCATTTTTAAGCATGATCGGGGTGGTGTTCGGGGTGATGGCGGTCATTGTCATTGTTTCCGTGGGGGAAGGCGCCAAGGCCGAGGCATTGCGGCAGATCGAACGGCTGGGCACCCGGAATATTTATGTCAAATCCGTTGAGTTGGCGGAAAACCGGAAGGAAGACCCGGTCAAAACCCATATTTCAGGGGTGAGCAGCCAGGATCTCCCCAGGATTCAAAACGGGTGCCCTTTTGTTAAAAACATCGCGGCCATTAAAGAAATCCCGGTTTCCGTCATCGGCGCGCTGAAGGAAATCACCCCCCAGGTCATCTCCGTTTCTCCTTCTTATGCCGATATCCTGGACCTGAAACTTTCCGCCGGACGATTCATCACCAGCACGGATATTTCCGGTTATCATCTGGTATGCGTGGTGGGCGCGCATATCGCCGCGCAACTGGGTGTTAACGGGACCATCGGCAGCCTTCTCCGCATCGGCGACCATTTGTTTAAAATCGTCGGGATCCTGGACCGTTTTGATGTCCGGCCTTCTGAATCATCCATCGAATCATCAGGGGGGTCTTCAACGATATCCGGTCGGAATTACAACAACATCATCCTGATTCCCGTAAACGGGGAAAAATGGATAACCCCTGATCTCCCCCGGGAAGAGAGCCATGACCATTTTTCAGAGCTGATCCTTCAGGCGGACCAGACCCAACATGTCATGGCGGCATCCAAAACCATCCGGGAAATCATGGCGGCAAACCATCGGGGCCTGGAGGACTACCAGATCGTCACCCCCCTTGAACTCCTCAACCAGTCCAGAAAAACAGGGGAGCTGTTCAACCTGCTGCTGGCCGCGGTGGCATCCGTATCGATTCTGGTGGGCGGTATCGGCATCATGAACATCATGCTGGCAAGCGTATCGGAACGACGCCGGGAAATCGGTATCCGGAGAGCGGTGGGCGCGAAACAGAAACATATCCTGATGCAGTTTCTCACGGAAGCCTCCCTGCTAACCTTTTCCGGCGGCGTCATCGGCATTGTTGCGGGCCTGATTACGGTCTGCATCATGAAATATGCAGCGCCCTGGGAACTGGCCATCACCCCCAAAGCCATCCTTCTGCCCCTGGCCATTTCCTCGCTGACCGGCATTTTTTTCGGCAGCTACCCGGCCTATAAAGCTGCCCGGCTGGATCCCATCCAGGCGCTGATGGGATGAGATAAATGATAAATGATGAGTGATGAATGATGAATCGGCTGACCGCTGGGTGCCAACATTTTGGGTTTATTTGACCCTTCTCAGCCGATGGGTCTGGCGCAGCCGCTCCCACAATCCCCTGACGATCACCCGGACAGCCTCATCCGCATCCAGCGCTGAATCGCCGGCAACCTCCCGGCAGGATGCCAGAAGCGGCGCATTGTCAGAATCCAGCCGGTATGTGGTCCGGATATACTGGGCCAGGGAAGGATGGAGACGGTCCAGCTCAGCTTCCGTCATGCCCGACAGCCGTATTTTGTCCTTGAGGGGCAATTCGGAAATCAACCGGGCCACGGCCCGGTCCACGGTTTCCGGAAATATCTCCCGGGTTGCCGGACCATCCATGCCATGAAAGCCGGACTTGAGATCCGGCATTTTGTCATCAATCATCGAAAGATAAAACACCGTCTCCAGAATGTTCATGACGGCGCCATAGATCCGGGGATCGCTGCTGGCTCTGGGACCGGCGACATTTAATACGCCGATGCGGTTGCTTGTGATCCAGTGGGCGATATCCAGCGTGGCCTGGAATTCCGGGCTATGGTTTAAATCAACGTGCAGCCAGGGCTTGCCATATTTTTCCGCCAGTTTCCGGGTTAACGCCGACCCTCCGGCAAGCTCGCCGTGGCTGATGATCAGGGTGCCGTCCGCATTCACCACATTGAGTTCCGTGCGTCTGCCGTATTTCGCGGATGGCGCTTCCGTCACGTGGTAATGGACCGGGATGACGCCGTCTTCCGCGAGCCTGCCTTTGGGCACCCATCCCCCGTGCGGGATATCGTTGTTAATGGCGAAATCAAGGGCCGCCCGGTCCGCCCCGGTCTGGGCCCCGGATATTATTTTTTTAATGATCATTTCCGTATGTTTTATGGTACATCATCAGTCAATTAAAGATTATTTGCGGCAGCCCCGACCACTTTTTTAAAAACAACGGACACCGATGACACCCTCCGACCCTTTCGAAAAGCGCATCAAACGCCATGTGCTGGGAAAATTCCAATCATTTTACATTTCCACCCTGCCGGGGGTGGAGCACCTGTGCGCCGCTGAACTTGCCGGCATGGGGCCCGCCCCGGCAGAAGGTGAGACCGGCAGAGGCGGTGTTGAATTTACCGGCCGGATACCGGACTGCTACCGGGCCAATCTCCATCTCCGCACCGCCAACCGCGTATTGATGCGGGTGGATGAGTTTACGGCAACCAATTTCCGCCAGCTTACAAAAAAAACCGCCGATTTCCCCTGGGAACTGCATCTCAACCCGAGTGCCGCCGTCAATGTTCACGTCACCACCCGGCATTCCCGGCTGATGCACACGGAGGCAGTGGCGGATCATTTCAAATCCGGCCTGTACGCACGCCTGGAACGTCCGGCGGTGGATACTGAAAAAAAACACCCGGCGGACGGTTTTTTACAGCGGATTTTCATACGTGCGGAAGATGACCGGTTTACGGTATCCTTGGACAGCAGCGGCGACCTGCTCCACAAGAGAGGATTAAAGGTCCACGGCGGCACAGCGCCCATCCGGGAAACCATTGCCGCGGCCATTCTCATGCTGTCCGGCTACCGGCCCGGCGACCCGCTGGTGGATCCCATGTGCGGGGCCGGAACCTTTTCCCTGGAAGCCGCCATGATGGCAGGCGGTATTCCGGCAGGGTGGTACCGGGGGTTCGCCTTTATGAACTGGCCTTGTTTTAAAACCGCACAATGGAACCATATAAGGCTGCAAGCGGAGAAAAAAATGACACGAATGTCAGCACCCGTTGTGTTCGCATCCGACATTCATCCGGACAATTGCCTTGCCTTAGAAAAAATCTTTCAGTCGGATCCCCTTATGTCGGAAACGGCACGGGTGACGGATAAGGATTTTTTTGCGCTCCATCCGTCAGAACTTGATATTCCGGCTGAAAAAAGACAAAACGGGCTGATCGCCATCAACCCGCCTTATGGGCTTCGGCTGGGAAGCAAAGACGCTGCCGGGCGACTGATCGCCGACATCGGCCGGAAGCTGAAAAAAGACTTCAGGGGCTGGCGATTGGCCCTTATTGTTCCGGACAACCACCTGATCACCCATATTCCGTTTCACGTAACCAGCCATCATTTGTTTCACGGGGGGCTGACCGTGACCCTGCTGACCGGAAGAATCCAATAAAAATCCCGTGTCGGAACCTTATGTCTGGGCGTCCACATCCCCGGATTCAATCAAGAGTCCCAAGCCGGTGGCCAGTTTCAGGGCTTTCACCGCATCCAGCTGCTGGGGCTGGCTGCCGGAAAGAAAATCCAGGGTGGTTTCCTCTAAAATCACCGATGGGTTCTGTTTGCAGATCAGATGGAGCAGCCCCCGGAATGTCGCGATGTTCTTTGGAAACACCTTGATGGGGAACCCGTCGAAAATGATCTGATCAATATCGCAGGCAAACGGACGTTCGATGGACCGGATAAACATCAGCAGTTTTGTTTTTGCATCAGGACCGCTGCCCTCGTTAAACGCCGCAATGGCCAGGATGCGGTCATAAAGAACTTCAGGGACATCATTTAAATCCATGTCGATGCAATCGGTCGACCCTGAAATTTTTTCCAACTGACGGGGCGCAAACCGGTCTTCCGGTTTGTTGGACAGTTGAATCACAACCACTCTGGGTTCCGCACTTTTCGTGGCAGGTTCGGTCGCGGCCGGCTTGGGGGTGAATTTCGGGACGAGTTTTTCGGCGGGTTTCGGGGCAGGCGCTACGGACGGTGCCGCCGAAGGCGCAGGCGGATCGATCATGCACACAGCGCCGGTGGATGAGATGGCCTGGACGTATTTTTTTGCGGTGGCAAGATCCACATCTTTTTTAACAACCGTTCCCGGCCTTTTCAGCAGCAACAGCATTTTATCCGCTGTTGTTTTAAACAGCGCCGCCATGCGCGCCGCCACATCCGCCTCCGATTTTCCCGGCGCCAATTTGCCCGAAAACACCACTTTGTAAAAATTTTCCGTCATAATTTTCTCTCTTCCATCCTTATTTTGGTTTAAATTGATGAAATTATGTTTTCATATAAGTTCTGCGGAACCCGTCCAGAACATAAATAAATACCGGTGTCACCACCAGCCAGGAACAGATCCGGAAATAAACCGACAGGGCCCTGGCAAAATGGGAAGTCACAAACGGCTGCTGAAAAATCAGCACAATAAACATCAAAAATCCGCACAGGGCCAGGGGAATCAGAAAATACCGGTACAAGGGGTGATGAATCGCGTTGGAATGGCTGATAAAATCCAGCTTGCTGTACATCAGCAGGGATATCAGGATAATGGCGACGCTGAGCACGAAAATATTGTCAAAAAAAGTAAAGCACAGCAGGGCCGCGCATGCCCCTGCGGGAGACGGCATGCCTTCAAAATCCTGTTTTTTGCTTTTGTCCGTATTCGCCTGAAGCCGCACAGTGAAACGGGCCAGCCGCAGGTGCACATATACGAAATAAAACAGGGCGATAAAAATACCCATATACGATGCAGCGCCTTTGATGGCGGAATACCGCAGAAAAATGATGACGGCCGTGGCCAGTCCGAAGGTGGACAGGTCGGTGGAGGAATCCAGGCACGCGCCGAAATCGGAATGGGACCGGAGCTTCCGGGCCAGGGGTCCGTCAAAGGCATCACAGGCGGATGCCGCAATCACCCAGAACAGGCACACGAACGACCGGTATTCCACTTCCACTTCCGGCATGGCGAAATATACCGCCGTCACCCCGCACAGGTAATTGCCGATGGTGAACAGGTTGGGGATCATGACAATATACCAGGCCCGGTCGGATTCCGCGAACTGGGATTTGGTGTAGTCGTTGACATAGGAAAAAGATTTGAAATAGGGAAACACGGAAATAATGGTGGCGAAACACAGGAGCAGCATGCCCCATAAAATAAAATTTCCGGGCAATGCCCTGGCCATGGACTCAATCGGTAATGTCTCCGGAAGCGCTGCGGACCGCAACAGGACAATATACAGCACCGTGAACTGAACCCCGGTTTTAATTTTTCCCAGCCACCTTGCGGATGCGTCCTCCCCTTTGCGCCGGAGATTCATCCGCTGGAGCATGCTGATGATTTCCCTTGCAAAAACAATAAAGAGAACCCACCACCGGAGTTCGCCGGCCATGAGCGCCGTCACCCCAAGGCAGAAGGTCACCCATTTGTCCGCCGCAGGGTCCAGGGTTTTGCCGTCTTCCGAAACCGCCTCCCATTTTCGGGCGAATTTCCCGTCCAGAAAATCGAAAATGCAGATGAGGGCGAAGGCCAAATGAAATGTAAAGGAACCGAAATAATTATGAAATGCATCAAAATAAAAAACACAGAAAATCCACGCCCCCAGCGGAAACCTTAAGTAACACAGCATGTTGGGCATATTTTTCGTATTGCCGCCGAACAGCGGGTGTTCCGCAGGGCCTGTGGTTTGCCTTTTCGGGCCGAGAATCACCCGGTGCATCACGTAAACAACAATGATAATCACCGCCAGATTGGCGAATTGTGCCAATCCCAGAGGACCGGCAAAGAATTGAGCCATATATTATCCATTCGGTTGTTTTGTTTTTTTAATTAAATACCAAATCTTTAGATTTTCTGTATCAGGATACGGTCAAAAATGCCAGATTTATATGATTTCACCGATAAAACCCTGATGGACAGGGACATGACCCCGCGCTCCGGCTTTTTTTTAATAATTTTATCGCAGAGTAAAACAACCTCTTTACAATCCCGCCATATATTGATAGGGAACGTGCATGAATTAAGTTATGCAACTTCAAGGATATATTGAGTCAAACCCCAAATAATCGGTTTACGGGACAAATAAACTTCGTTTATAATCAAAAGATGATCAAACCTTACCCAAAAGAAATCGAAACGCAGATGCAAGAATTATACAACCGTCTGCCAGAAAAAAGCCGGCGCCTATATGCGGGGGTTGAAGCCTTGAA
>JBAQUK010000153.1:0-4408 GCA_049297455.1 Desulfosalsimonadaceae bacterium | reverse complement strand
CGCAAGTTAAAGGACCGCAACGATTAAAATCCCTTATCCAGAAGGCTCTCAACGGCAGTAGTACCGTAGGATCTCATGCAATATGCGGGTTTGCTGGGATTTAATTTTTTTTTATTTAACATTTAAGAATAATAAATCAAATCAATCTTATTTTGCGCAGACAATTACATTTATTAGCAAAAATATAGGATACGGATATTATTGTTGGCTAATAGGTCATGTATTAATAACATTTGCTATATTTTACCAAGTTAAACAAAATCAAGTGTATAACATGCGGTTTCACAAAGGACCGCTCGTACCTCGCGGCCGCGGATCTTTTCGTTAAAAGTAAGATATAACCATGACAAACCAAATCTGAACTGAAGCGAAAAACATCATTTATCCGGATAGTGGGAAAATTGGGAATCACCGCTGCCGGGTATTTAACAAATAATTATAGCTACTTATAACCAACAAGGCCCGCCTCATTCCGCTGGGCAGGCAGCCATCAACCCAATTCCTTGCTTATTGACAAAACCCCCCTCCCTTATGCACATTTAAATGCACATCAAGGAGATATCGCCATGAAAACCATCTCATTTAAGGATTTCCGCAAAAACGCCTTCTGATTTATAGATGAGGTGGAACACGGGGAAGCCCTTATCCTGATTCGTCGCGGAAAACCGGTTGCTGAAATCGTGCCGCTTTCCGAAAAGTCCGAAAGATTCCTTGCCTGGAAACAACCGGCAGTCCGTTTGCAAATCCAGTGAAGCGATGGGGGGGTTGCGTCATTCCTGTAAAAAATAAAAGGCAGTGATGGGCTTTTTATTTGTCTTCTTTCCCGTCCGGGTACGACCGCCAGGTCTTATTCACCACCAGCCGGGCTCCCCTGCGGAAGGAAAGATAGGATGACGCCCACCGGAGGATCACAAACAGCCGGTTCTGAAACCCGATAAGAAAATAAATATGGATGATGACCCATAGAAACCAGGCGGGAAAGCCGCTTATTTTGAACCATCCGAATTCCAGGATGGCCCGGCTTCTTCCGATGGTGGCCAGTTGGCCCAGGTCGGCATAATGAAACGGTTTTTGAGGTTTACCCTTAAGCCGCCCGCGGATGGTCCGGGCCAGGTATTCCCCCTGCTGCTGGGCCACGGGAGCGATGCCCGGAAGGGGGTTGCCCTTGTCGTCGGACAGCCGGGCCTGATCCCCTGCCACAAAAATTTCCGGGCGGCCTTCCAGGCTCAGGTCCGGGGACACCAGCACCCGGCCCAGGGAATCGGTTTTGACCTCCAGTCCGGCAAGAAGCGTGGCGGCACGGATGCCCGCAGCCCAGATAACCGTTGAGACCGCCAGTTTTTCCTGCCCGATTTCGATGCCGGTATCGTCCACCCGGCTGACCCGGTTGGCGGCCCGGACTTCCACCCCGAGGTGTTCCAGGCTCCGGGTGGCTTTCCGGGAAAGTTTTTCCGAAAACGTGGGGAGAATGCGGGGTCCGGCTTCGATGTTGCCGAAATAGGTATGGAGCGCCCCGCAAGCCAGGATTAGGGTGTCATAGTCAAACCGCCCGATGGTGGTTGTGATGGTTTTTTCATCCGGCGCAATGCTTACCATGAAACCGGGGCGCACTCAACGGCCTTGTTCTCTCCGGAAGGGGAAGACTTAACTTCTTGATTTTGATCTCCGGAATCGGTTATTAAATAAAAAAAGGAATTCTTATCATCCGGTTACCGGAAAAAGGAGAACTTATGGCGACGGATTGGGGAAAAATCAGAAAACACCAGAGGGTGTTGTTTACGCCCAAGGATCGAATTACGGGGGTTTTTTCAACACAGGGCACGGCGACCGACGTCCTGGTTCTGGACATGAGCCTGGGCGGCCTCAGTTGCATCATGAAACGCCTGGATCAAGGGGCATATCAGCCGGGGGACCGCTTGGTGCTCCTTGAGATTAATGATGGAGATGCGTTGACATTTTCCATGAACACGGAAATCGAAATCAAATGGGTTCAGGATATCAGCAGCTTTATCCATGTGGGATTCGGGTGTCAGTTCCTGAACCTCGCTGAGAAGGACAGGGAGCGGCTCGCCCGGTTCATCGATGACGAATTAAAAAAGGACGCCCGGAATAAACAGGTGTCGGATTCCCAGACCTATATCAAGACCGGGCTGAATTGAATCGCTTTTCCCCAAGCAAAGACACCGGACTTCACATTGTATGGGAGGTATCCGCAAACATCCGTTCAATCTTTGATTCATCCATCCTTCACATCTGAAAAAGCCGGCTGACGACCATCCCCCGCACCGGCTGTCACCTGTTTTCTATCCGTTTGCTTTTTAAAATATGGAATGATATGACTGCGTCACTTGTTCAATCCTATAGCCTGAAAATCTTCAGGCTTAACAACCTGAGCAGTTTGGATGTTTCATGAAGTTGTTTGACAGTCACTGCCATTTAAACGATGGCGTCTATTCAAAAGATATGGACCAGGTATTTCTTCGGGCGAATGCCGCCGGGGTCCGGGGGATCATGATCGTGGGCATTGACGGCCCCACCTCCCATCAGGCGGTTTCCCTGGCCCGGACCCATGCCAAAGGGGATTCCGTCTGTGCGGCGTCCGTGGGCGTGCATCCCCATGACGCATCCGCCTGCACGGAAAAAATACTGGGTGAGTTAACCGGACTGGCGAAAAATCCCGAAGTCAAAGCCTGGGGAGAAACCGGGCTGGATTTTAACCGGATGTTTTCGCCTCAAAAAGATCAGGAGCACTGGTTTGTCCGGCAACTGGAGGCCGCTGACCGGTTGAATCTGCCGTTGATTTTTCATGAACGGGATTCCAGGGGCCGGTTTCTGGAGATTTTAAACGCCCATTACGGCGGCCCGGGACGGGCGGGGGTGGTGCATTGTTTCAGCGGCAGCCGGAAGGAGATGGATGCGTATCTGGGGCTCGGCCTTCACATCGGCGTCACCGGGATCCTCACCATTCAGTCCAGGGGGCAGGAGTTGCGTGAACTGGCGGTCCATATCCCGGCGGACCGGCTGCTCATTGAAACCGACGCCCCGTATCTCACGCCGGCCCCGGAAAAAAACCAGACCCGGCGCAATGAACCCGCGTTTGTAAGGTCCGTGCTCATGAAGCTTTCGGAAATCCGGAACGAAGACCCGGATGCCCTGGCCCAGACCGTCTGGGATAATACCTGCCGGCTATTTAACATTCCTCAGGAGTAAACAATATGAAATTAGGCATCACCGGTCTTGCCGGCTCCGGCAAAACCACCGTATTTGAAGCGCTGACCGGCGAATTTTCCGAAACCGGGGGCAAAACAGACAACCGCTTGGGCACCATCCGGGTGCCGGATCCCCGTATCGACCGGCTCTCTGATATTTTCAAGCCGCGAAAAACCATCTACGCCCAGGTGGAGTATTTCCTGCCGGGGAAATCCGGCCAGAAAAAGGAATCCGGCAAGGACGACGGATCATGGACCCCGGTGCGGGATGCGGACGCCCTGATTCATGTGGTGCGGAATTTTTCTCTGTTCGGGCTTTCCGAACCCAATCCCCAGAAGGATTTCGTTCAACTGGACCAGGAACTGATATTATCCGATCTGACGGTGGCGGAAAAGCGGCTGGAACGCATGACCGCCGAAGCCCACAAGGTGAAAAAACCCGATCCGGAAGAACAGGCTTTGGTGGAGGAATGCCATGGGCTGCTGGAAGGAGAAACCCCGTTGCGGCGGCACCCTGACCTGGCTTCCGCCCCCAAACTGAGGGGTTATGCCTTTCTGTCCGCAAAGCCCATGCTGGTGTTGTTCAACAATACCGATGAGGACGATGCGCCGCCATCTTCGGATGCGGCCTATTCCGGTGAAAACTGCATGGTGATCCGGGGAAAGCTGGAGCAGGAGCTGGCGAAAATGACCGAAGACGAGGCGGCCGAACTGCTGGCGGAGTTCGACATTTCGGCATCCGCCACCGACCGGGTGGTGAAACAATCCTACGCCCTGCTCGGCCTGATTTCATTTTTCACGGTGGGCGAGGATGAGGTCCGGGCCTGGACCATCAAGCGGGGAACCAGTGCGCTGGATGCCGCGGAAGCCATTCACTCGGACATTAAAAAAGGGTTTATCCGGGCGGAAATCATTTCCTGCGATGATTTCCTGGCTGCCGGGTCCATGGCTGCGGCCAAAAAGGCGGGGAAGTTCCGGCTGGAAGGCAAGACTTATGAGGTGCAGGACGGGGATATCATCAATTTCCGGTTTAACGTATAACTTAAATGTTAAATAAAATTTCCCTTAAACCTTTGTGAACTCCCATCAATTATGTGTTTAAATGGAGATATGCTTGTGAAAGCCTGATTCCAAAGGAATTGACAAAAGAATACCTCCCTGTGCGCATCCGCGCAATTTTAAGCAACGCTGGTTGGTTA
>JBAQUK010000152.1:0-2920 GCA_049297455.1 Desulfosalsimonadaceae bacterium | reverse complement strand
TGAACCAGCTTTTAACGCAAGTTAAAGGACCGCAACGATTAAAATCCCTTATCCAGAAGGCTCTCAACGGCAGTAGTACCGTAGGATCTCATGCAATATGCGGGTTTGCTGGGATTTGATTTTTTTTTATTTAACATTTAAGTTATAGGGGGCGGTGTAGGTGATTTCAAAATGACCGATGGCATCAATGCGCTGAGAAAGTGTGGGGTATTCAGTGCCGTCGGGCTTTTTAAAATGCAGAGTAGCGGTGGTGTTTGGCGTAAACCCGGTTCCCCATTCGGTAAAAGTCGTCCCCGGCGGGCCGGACATGGGCGACATTGCAATCAAACCAAATGATCCGGGACCGTTGGTTCGCACGGCGCGAACATAGAAGTTAAAGTAACTAGGGGGGAGGACGACGCCATTCTCGATCTCGATGATGTGATGGCAGCCGTCTTGGAAATCTATAAGCTCCATAGACACACAATCGTCGTAAGTGTGGGTAGTAGACGACCAATACTCTGCGCCCACAGTGTCAGGAAAATAGGCGGTGTTGATGGTGAGGCCGTTATGATTAAGATCAAGGATGGATGTGAGTTCATCAATGGTGGGTAGCCGCCAGTCCGACCGGCCGCCTAAAACCAGGTCCTCACAGTAGCGATTGGCCTGTTGCTGAGTGTAGGTTCCCGGAGCCGTGGCCTTTTGCCACATAAGTCCGGTGCCTGTGTCCGTTACTGTACCATTGGCGTTGTCCACATAAGCGGCGTCAGCCACCCCGGCCAATCCCGCCAGAGTCAAACACGCCATCCAAACCATCGCCCATTTTCGTAACATGTCGTTCCCTCCGTGTTATCGTTTTATGTCTGGATTGGAATCCCGATATACATTTTCCGTTTACTCATTGTTTTTCGCCATCGTCCCGAATCGTCAGGCATTGTCGGGAAAGAATCCAGGCCTTCCGCTTTCTTTGGAAATGCGATGACGAGTATAATCTCACATCTTGAATTGTGATTTATTTTCATCATGTCATATCATGCGATCCTTTCAGGCCAATATTTTCTCAAAACCTTTCACTATTGATGGTTTTGTAAAAAGTCGATTTTCTCCTTTTTTCGTCATTCCGGCGAAGGCAGGAATCCAGTATACTCAGTATGTTCTGGATGCCGGATCAAGTCCGGCATGACGGATTACAGACTTTTTACGATGGCATCACTATTCTCCCTTTATTGCACCCGCCAGACATGCACCACAGGCTTGGCTTCATCGGCCAGCATTTCCAGCACATACAAAAGTCCGCTGTTCCGGTCATAGGCTGCCGACCCCAGCCGATAGCGGCGCTGAACGCCGGCGCCAACATTCACCACATCCCATTCGGGCGGATTGAGATACAGATGTTCATCGACATCAATCGCCGCGTAGGGCTGCGGTTCCCAGGGTTCCATGGTCCCCGCCGCGACTTTGGCCAGATCCGCGGGGTCATAAAGGATAAACTGGGCGTCAAACCGGGTGGACCACCAGCCCCTGTAGCTGATGCTTTCGCCGCAGCCGTTAAAATCTTCGGCCGGACAAGGGGAACCGTCCGCCATCCGGCAGGTTGTAAAATCCGTTACATCCGTATCCACGCAGGGATATTCAGGGCCCAGCGCATTGCGATATCCATACCAGCACTTGGTGCCGGTGGCCTTGGTCCCGGAGAACAGCACGGCGGTTTTGCCGGAAGGGGTGGTGATCCAGGCCCCGCCCTCCCATTCATCGGCGTGCTGGTATCCGTTCATGCACCGGATATACTGGTCGGTATTGTAGGCATTTTCATAAAGCAAGAGCGTGGTTTCCGTCAAATGGGTTCCGGACGCAGGGGCCGTTCCTCCGCTTAGCCAGGGCCGGTATGCGAAAAGGGTCGGCCCCATGCCTCCCTGGCCGCCGTCTCGCATGCGTCCGGTGGCGAGATAGCGGCCGGAGGCATTGGCATTGGCCCAGGCAGCAGGGATATCAAACATATAGCCATTGACGCTGTAAAGATTCTGGTTGCCGATGAACCAGATTCCCTTAAAATCCGGGACGCTCAGATTTGCGTTGATCCAGGCATGGGATGGTGCATTGTCCGGCTGGAGATGCTGGCCCCAGCAGATATGAAGTTTAGGGCCGGTGTCGGGATGGTTCAGATACTGCATCCCGACTTTTGGTATTTCCTCCATATCCGCGAAATGGCTCTGAAGCGGATTATGAAAATTCTGGATAAAATCAGCCGGGGGAAGATCCGCCGGGCTGCTAACAGCCGGAGTTGGAATGGTCACCTCCGCGATCTGGTTGCCGTCCGGCACCTCTCCGTAAGCAATCCGGTCATGGCCCATGACAAACAGGGAGCCGGGGAAGGCATCGCTGCTGGTCGGATCGCCGTCGGGATTGAAAGTCATGGCGTTGCCGCCGTAAGCGAAAGTCATCGGCCGTTCGCCGGCATCCGGCAGCCGGAAGGCCCCGAGATAGTGAAAGTCGGCGGGCTGCACCCGCTGCATCGCCGGGGGCGCGTGCTGAATTCCGGCAGTGGTCTGCATGGCGTAAATGGCTTCGGCAGGACCGATCTCCCCGTCGCTATTGACCTCCGCCGCCGGGACCAGCCCGTCGACGGGCATGCCCGCGCACACTTTCAGCGCCGCGATGGCATCGGCCAGATTGACATTGCCGTCCGCGCTACCGTCGATATTCCCGAAAACAACCGAAACGGCGGAAGTCGTCAAGATCATGTCGTATTCATGCGGAGTTATATCCGCGCCTGAGGCAATCGGGGGATGGCATACTGCCGGCAGCAATGAAAAAACGTAACTATTCAGCGTAATTCACGATAAAATTACTACTCTTGCTTCACAAATTCCGGCAGCTTGCCGTTGAACAACAATTCCAGCGCACGGCTTGCTTTCATTCCCTGCTTGCGACAGGTCGACAA
>JBAQUK010000151.1:0-2593 GCA_049297455.1 Desulfosalsimonadaceae bacterium | reverse complement strand
CGCAAGTTAAAGGACCGCAACGATTAAAATCCCTTATCCAGAAGGCTCTTAACGGCAGTAGTACCGTAGGATATCATGCAATATGCGGGTTTGCTGGGATTTGATTTTTTTTCATTTAACATTTAAGTTTAAGTTTATATGGTTTCCGGATAAAATTCCGAATCTATTTTCCGCCAACATAACACTCAATCCAAAAAATAGATTAAAAATTATAATTTCAAACAGGGGGAATTTTATTGGTTTCCCGAGCGTTTTATAAGGTTTTCAGATAACACGCCCCCCAATTTTCTACTCAGCGGACGTCCATCGGAAGTTGTGTCCCAGCTCCCAGTTCGAAACATGGTCCTACGCTGTTGTTGATATCTCGAATACGTTCCCGAGAGGTTTCCGGACGCTCCCGTCGCCTGTTTCGGTCGGCGGTGAATATTCGTTAGACGCCTTGTAACATTTTGCATATCGAAAAACCATATTTATTTCAATCGTTTCAAAGGAGATTGAATTTTTACGCATCGGGGGTTACAGGCAAGTCCGTGGAGGTGATTCGCGGGATGAAAAAAGCAGGGCTACTGGTCGGACCTTGGTGATCATTATCGGCAACGTGCTTTTATTTCTACTTTTCTTGCCCGCCAAGAAAAGTAGGTAGACAGAACATGGTCAATGGCAACCTTTTTGGAATCCGGGCAAAAGCCAGTCTTCTTTAAACGCGGATATGAAGCAACCTATAAAAGCAGCAATTCACGGTGACTAATAGTTTTTAAATCTGATCAACTTTTCATGTCTGGAATTATGGACTTTTTACGCAAAATTGTAAAGCTGGGGTTTTTTTTATGCTGATCATGGCCTGAATCTCACCTTTCCGGATTGTGCGGCCAGAATTTTGGAAACAGCTATTCGAACAGATTAAAAATCCGGAAACAAATGGGATGAATTTTCGGGAAGGGCAAAATTAAGGGGGCATGGCTTCTTCCGGCGGTGATATGATAAATTGGAGTAAATGTTCAAAATCGTTGAATACAAGTATCCTGATAGAGCAACGCAATTGATTCCAATATTCTTTTCGGGAGCTGAATTCGCTTCTGCATCGCTGATATAAAGGATCTGTGAGTTCAAGGATTTGATGCACAAAAAATGCTAACAGGGTAAAAAGGAAGAAATTAAAAGACGCATGCTGAACACCGTGGCCGAAATTGTGTTCCGCATGATATCCCAGATTTTTAAGGGTATTGAAATTCTCGTTTTCAATTTTCCATCTGGCGCGTCCTCCCTTGACGAGGATTTCGATATTCGTTTGATCAATCGGGATATCGGTTACCCAACCGCAGTGGAAAGCGGCCTTGTCACCATTCATGATGGAATATTCAAGGTAATTTACATTATCGGCCTGCCGGGTTTCATTTAGCGGTATGCCGTTAACCCACTGGTAAATGTGGCGGCGTCCTTTTGTGTCATTGAATTCAAGCCTATTGGTTTTATCCTGTTGCTTGAGTATCGATAAACAGTTGAATAAAAACGTATGATCGCCTGGTTTGGCGACCAGGATAAATGACATACCGTTTATTCTGAGTTCATCAATAAATGGATAATTGGCGTATAAATCATCTCCGGCGATGATGATCTTCAGTTTCGGATGAGTTTTCCGGATTTTTTTTAACAGCCGCTTAGCGGCATTGCGTTCACAATCCTGTTTGATGCGGCCATCAATATTCTGAATCGGTTCCGGAGTCAGGGGAATGACTTGTCGAATATCCGGGTGAACAATTGAAGCGCCGAGAACTTGATGAGAATAAGTGATGTCGCCATTTCTGTGGTTTTTTATTAAACAACTGGGGCAGCAAATCTCTCCGGAAAAGAAATATTGCGTACCATCAATCGGCATCAGATACATGCCGTTGAAGAACTGAAATTTTTCAATCTGTTTATCTCTTTGTAAAGCGTGGAAAAAGTCAGAGAATATCGGATCAAATGACTGGGACGGGATAATGTCGATGACATCTCTCAATTGAGTTGATTTCGGAATCGAACCAACATCAAACATTATTTTTAAGTTATTGATATTAATTTGTTTTTGAAGGCGACTTTGAAATTCAAGCATTGAAGGGTCTTGAAAATACATCATAGCAAAGCCGCTCAAGCAGCAGTCATGGATTTCATGACTGATCTTTGCTTCCTGACGAGGATCTTCAATTTGGAGAACCCGCTGGGAGATGATTTTTCTTAAGCTGTTAAAGCTGAGATGTTTTTTTTGCTTCACCCGGCACCCTCTATATTAATGATGTTGACATAGAGGATACAACACAAGCAATCAAAAGTCTAGATTTTTTTTATTTTAAACTATTTCAATAAGTTATATTGAATTTATGGTCGTAAGAGATTAGTTTATTTAGAAAAAAGTCGATAAAAACATCGCGAAACCCAATAAACAAATTTGCTGATATTCGCGGGTTTAAAGACTCACCGTGAATTGCTGCCTATAAAGTTTTCAAAGACGAATCCCAATATTTAAAGCCAACCTACACCCCCACTACAGTAAATATCGATGGATGGAAGGCTACGCGTAAGGCCTGGTCGTTTCTCTTTACCTCGGTTGTCATCA
>JBAQUK010000150.1:0-35784 GCA_049297455.1 Desulfosalsimonadaceae bacterium | reverse complement strand
TTTATTTTCAATTATTTTAATATGTTATAACTATTTGATATTGCATATCATTTATATGCTGCCCAATGCTCACAAATTGGGCAGCATATAAAAATTAACTCGAAACCGAACAAGCGAAATCCAAGTTTTATATGAATTACTTTCTTTTTTGTGGGTTAGGCCCCGTTTTTTTGCGGCCCCAAATTTTCTGGTAATAATCGTCAATCGCTTCTCCCAGGGTATTGATCGCAAGCGAGGCGCAGTGCATGTGGTCATCGGGCAAACCGTCCAGCTCCGCCGCCACATCTTCCGGCGTCAGCCACAGCAATTCCTCCAGGGTTCGCCCGCAGGCCAGATGACACATGGCGCTTCCGCAGGCCACCGTGTAGGTGCATCCCCGTGGCGAATGACGGATATCCGTAATCCGCTGTCCGTCGACGGACAGCGACACCTCAATCGCGTCCCCGCAAACCCCGACGCCCGTAGCCCTGCCGTTGGCATCCGGAAGGGTTCCCAAATACCGGGGTTGATTCGCATGGTCGGTAAACCGATGGCTCAGGACATGGGGATCATGCTTCCCATGCCCATGTTGTTTGGTCGTATACAAGTCTTCTTCCATTTTTTGCCACCCGGCTTTTAATGACCGCCGCCACCGCCGCAGGTATGTTCCTGTGAAAACTGGGGCAGATCCCCGTTGATCAATGCGTTGACCGCATCTCCCACCGTCTGGAATTCTCCGCCGAAATATACCTCAATGCCCACCTGGTTGAAACCCATAAGGGGCCGGAAGCCCATGCCGCCGGCAATCAGCTTTTTGGCCCCTTTTTCGGCCAGATACTGGACAGGGGCCATGCATCCGCCCTGCTGGTGGGGCACGTTGGGGATTACGGAAACGGAGGCGATGGTTTTATCTTTAACGGAAACCAGTGTATACATGTCGCAATGGCCGAAATGGGCGCCCAAGGGGGCGTCGAGCCCGCCGGGAGTGGAAGAGGGGATGGCGATGAGGGTGTTCATGGTGTTCTCCTTATTTTTTCAGTGTTGTGGTTTGGGTAATTGCTTATGATTCATCTCATTTGATTCCGGTTGCCAAGGCCAATAATTGCCGCCAGATAGTTTTCAATTGGTTTGAAAACTCTCCCTGGTCCGCGTATTCGGTGATGGTCTGGCCCTGGATCATGGCCCGGGTAATGGCCGGATCATGGGGCAGCCGTCCCAGGAAAGCAAATCCGTTTTCCCGGCTGTAGGCTTCAATGGCTGCGGATTCCGCATCGTTTAAATCGCTTTTGTTGATGATAATGCCCACCGGCACGCCGAAGTGGCCGCATAATTCCGCCACCCGCTCCAGATCATGACGGCCCGAAGGCGTGGGTTCGGTCACGATTACGGCCAAAGAAACCCCGGACAGGGAGCTGATGACCGGGCACCCGATGCCGGGCGTGCCGTCGGACAGGATGAGTCCACGTCCTTTCTGCTCAACTATTTCTTTTGCTTTTTGCCGGAGAAGGGCCACCAGCCGCCCCGAGTTTTCTTCGCCGGGAAACAATTGCGCATGGACCATGGGGCCGAAGCGGGTGTCTGAAATAAACCACCTGCCGCAGTGCCGTTCCGGAAATTCGATGGCTTCCGCCGGGCAGAAGGCCACACAGACCTTGCACCCTTCACATTTGATGGGGTTGACGCGGAAAATCAGGCCGGTTTGGTCAATCGCTCCATAATGGCACATTTCCAGGCATTTGCCGCAGGCGGTGCACTTTTTATTATTGATGAGCGCTTCATGGCCGGAGAAAAACTCGTGGGTTTGCGTGTTTTCCGGTTTTAAAATCAAATGCATGTCCGGTGCGTCCACATCCAGGTCGCAGATGACATGATTTTCAGCCAGATGGGCGAACGCTGCGGTGAGAGAGGTTTTGCCGGTGCCGCCTTTGCCGCTGATAATCAGGATTTCCTTCATTTCGCCGCCTCCCTGCCGCGCCCGGCCCTCTGTCTGATTTTTCCGGCAAGACCGGTAAACAGACGCCGCATGTCTTCCGAAGTGTCGGCGATGATGCAGCCTTTGGCATAGGCTTCGGCGATCCGGCGGTCATAGGGGATTTCCGCCAGAATTTCCAGGCCCTCGGCCTTGCAGTAATCATAGATTTCGGAATTCCCCAGCCCGGCCCGGTTCACCACCACCCCCATGGGCTTTTTCATGGGCGCAAACGCCTGACGGGCCAGTTTCATGTCATACACCCCAAAAGGCGTGGGTTCCGTGACCAGAAGGATCATATCGGAGTCCATCACCGCATGGACCGCCGGGCAGGAAACGCCGGGGGGCGCGTCGATGACCGCGTCCGCCGGGGATGCGGTCATCCGCTCATTCAGCCGGGCCTTGACGGCCCGCATAAGCGGCGGGCTCATAGCTTCGCCGATGCGCAGGCGGCCCATGATGAAATCGCCCTTTTCCCACCGGCCCCAGGAGATATCGCCCAATTCCCGAAAGTCCACCGACAGCGCCTGCTCCGGGCAAATGGCGATACATCCGCCGCACCCATGACACATTTCCGGGAATATCATGAGAACCTCGCCCATCAGGCTGATGGCCTTGAACTGGCACAGAGTGCTGCATTGACCGCACCGGCTGCACAGGGATTCGTCCACTTTCGGGATTTCCATGAACGCGTTGCGGCCCCCCGATATGTTGGGGTGTAAAAACAGATGGAGATTGGGTTCTTCCACATCCAGATCCACGGCAACCACCGGGTCCGGCCAGACCGATAACAGGGAGGCGGATACGGTGGTTTTGCCGGTGCCGCCTTTGCCGCTGGCAACCGAAACTTTCATTGTCCGCGCCCCATCCGTCCCTGTCCTTGGCCCATACCGCCATGGCCCATGCGGTTGGGGGCCGCAGCCATGTTGACTTTTCCTGTTTTATACAGATCAATGGCCTGGCGAACCGTGACATTTTCCAGATCCTGGCCGATTTTGATGCCAGCCGCGATCAGGCCTTTGAACGCCTTGGGGCCCACATAACCGGTCAGCAGGACTTTCGCCCCGGACCGGGCTATGTTTTCCGCGGCCTGGATGCCCGCACCCTGGGCCATGACCTGGGACGCGCCATTGTCGATAAACTCAAATGTCATGGCGTCCGGGTCAACAATTAAAAACCCGGCGGCCCGGCCAAACCGGGGATCAATCCGGGAATCCAGGCTGGGTTCTTCACAACTGACGGCGATTTTTTCCATTGGCTCTCCTTTTTGTGGTTTTCCGGTTGTTCATTAAATGCTGAACGAACAAGCCAGCGTCACTGAATCATGCCGCCGCGTTGGGGCATGTCCTTTTTTGAAATTATGAGCATATGCTCAATCTGAAGGAGAAAGTAATGGCTCGCTATTGGAAAGTCAAATTGTTTTTTAGAATATGCTCAAAATTTTTGGGAGGGAATTCGGGGCGATTCAGTTATGGCTGTCATCCAACTTCATGAATTATCGGCACTTCACTGATTTTTTAATCGTATTTTGCACGGGTCTCTTCATCAGCCATCGTTGACGCGACAACCGGCTTCCACTTGGAATTCTCCCATGTCCCAAGAGAAGTATGCATATCAAGGTAGTTTTTTGGTATCGGGTGTGTGCCCACAACGACCCTTACCCCATAGCGGTTTTCAAGAAAGGCTTTGAATGTTTCGATATAGGGACATGGAGGATAGCCGACGACCAGACCGGTAGCCAAATGAATAACTTCTGCGCCGTTCTTCACCATTTCTTCACCCGTATATTCCACGTTGCCGCCGGGACAGCCATCGCATGATGTGAAACCAACCAGCTCAAGGTCGGTGTCCGCGTATATGCTGAAAGCCCCTTCCTTATTCCTCATGGCCCGGAGACACTTCCCGCCCGCACATCGGCGGTAGCGGTCACAGATAATGATACCCACCTTGACCTTTGAATTCATACCAACTCCTTTCCATTTTTAATTGGTCAGCCTCACGGCATCGGCAAAAACCGCCAAAACCTGTCTGCCGGTTTTTCACCTGCGGGATATCCCGCAGGTGAGATTTAATAATCCGGGATAAGACGGCTTGACCCATTTTTTTAATCAAACGCCATGTTTGTTTTCCATACTTCCCAAACTTTTCCCACCAGATCAATGCCGGGCTTGAGGGTCATTTTGCCCGGCTTCCATCCCGAAGGCGTGGCCTCCGTTCCTTTGCTGTTTCTGACAAGCTGAAATGCCTGAATTTGCCTCAAGGATTCGCTGACGTTTCTGCCCACCGGCGGAGTCAGCACCTCAAAACCCTGGACGATGCCGTCCGGGTCGATAATAAAACGGCCGCGCGTTTCCACGCCCGCATCTTCATCGTAGATCCCGTAAATCGTCCCCACCTTTCCGCCGGCATCCGACATCATGGGAAAGGGAACGCCGCCCGCGACCATTTTGGACAGTTCGTGATCGTTCCACATTTTGTGTACAAACACACTGTCGATACTCATGGAAAGCACCTGGGCGTCCAGTTTTTGAAATTCAGGAAATTTTTCAGCAACTGCTGAAATTTCGGTTGCTCAAACGAAGGTGAAATCTCCGGGGTAGAAGCATAAGACCACCCATTTCCCCAGATACTCGGATAAATTGATGTTCACGAATTTACCGTTAAAAAATGCCGGGGCTGAAAAATCCGGCGCTTTTCTTCCGACTTTTATCATGGCGGATGTCTCCTTTGGTCTGGTTTCTGATTTGGTTTCATTTTGTACGGGTTTTTCGCCTGCCGGCCCGCCGGTGGGGCGGGCGCAACCGGGTTTAAATTCTTCAGGCATGGTCACATCTCCTTATTATAATAGGGATTATGCCAGTTTTTTTCCGGCTCCCGGTCCGGGGGCCAGGCCGAAAATCTCTTCAATGTTAAGAATCACCGCGCCCTTGGATTTCAGGGGCATTCCGGCCTTGTTGCCCATGTCCTCAATCCAGGCGGCGGTTTCTTCATACCTTTGGCCTGATGTTTCAATGGTGATGGTGCCCTTGAGCTGGTAACCTTCATAACCTTCCCAGAACGAGACCGCCACTTTGGGATTGGCTTTCAGGTTGGCATAGGTTTTGTTGAAAAACTGGTCCGAGATGAGGATGGTTTCGCTGTCGATGATTTTTTTCGCGCCAAAGGGCACGGCGTTGGGCGTGCCGTCGGCCGTTGCGGTTGCAAGGATTGCGGCGGGGACTTTCGTGAAGAGTTCCATCATGCGTTCGGTCATTTTTGCCATTGGTTGTTTTCTCCTTTTAAGGGTTGGTTAAAAAAACGGATAAAATTGGAATAAATATCAGGCCGGTTTTTTGGCGTCGAGAATCAGAGAAACCGACCGGATGACGCCTTCCTTGTTTCTATGGTCCATCATCAGCGACCGGTATACCGGCCCATCATCCACAGACCATTGATGGTAATGAAATCGTCCCTTTTCGTCGCAGTATTCGAGCAAATCAACATCAAACCCGGCGCCGGTAAAGATATCTGGAAACGATCGGTAATCATAAAGCATTTTATGATCCGCCGCCGGATGGTTGCGTGGACCGGGGCCGCCGACCCTGGCCCGGATTTGATAATCCGGGTCCGGAAAATTGCCGTCCGGCACTGCGTCCCGGAGATATCCGCCGGGTTTAAGCCAGCGAAAGCACAAGGCCGCAGCAAATCGGCCCTCGGCTTCCGTGAGATGCTCCCACACATGTTCGCACAAGAAAGCGTCCGCCAATCGACTATAAAAGCTGTCCCGCCAGTCGCCGGGGTTAAGCAAATCCAGTTGCTCTTTTTGTGTGGCGATCCAGCATGGCCACTGTTGATCGCCGGCGCCGATGATAACCCGCATCGGCTGATACGGGGGAATTCTGCTGATATCAATCATTTTTTCCGGCATCTTTTTTTGCGTTTTTCTGTGTTTCCCGATCATGGGTCCATATCGGGTCACTGCCGAATTGCCGGAACCACCGCTCCTGGTCGGTCATGTATTTTTCAACTTCCTCCCGTTCAAATGAATAGCGATAATTTAAACAATAGGCGGAGATGGTTTTATATGCCCGGATGATTTCATTGGTCCGGGCTTCTTTGTTCCGGATGCTGTCGATGTCCGTATGGATGATGCTTTTGTCGGGGTGCCACTGTTTGAGCAATCGCCTGTAATTCTCCCTGATATTTTTCATAGTCGCGGATTCGGGCAGTTCCAGAGTCTTTCTGGCTTCGGTAATGTAACCATAGGTGGTTTTCATGGTCTGATCAATACCCCGGCTTCTTGAAAAGTCATTCTATTAAATGATGATTCGCGTCCGCCACCAACGCCATCACGTTCGGGAACGCCGAAAGATTGGTATGGGGCAGGAACAGGGCGGAAGTAAATGCTTCCATGAACTGGTTGTTGGTGGAAAAATCCACATAGGTCATCCGGTTGCATACATCAATGGCTTCTTTCCGGAAAGTTTCGGAAAGAAGGGCCATATAAGCCCCTGCAATGGCGCTGTTGCCGACATAATGGAATTTGGCTTTGTCGATATCCGGCAACAGCCCGATGATTATGGCTTTGTTTAGATCCAGAAACTGCCCGAAACCACCGGCGATAATCACCTGATCAATGGATGAAAAATCAAGGCCCGCCTGATCGAGCAGCACCTGAAATCCCGCGTACACCGCGCCTTTGCTCCGGATAATATTACCGATATCCGATTCCAGAAACAGGATATCCTGATCGACATCGGTTTCTTCTGCAAATGCAAGGATATAGGCAGACTCATCCCCCTGCCTGGCCATCCGGGGATGGAGAGCGGTTGCGCTGAATTTGCCGTTGGCCTGAATCACGCCTTTTAAAAACAATTCGGAAATCAGATCAATCATGCCGGAGCCGCAAATCCCCCTGGCCGGAACGTCCCCCACCACAGACACCGTGGCCGCCCAGGTCGCCGGGTCAATGGTCACTTTTTCAATGGCGCCGTCCTCGGCCCGCATCCCCCATCGGACACCCCCCCCTTCAAACGCCGGACCCGCGGAACATGAAGCGGTGAGCAGCCAGTCACGGTTACCCAGAACAATTTCGCCGTTGGTGCCCACATCGATAAACAGGGTGACGCCCTCCCTCCGGTGCATGCCGGTATAAATCAGCCCGGACACAATATCGCCCCCCACATAACCGGCCGGTCCAGGCATGACAAAAACAGCCGCAATAGGATTGACCGAAAGTCCGATATCGCCGGCCCGGAGAACCGGAAAAGCGGATACCGAAGGGACATAGGGCTCCCGCCGGATATTGCGCGGCTCAATCTCCAGAATCAGATGGGTCATGGTGGTGTTTCCCGCCAGCGCCACATTGTCGATGACATCCCTGGACACACCGGCGCTGTCCAGGGCTTCGTTAATCAGGCCGTTAATCGTGGCGAGCCCCATGCGGCTCAACTTTTTCACCCCGTCTTTTTCGGCGCAAATAATCCGGTTAATGACATCATCGCCGCAGGCAGCCTGCCGGTTATGGCCGGAGGTGGCGGCCAGAATCGCCCCATCGGCCATATCCACAAGATAGACCACGATGGATGTGGTGCCGATGTCAATGGCCAGTCCCAGAGACCGGATACCGTTCGTACCCGGAACCACCCGGACGATTTCACTGGAATAGCGTTTTTTAACCACAGACGCCGTCACCTTCCAGTTGTCATCCCGCATTGCCGCCGCCAGTTCCCGCATGACCGAAAGGCCAGTGGTCATCCGGGAGGTATCGCACCCGGCTTTGGCCAGCCCCCGGAACAACCGGTCAAAATCACTCACCGCATCATCCAGGGTCGGCGGTTGAAGCGTGAGGGGCATATTTTTTAACATGGGCGTAATTTCCGGCACCAGCCCTTTCATGCGATCCGTGGCCGCCTGCCCCATGCCCGCGATCTTCATCTTTTTCTCAATGGTTTCTTCGGGGATTTTCACCGTCACAGGGCTGTGCACGGTTTTCTGGCAGGCCAGGATATAAGATTTTTTTATTTCCGCCGGACTCAACAGGGGAGAATCCGGGCCTTCCACCGATCCGGATTCCAAGACCAGCTTGCATTTGCCGCACGCGCCTTTTCCATTGCAGGAAGCGTTCAACGGTACTTCCGCTGCCACAGCCGCTTCCAGAAGGGTCGTGCCCTCAGGCACCATGATTTCGTGATAATCCGGCTGGAAGATTACCTTGAACATCTCTGGCTTAAGTTCCCCGGCCCGGTCGGCAGCTTCACGGGCGGCTCTTTTTTCCATAAACCAGATGGGGCAGGATGTCCGGAATTTGCAGTGGATTTTCGGATCCCGGCAATGAAGGCAGTCCTCGCACATATACACATTGTGTTTCATGCAGAGAAAAGCGGTTTCCCTGTCCGGGTGATTCACACATTTTCCCATGATGCGCTCCTTAAAATCGTCTTTCCCGCCCCGCCAGGGATGTATTGATCAGGATACCATGCGGCGATTTCCCGGATATGCTGTGTGCAGTGGGTGGGGCAGATTTTTTTACCATGCGCTTCCACCAGACAAGAAAATCCCCAATCGGCGGTCAAACGGCTGTCCCAGGCGGTATTGTCATATAAAATCGTGATTTTCATCTTTCCACTATCGATAGCCAGCTAAAAAACACATTCGATTCAAATCGATCACCCATATGGTCAAATCCCTTTGATTTGTCTTTATACCGAAGTATGACCGCCATTTTCCGTTCTATCCGCCGCATAATACACATCACCTCTTTTCCGTTTTTCCCGGATTTGACCGGTCCGCATCAACTCTCCCAGGTATTTGGATGCCTCGGTGATATGCATTCCGTAAACCCCGACAATCTGAGCGATGGTACAAGGTCTTCGTTGAAGCATGGACAGAATGGATGCTTCCGTGGCCAAAATATGCTTGTCGGAATTCGCATTGAATTCCGCAATCACGTCCGCGGGCGGATCAAATATGCCGGCCAGCTCCGCCAGTTTCGCGGGTTGTATGGCGGCAGCGAAATCTTCAGCCGGAGGCCGGACAACGGTATTGAGATGAACATGATCCGGCGCGATTTCTTTTATTTGAGCCGCGATTTTTGTCACCGCTTCGGGAGATGAATTGATTCCCAGCAAGACAAAAACTTCCATCCATAACTTGCCGGCAAACTGCGCCCGGAAAGTCTTTACGCCATTAATGAGTTCACTGAACGGTAGCTGAGGATGGGGCCGGTTGATCCATTCAAAAGAGCGTTGGTCCCATGCGCTCAGCGATACCTTGACAATATCCGCACAAGCGGCTGCGTCCCGCACTTCCGGCAGCATCAGCATGGAGCCGTTGGTCAACAGCACCGAAGGAATGGATTTTTGATGCAGAAATTGCAGAATATCGCCGAAACCGGAATGGAGCGTCGGTTCTCCGGACCCGGACAGGGTTACATAATCCGCATCCCCGTCTGAATCCAGCCATGATTGAAGTTCGGCCAGAACTGCGTCAATGGGAACGTATTCCTTCCGTGCCAGCGTTTTTTTGGGGGTTCTGCCCAACTGGCAAAAAATGCAATCAAAACTGCATGTTTTAAAAGGCGTTAAGTCAATTCCCAAAGAGCGGCCAAAACGGCGGGAGGGGACAGGGCCATATAAATATCGGTATGGATTATCTGTTTTTGAGGCATTCACCATAATTGCATCTTCAATTCCGGGTTTCCGGGCATGTTCGAGATTGTTTTCTGATGGATTTTATTTTGAAAAAACCAATCATCGCCCGGCCATATTGAAATAACAAAGCCAAAAAACCGCTTATGAATCCAGCGCTGCCAACTCCCACCGGGCAACCTGGCTGACCGCAGAACGGACAGGCAGAGGTCGAAGCATAGAGTCCGAAAAAAGCAAGCCAGCAGACAAAAAACCGAATCATTTTTTTACGCATCATTCAAAGGCCCTTAATGATAATCATGGGTTCCCAGAACAACGGGGATCCCTGTTTTATCCTGAAGAATTTTCGCCATTTCCTCTGGGCCGGCATAGGGGCAGGCGGGTTTCGCATTGGCCATGCATGAGCTTAAATAAATCCCATCGGGCTTTATTTCCGAAAGTTTTATTGCCATTCCGGTGTTTGGGGCAAGACTCCGGCCCGGGCATTCGCATTTCACAAACGCAATAACGGCGGAAGGCGATTCAAACTTTCCCTCTCCCAATGCCGCCGCTTTCAGGCATCGCCATTCGCCGGGGCATCCGTATCCACTGTCCATGTATGCGCCGCATCCAATAACCGCCACTTTTTTCATTCCATCATCCTTTCATATAAATTATTTTGATATCGTCATGTTTCGAGGTTAAAAAGTTTTTCCGCAACAACTGCCTGGCCCGGCACACCCTGAGGCTAGTCCCGGCGAAGAGCCGCAACACGATGTATCCCCGTGACCGGGCATGCGGTTTTTAACCGGTCCTGACATGGACGAATGCGCGGACAGGCGTTTTTTTAAATTACGGCTGTTGCAATATCTGCATGTTGGAGAATCATCTGTTCCGAATGTGATTATTTCAGAAGATTTCCCGCAATCCTGACACTCGTATTCAAATATCGGCATCATTTTATCCTTGATTGGTTTGCGTTCATAAAATTTATAAAATTTGGCCCCATGGATTTATCTGCAACAATTCAATATTTTATCCGCTATTTTCGCGAAGGCCCTGGTTATGGGCGAATCCGCATAATGTTCCTGATAGGAAACCCCGTTGTCGCAGCACTTAACCATGTTTGGATCAAATGGAATACTTCCCAGAAAACCAATGCCCGCAGCTCCGGCGGTTCGGTCCCCACCGCCGGCACCAAAGAGGTCCACCTCCTTTCCGCAGTGGGGGCATGTATACCCGCTCATATTTTCTATCAGCCCGAATATTTCCATATTGACTTTTTTGCAGAAGTTAATGGATTTTCGAACATCCGCAAGCGCCACCTCCTGGGGCGTGGTCACAATAACGGCACGAGCGTCTTTAATCAACTGGGCCACCGTCAACGGTTCATCACCTGTTCCCGGCGGCGCGTCGATAATCATATAATCCAAATCGCCCCAATCCACTTCCCCGATAAGTTGACGGATTGCGGAATGTTTGAGAGGCCCCCGCCAGATGATGGCCTCATCCTTATTGGGCATGAGGGATTCAATGGATATTGCCGAAAGATTTTTGGAAAAACGTATGGGCAGAAGTTTCTGATCATCACTGGCGCCAATCATTCCTTTAAGCCCGAGCATTCTCGGGATATCCGGTCCGTGAACATCCACATCCATCAACCCGACCCTGAAGCCTCGGTTTGCAAGGGCGATGGCGATGTTGACCGAAACGCTTGTTTTCCCGACACCCCCCTTACCGCTCATGACCATGAATTTGTTTTTGATTTTTTTAAGGGACTGCCTTGCCATCTCATCCGGATCAGGTTCCGGAAGCTTTTCGGTAATGCCGATTCCATTCTGGATATTCCCCATCTTGCCACCTTTTCTTTCAATCAGAACGTTTTTCCATGGCTGCGATTCGTTTGGTAATGACGTCCAGTGAATTCTGCAAAGCATCCGCCTGCGCTTTCAACCCATCCAGTTCGGCGGCTGAATCATCCGCGTATTGGCCGGAATACGTCGGCGGATATCCGGATTTTCTGCCGAATCCGCCTTTCATGCGTCGGCCCATGCCGCCCCTGAAACCGCGTCCAGGTCCCGCGCCTCTGCCGAATCCCTGACTTCCGGGAAATGAAGCTCGGTATCCCGCTGCCGCAGGATTGCAATACCCTCTCATGCCCCCGGTCATGGGTCCGTTACCCATAGGACCACTTCTATCAAATCCTGGCATAATATTTACCTCCATTCATGTTATAGATGTTATTTTTTACGTCCCTGGCCCTGCCCGAACCCTTGGCCGGAGCCCTGCCCGGTGCCGCGTCCTTGTCCGCGCCCTGGACCCCTGCCTTGCCCAGTTACTTGTCCGGCGCCGCCGGATGGGCATTGCCCTCTGCCTTTTCCGGTACCCGGCCCCTGACCGGAAGGACCGGTTCTATCTTTTCCCGGCATATCCCTCACCTCCTTTTGTGACTGCGCCGCATCCGCACAATTTTGACCTCGCCGCCGGCGCTGCCGTCCGATTCCCGGCATTAAAAATGCCGGAATGATTGGTTTATTTTTTGCGTATTCGCCAAGTATATGTTCCGTTTTACCGGAAATAAATGGAATCAGCTCCACACCGTTGGCGATCAGAATATTCGCCGGCGCTTCTGAAATCGCCCCGCAGATCAGGACGGAGACATCCATTTGTTTCAGCATTTCGGCAAACCGTGATAACCGGCCGGGATTAAACGGAACCAACCGCCGGTTCAACACATCGCCGTTTTTGATTTCGGCCAGAAGAATCATGGCAGCGACATCAAACACCGGTGAAATCCGGTCTTCCCAGACCGTCAGTGCAATGATCATATGTAAATCGCCTCCCTGCCTGAAGGTAGAGCATAAGACATGCCAAAAATATTTTGAAAACACTAAAAATGAAGATAGCTATATTAATTCAAAGTCTTAAAATTAAAGGAGATGGAACGAAACCCGGAGGGACGGCATACATGGTCGCATTATTGCAACTCTGATGGTCGCAAATACGCGACTATGCGACATTGAGAAGGGGATTACTTGCGCGGGGAACGGCCGTCCACTTGCGGGAGGGGGATGCCCAGTTTGCGAATTTTGCGAAACAGGGTGCTTTTGTGCATTCCCAGATCAGCCGCCGCCGCATTACGATTATACCGGTTGCGCATCAAAGCGTCTGTTATGACTTTAATTTCGGCGGATTTCACCGGGTTGCCCGAAATTTTACATTCAGCCGGGGAAAAACCCTGCCCGGTCAGATGGCCCGGCAAATGCCGGAGCCGGATTTCCCCCTCCGAACAAAGCACAAAAGCATATTCAATAATATTTTCCAGCTCTCTGATATTTCCGGGAAAAGAATAAAGCATCAGGGCGGCAAGCGCATCCTGATGAATCCCGCATATGCTTTTGCCGCGGATTCGGTTTAATTTGGCAATAAAATGCGCCACAAGCAGGGGGATGTCTTCCATGCGATCCCGAAGCGGCGGAAGCTGCAAACGCACCACGTTGATGCGATAAAACAAATCACGGCGAAATGCGCCTTTGTCCGCCATCGCGGAAAGGTTTTGATTGGTTGCGGTGATAATGCGTATATCCGCTTTTTCTTTTCTGACACTCCCCAAAGGTTGATATTCTCGCTCTTCAAGCACCCGCAACAGCCTTGCCTGAAAAGCAGGGCTGGTGTCGCCGATCTCGTCCAAAAAAATCGTTCCGCCTTCGGCCATGGCGAAATGGCCCGGCTTGTCTTTGGCCGCGCCCGTAAATGCGCCGGATTTATAACCGAACAGCTCCGATTCAAGGAGGGTGTCCGGAAGAGCGCCGCAGTTGATGGCAACAAAAGGTTTGCTGCAACGCAGGCTTACATTATGGATCGCCTTTGCAGCCAGTTCTTTGCCGGTGCCCGTCTCTCCCTCCAGCAGCACCGTGCTGTCACTTTCCGCAACCTGAGGGAGGATTCCTAAAATCTGTTTCATGGCCGGGCTGCTGCTGACCATATCCCCCAACTGAAACCCGGAATACAGTTTTTTACGAAGTTCTTCCACCAGGCTGATATCTCGGAAGGTCTCAACGCCCCCGATCATTTTTCCGTTTTTATCTTTTAAAGGGGATGTGGATACAGTAATTGGAATCTGTTTTTTTTGGCCGTTGATGATATAGCTGGATGTGCTGACAAACGATGTGCTTTCTTTCATGGTTCTTTTCAGCGCGCAATCGTGTTCACACATATTGGAACGGAATACTTCCCAGCAGTGCCTGGCGATGGCTTCTTCCCGGGAAATCCCGGTGATCTCCTCGGCGGCGCGATTGAACGAAGTGATTTCCCAATTGTGATCAACCGTAAAAACACCATCGGAAATGCTTTCAAGGATAATCCAGGTGGTATCCGGGTCCAGTTTTTTGTTTTTTGGAAGCGTTGACATAATTACCGGTATTCATGGATTTTAACGATCATGCTGTCCTAAAAATCACGCTACATCTTTTTTAAAAGCTGGCTGGCTGCCGTCAAAAGCGGATCCCATACCGGGCCAAATGGCGGCGCATAAGCCAGATCGGTCTGACTGAAACGCTCAACTGTCATCTGGCTATGCAGGGCAACCGCTGCCGCATTAATCCGATGGGCGACCCCTTCCTTGCCAACCATTTGAGCGCCCAGCAAACGGCCTGTTTTTTTATCGCCGACCATGTAAATCTCTATTGTGGTTGAACCGGAATGCCCATGGGCACGGGATCGACTATTTATCACGATGTCTGCCGGGTCATATCCGGCATGTTTTGCTTCTTTTGCTGTAATGCCGGTCCGTGCGATTTGAAGGTCAAATACCTTGAATACGGCGGTGCCAGCAACCCCTTCAAGTTCCGTCCGCTCTCCGCAAATATTGTCAGCCACTGCCCATCCGGCGCGGTTTGCCCTGAGCGCCAGGGGAATCCAGATTTTTTCTCCGGTCACCACATGATAGGCGTCCGCGCAGTCTCCGGCGGCATATATGTTATCATCCGATGTTTTCATCTGCCGGTCAACGGAAATGGCTTTTTTAATGCCGGTTGCCAGACCGGCCTGGACAGCCAATTCACTGTTGGGGGTGATGCCGATGGCAACAATCACCATATCCGCTTCTAATGTAAGGTCTTCACAAACGATCGCCAGGGATCCGTTTGCTTGTTCAATTCTTTGGACCGAATGCCCCATGTAAAGTTTTACCCCGTTTGATTCCACCTCTTTTTGGACCATATCCGACAATTCATCCGCCATCCAGGGGATAAAGTTTCGATTCGGTTTGACCATGGCGACTTCAATGGATCTGGCGGAAAGAGATTCACACATTTCAAGGCCGATATATCCCATGCCGATAATCACCGCTTTTTTTACCCGGTGTTCATCAATATATGCCTTGATTTTCCTTCCGTGATCCAGACTTTTTAATGCCATGACACCGGGGAGTTCAAATCCGGGAAGAGCCGGGATAATGGGTGATCCGCCAGTGGCGATCAGGAGTTTATCATAGGGGAATTCAAATTTCTGCCCCTCGCATGTAACCCCCGAAACCCGCTTTCCCATGGGATCAATGGATTCAACCTCGTGACCTGTTAAAAGGTTGATTCCCTGGTTTTTCCTGAAAACGCCGGCCTGCCGGACCACAAGGTCTTCAATCGCTTTTCCGGGCACCGCAATATTATAAGGCATGCCGCAGGCGCTATAGGAGACGTCATGGGTTTTTTCGAAAACAGTCACATTCATTTCCGGCATGCTCCGCTTTGCCCGGCTGGCAGCGCTCATGCCGGCGGCATCTCCGCCGATGATTATAAAATTCATGGGTTCTCCTTTTGAAACTATAATTCATTTATTCCTTGCCACCAAGGGGCAATTTTTTGAACCGGCCACCGGAAATAATGGGATCGCCTTTGTAACCCAACGCCTTGAAATTGATATAGTCAGTGGAGTCGATCAAATGACTGACATCCCGGCCCTGAGATGCCATAAAGCTGAAATCCGTGCCTTTATGCGCAAGCTTATTGAAATCAATATCTCGATTATCCTGATGGCATCGATTGCAGGTTTTTTCTTTTTTCAGACTTTCATGGCATTGGACACAGGACAGGGCCATTGAGGCCGGCATAACTTCATGCTCCACTCGCCAGTACATCCATGTCTCAACCCATTTGTATTCGCCACTGTAAGGAATGCCCGCCACCGCCATTCCATCGGTAAACGCCTTCTGCCAGTCCAGATTCTTCCAGTATGCGGTTTTGTCCTCTTTGTTCCTCGGAAAAAGATGCGGCGCCAGCGCATACTGATATTTGGCATCAAAGCCCTGTACACCTTTCATAATTTTAAATGGGGTGATTCTGGAATTGGGATCTTTGATTGAACCCACCGGTTCGGTAATATGAACCACGGGTTGATTCATATCGACTTTATCGCCAAGCAGGATTCTTTTAACAAATCCATTATACCAGGCATATTCCGGCTTTGGGGATTCCGCCCATGCAAATTCCCCTTTTTCCCATGCATAATCCGGCATCCCATATTTGTCTTTTTTTACGATCCGGTTTTTATCGCCGGCTTTGGACCAGTCCCACCAGACTTTTGTCGGCTTGCATTTGGCATAAACCGGCGAATGACAGGTATTGCAGTCGATCGTTTCACAGTGTTTGTTCAAGTGATGGGAAAGCAGATTGTCCCGGTAATGGGGCTTATCGGCATGACAATTTTTACAGGATCGGGCACCTTCCACCACCGGCACGGAGTTGCTGCGTCCGGCGATTTGATGATTTCTTGTTCGGTGACACGCGACACATTGGAAATCATAGCCGCCCATGTGAATATCGCAATTCCGGGAAGGATGGAGCAACTCGCTGGACAAATCGCTATGCTTGACCCCGTCACCACCGCCACCGCTAAAATGGCAACTGCCGCAGGTTTGTCTGCTGGTGTGGCCGACATTTTTTGCCACCTTTAATAAGTCCACCGCCGGGTCCGGCATCCCGGCCTCTTTGGGCGATTTTTGATAGGTGCCGGTGGTGTCATGACAGACCAGACAGTCCATTTTGTTCATATCATTAAAATCAAAATGCGTATCTTTCCAGCCATACCCTGCATGGCAAGACGTGCAACGCGCCTCGTTTGTAATGAGGCTGATACAGTAATTGTTGAATACATCAGTTCCTTTGCCATGCTGATTGTTCTTTCGGCGTTCCATCGTATAGGGGGAAGGGCCTTTCCAGAGCCAGTGCGCTGTTGTCAGCAGATCTTCTCCGGCGGATCGATGGCAGCGCAAACATTCGGCTGTCACCTGCTGCGGCGTCGGTTTTTCCGGCAATTTTACCAGCGTGTTGTGATCCGGGACATTTTTCATGTGACAGCCGATGCAATCCACCGGTCCTTTATTCCGGGTCTTATGACATTCCACGCACTGAAGATGATAGGCTGCTTTCAGGCCAATCCGCTCCGGATGCGTTTTGTTAAAAGCGTCCTGATGGCAAGCGGAACAACGGGTTGTTTCCAGCGCATCCGGGGCCGCCGGACGATAATGATGGCAGACTGCGCAATCCTTTGCTGATGCAGCATGATTGGCGTGCATAAATCGCACAGGTCCGTAATAATCTTCCTGCTTGTTGATAATCGGGCTGTCGAGCAAAAAATATTCATTGGGGATGTCCTTGATGCCGAGCCCTTTATCCCTTAATTTCTGCTGTCTGCATAAAAGGCATTCATCAATGATTGTATCCACATACGGGACCATTTCATTTGCGCGTTCTTTGGCTTTTTCCTGATCCGGCGCTTTCCAGTCGATTTCTGCCGGTTCATTTTTTGCATCACCCGGCGTCTTGACGGTTCCGGTCTGGGGTTGATGTTCCGCAAGGGCATTGTGGGCCCAATATGCCCCAACCGTAGCGCTAAAGAATATGACAATGCCTGTCAACCATATCAGGATGGGAAATAATCTCGTTTTCGGACGGTTCATGAAGAAGCCTCCTTTCCTGAAGCGCTGTAAACCGGCAAATATGTAATCACAAAACGATAAAGAAACATCAGGGCCGCTATGAGCCCGACAGTCGCCAGAATTTCCCCGATGGCCGGGAAATAACGGCCATCATTGAGCGGCGGCTGATAGCCGACAATAAATACATTGATCCGGTTTAACAAAACCCCGAAAACGATAAGCGACGCGGTAAAAAAAAGCCAGCGCCGGGACGTTCGAACAGACTTGAATATCAGCAGCAGCCAGGGAAGAATGACCCCAAGCCCCAGCTCCGCTAAAAACGAATTGGTCACTGCGGTTCCATCCAATAAATAGATATAGGTACCCCGAATGATCATATCCCCTATCTTTAAAGACATATAAACGCCCAGAAGAAAAATAGTGATCTTTGTCAACGGTGTCAGCACCTTCATTTCAGAATCCAGTTTCATGGATGCGGTGGCAATGGTGGTTTCAAACACCACCATGGGGTATCCCACCGCGATGGCGGATGTCAAAAAAAGCAATGGTAAAATCGGCGTATACCAAAGGGGATGCAGTTTTGTCGGCGCCACCAGCATTAAAGAACCCAAGCTGGACTGGTGCATGCAGGAAAGGACAACCCCGGCGATGATAAACACCCACATGACCCTGGCGAGAACTTTGTCCGCAAGACGCAAAACAAATTCGATTGCTCGATTGAACACAGATAAAACGCCGGGCAGGTTCACGTTGTCTTTAAACTGCGCAACCACCGCAGGGATAAATTCGATATAGAGAACTGTTACATAAAACATAACGCACATGGCCACTTCAAACAGAACCGAATGGGTATTCCAGTAAATCATCGGTTTCCATATGGCCCAGGAACGGCCGATATCCACCATGAGCCCGATGATAACAAAGGTATACCCCAGCATGGCGGTCAGCAAAGCAGGCCGGACGACCGGTTCATAGGCATGGCGTCCGAGAATGTGGGCCAGAAAAGCCGTTGTAAAGCCACCGGCAGCCAGCGCCACCCCGGATGCGACATCCACCCCGATCCATAATCCCCAGGGACGGGCGTTGGACAAATTCGATACATAACCAATGCCTCCAATAAACCGGGCGATAATGACGGCCGCTCCGGCGGCCATCAGAACGACCAGAACGAGAACCCCCGGCGTCCAGAATTTGGCGCGAAGAGGATAGTGAGAATGACTCATTGGCCGCCTCCTTCCGTGTCTGCTTTTTCATTTTTGTTTTTAAATATCCACATGACGCCGCCCAGAATGCCATACAGGGCAATGGGCGACCAAAGATATGAAAATAGAGAATGTTGAACTGTTTCGGATAGTTTTGGCATGGGATCGTTAGGCAGTTGAAGAAAGTCGAGTTTTTCAAACGGTACGCCGGAAATATACATCCAGGAAGTTCCACCCGCCTCATGTTCTCCATAAATATGGTCAATATAGGTCACAGGATTTTCCTTAATGCGTTTTCCGGCCAGTTTCAGAAGCGTGTTTCTTTTCCCGAAGGTAATCGCCTCCACCGGACAAACGGCTGCGCAACTTGGCTTCCCGCCTTCCTTGCGGATGCGGTCATAACAGAAGGTGCACTTCATGACCTTCGGCGTGATGGGATTGTGATATTCATAAGCGGGAATTTCAAAGGGGCAGGCCACCATGCAGTACCGGCAGCCGATGCATTTGGATTCATCATAATGCACGCTTCCGTTTTCCTTTTTGGTCAGTGCACCCACAATACAGGCGGATGCACATGCGGGATCCTGGCAATGCATGCACTGGATTTTAACAAAGCTCGGCACCAACTGGTCTCTTTCGTCAATTTTTCCCGGATAGTAGCGGTTGACGATGGTAAAGGTTTTTTCGTCCGGTCTGCGTTTCTGATCCAGAATGGTCAGGTCATCAAAAGGCCTGTCGGGTTTGGGCAGATGATTCACTTCATTGCAGGCCTGCTCACACTTCCTGCAACCAATACACCGGGTCAAATCCACGAGGCAGCCGTAAGGGTCAGGCGGAGCTTTGGATTCCCACGCCTGCGCTTTGCCTTTTCCCATGGTTATCAGCGCGCCCGCCGCTCCAATAATTTTAAAGAAATTCCGTCGATTTAAATCCATAAAACCTCCAGTTTTATCCCCACATATCAGGAGAGGTTTCTTCGACCGGAATGATCGATTCCCAGGACACATTCATTTCAGTAAAAATATTTTTCAGTTCTTCCGGGCTCCGGGCGCGCCATATACAATAACGAATCCCTTCTTTTTCATTAAAATACGTCCGAATCCACTTGGCGCTTTCAATTCTGGCCAGTTTCCGCCAATTGGCTTGAACCGCATGGCAATCCACTCCAGGATTATTGTGAACAGCCATAAATTGTTTGAATTTATTCATGTTCCTTTCTCCTTGGCTTATTGTTTGAAACATTGCCCGGTTTTTGTAACTTTTTTTTTGTAAAAGGTGAGAATGCAGGCGAATCATCCGTCACCATAGCGGATGATCCGCCTGCTTTTAAAAAGGGAGTCTAACAGGAGGTAAGATCAAGCGTCCCTTTATCGCTTGCAAATGATGGATTTATAAAAAATACAAATTCTTATTTTTCTCTTACATAGGGCCAGGCCATGATGCCGCCTTCCATGACTTTCACGTTTTTCCACCCGGCGGCCATAAGGATCAGGGCAGCTTCATAGCCCCGCAGGGAAATCTTGCAATAGCAGATGATCTCTTGTTCCTTGTTCTGGGGCAGCTCATGCAGACGGGTGCGCAGAGCGCCGAGAGGAATCAGCGTCTCGCCCACGCCGAGCCGCAATTGTCTGTATTCTTCGGGCGAACGCGCATCCAGCAAAAAGGGCCGGACCGTATTGCCTTTCGCGTCACTCAGCTTTTCCCGGACCTTTTGGCAGGAAATGCCGGCCATCCGGCCGCAGAGCTTGTTCTGCATGATATGGGCCGACGCGATAAAATGATCGATGGCCAGGGAAAACGGAGGCGCATAGGGCAAGTCCGCATTGATCAAATCATTTAATGTCAATTTGCCCTGAATGGCCATGGCCGCCACCGCCACCTGTTTGCTCACATCGCCCGGCCCCACGCACTGGTATCCGATAAGCCGCTGGTCGCCTTTGTTGACCACCATTTTGCTGATCAACATCTTGGCCCCCATAAACCCCGGCTTGTCCGGGCTCGCGTTCATCACGGTTTCAATTTCAAACATCCCAAGCGCCCGGGCCAATTTTTCAGAGAGTCCCGTGGAGCCGGCGGAAAACTCAAAAATCTTGCAAATCCCGCTCTGCACGGTGCCGGGAAAAATGGCCGAGTTCCCGTTCATTGCGTTTTCACCGGCCACCCGGCCCTGGAGATTGGCCAGATCGCCGAACGGGGCCAGCACGTTTTGGCCGGAAAGCAGGTTTTTAACCTCCACACAGTCACCGGCGGCGTAAATATCCGGGTCCGATGTCTGCATTTTGAGATTTACTGAAATCCCGCCCAGTTTTCCGACTTCCAGTCCGGCATCTGCGGCCAGTTCAGCGTTGGGCGTGACACCAATGGCCATCACCGCCAGCTCACACGAAAGCACCTCGCCGTCCTGGAGCTTCACGCCGGTCAACCGGCCGTCCTCCCCGACAAATTCGGACACCCCGTTGTCGACAATCACGCGGACAGCTTTGCTGAGAATATGATTTTCAACGATCTTGGCCATTTCCCAGTCCAGAAAAGACAGGAGCTGGGGCAAGCATTCCACAATGGCGACTTCCACACCGGCCTTTTGAAGGGCCTCGCAGGTTTCAATACCGATCAGGCCGCCGCCCACAATCACGGCTTTTTTGACTTTCTCGTCATCCACCAGCGCCCGCAGGTAATCGGCGTCCTGAATGGACATCAGTGTGGAAATACCATGAAGTTCACGGCCCGGAATGGGCGGCATTTTCGCTTTCGCGCCCGTGGCAAGAATGAGCTTGTCATATTCAAGGATTTCCTCCTTGCCGTCGGCGACCTGGCGGCAGGTCACCCGGTGGTTTTTCCGGTCGATGGCCGTTACCTCCACTTCGGTCCGGGCCTTGATGGCTTTGGTCTGCATGAAAAAATCCGGGTCCCGCAACGCACCGGTGGGCGCGCACAACAGCATATTCCGGTCGTCAAACACATCTCCGACATAATAGGGATATCCGCAGGAAGCCATGGACAAATACGGATCTTTCTGGATGATGGTGATGTCCGCGGCCTGGTCAATGCGTCTGGCCCGGGCGGCTGCCTTGGCGCCGGCGGCCGATCCGCCGATAACAATCAATTTTTTGGGTTTCATGGTCATTCCTCTTCTATGTAAACGATCCTGTTCATGATGCACTGTCCCTGGGATAGTCCTCCAAACGGTAGGGACTGGAACAATTTTGGGATAAGACCATGTGTTATACATTTTTTATGCCAGACAATAACAACAGCAGCCGGGAATACACTTCAAGCCGGATCTTCAATTTCGACATAAAAATTTAACTATTTGTTTTATATCATAAATTTATAAAAAATGGGCTGCTGCAAGATTCAATACCGCATGGAATAAATTTTCCCCTTTATTGTTGTTGACCCAAAGGCCGGACCATTGATATGTAAAGGTAACGATAGTAACGTTACATAACGTTTATTGTTGACGGCCCATATTTTTTCACGAGGATCTCGGCCATGCCCAATTTCAACGAAATCTGGAACCCCCATTTCGCCCATCTCCTGCTCGACGCCATGGCGGAAGGTGTATTTACCCTCAACGCCGACGGCATCATCCGGTCATGGAACCCGTCCATGGAAAAAATTTCAGGGTATTCCGCTGCGGAAGCCATTGGCCAGACCTGTCGGATGCTCAATTTCTCCAGTTGTTTCAATGACGCATGCCCGAAAGACGCGCAGGAATGCGGCATATTCCAAACCGGTACCGTGGCGCCCACGGAATGTAAGCTCATGCACAAAGACGGGCATTACCTGTCCGTAATTAAAAACGCAAGACTGGTCAAAGACGGGGACGGAACGATCATGGGCGTTGTTGAAACCATCACCGACCTGACCGAACTGACCATTGCCCGTCAAAAATTTGACGAAGCCAGACAAAAACTTCTGGAAATCCATCAATTCGGCAATATTATCGGCAAAAGCGACGTTATGCAGGATGTTTTCAGGGCTATACGGGCCGCAGCCAACAGCGACGCCACCATTCTCATCCAAGGGGAAAGCGGCACCGGCAAAGAACTGGTGGCCGGAGCGATTCACTACAACCACGACCGGTTTGACAAACCCCTGATCACCGTCAATTGCAGCGCCCTGTCCGAATCCCTGCTGGAAAGCGAGCTTTTCGGCCATGTGAAGGGGGCGTTTACCGGCGCGCACCGGGACCGGAAAGGACGGTTTGAGGAAGCTGACGGCGGGACGATTTTCCTGGATGAGATTGGTGACATCAGCCCGTTTATTCAGCTCAAGCTCCTGCGGGCCATTCATGAAAAACAGATCGAACGGGTGGGGGAATCGAAAAAACGTTCCGTGGATATCCGGATCATCACCGCCACCCACAAAGATTTATTCGCCCTGGTGACCCAGGGCCTGTTCCGCGAAGATCTGTATTACCGGCTGAAAGTATTCCCGATCTTTATCCCTCCCCTTCGGGAGCGCAAACAAGACATCCCCCTGCTGATTTCTCATTTCATCAACCAGTTTAACCGGAAAACCGGCAAGGCCGTCACCGGATTGACATCCGACGCACTGCGGGTGTTGATGGACCACCATTGGCCGGGTAATGTCCGGGAACTGGAAAACGCCATTGAGCATGCGTTCGTGTTGTGTAATGCCGACCAGATCCATACCGTTGACCTGCCGGTGGAAATCCGGCAGACGGAATGCAGTCCCGTTGCCGCAGCTTCGACCGGCCATCCCCAGGCCAGACCAAAAATCAACCGGTCGGGGCTGTCGGCGCTGCTCGGCGAGTGCGGGTGGAACAAGGCGGAAGTGGGCAGACGTCTTGGAAAAAGCCGGACATCGGTATGGAAATATATGAAAAAATGGGAGATTCCTTTAGAAATGCCCGAAGGCTGATGCTTTTATCTCAAATCTTTCCTCCGGTTTATTCTGAGCAAATGCTTTAAAAAATCTTGACATCCGGACCCCGATTCATTAATTTTTCAAATTATGGGCAAATGCCCGCAAACCGCAGACCAACACCAAGACTATTGAAATATCCTCAAGAAATTAATCGTTCCCACAAAAATGGAGGGTTGAATCGTATGACGGAAAAAGTAATCAAACTCGGAGGGAAAAAGCAAAGCACCTTTATGGATATGGTGAAGGAGCTCCTTCCGGAAGGCGGAAACCTGAATTTATGCCTGACCTGCGGGGCCTGTTCGTCCGGATGCCCTGCCACAGGGCTGGAAAATATGGACCCCCGCAAGTTTCTGAGAATGGCGGCACTCGGCATGGATGATGAAATCACCAGCACCCCCTGGGTGTGGATGTGCACCATGTGCCAGCGGTGTATTTATGTCTGCCCCATGAAAATCGATATTCCGCAGCTCGTATACAATGCCCGGAACACCTGGCCCAGGGACAAGCGGCCCAAGGGAATTTTGGGTTCCTGCGATATGGCCCTTAAAAATGAAAGCGGCAGCGCCATGGGCACTTCCCCTGAGGATTTCGCCTTTGTGGTGGAAGATATCCTTACGGAATATCAGGAGGCCCAGCCCGAATTCAAGGACATGGAAGCCCCAATGGATAAGATGGGCGCGGAGTTTTTCTTAAACCAGAATTCCAGGGAGCCGGTAACGGAACCCGACGAGATGCTGCCGCTCTGGAAAATTCTCCATCTGGTGGGCGCGAACTGGACATACGGCTCTAAAGGATGGGGCGGCGAGAACTACTGCCTGTTTCTTGCGGAAGACGCAAGCTGGAAACATCTGGTTCAGCAGTCGACGGACAAGGCCCATGAGCTGGGGTGTAAAACGTTTCTCAACACCGAGTGAGGGCACGTAACATTCGCAGTCCGGGCCGGACTGAAAAAATTCAAAATTGAGCATCAGTTTGAAGTTAAAAATATTTATGAATACTATGCCAAATGGATTCGTGAAGGCAAATTAAAGGTCAATTCAGACTGGAACAAGGATCTGAAAATCAAGTTCACGGTTCAGGATCCCTGCCAGATCGTGCGCAAAAGTTTTGGGGACCCCATTGCCGAAGATTTGCGGTTTGTGGTGAAATCCGTGGTGGGTGAGGAGAACTTTATCGACATGACGCCCAACCGGTCGAACAACTATTGCTGCGGCGGGGGCGGCGGGTTTCTCCAGTCCGGATTCAAGGATCAGCGCCTGGAATACGGCCGGTTGAAGGATGAGCAGATCAAAGCCACGGGCGCGGATTACTGTATCGCGGGTTGCCATAACTGCCACGCCCAAATCCATGAACTCAGCGAACATTACGGCGGGCATTATCCGGTGGTGCACCTGTGGACGCTGATCTGTCTGTCCCTGGGCATTCTCGGGCCCAATGAGCGGGAATACCTGGGGGATGATCTGAAGGAAGTGAATGTGTTTCACCCGGAGTCAGCCATGTAATATAAAGATGTGTCGGCCTGTCGCGGAACCTAAAATAAATAATGTCCTTTGCCTCCAAATTTCAAAGATCCACATTATTCCGCGGCAGGCTGATCCAATTTTGACGGCACAGTATTGAAGCCCTGCTTAAAGTGCGCAAATCCTTTGCAATAATCTTTGCTTGGCGTATTATAAAGCAATGAAGAAGTCGGGGTTTCTGGCAAACCGCCAATTTTGATTGAGTGGTTACGGAGGGTGCCATGAATGACAAAATCAATCCATCACTTGAAGAGCTTGAGCGGCGGCGGGTCAGATCCTTGATGGCTTCGGAAAGAGCGGTGGCGGAGCATCCGGACATTTACCGCGAAATCAAAACGATGGTCCTGCAAGTCATCCAGACGCCCGTTGATATCGGCGATTATTATAAGACCGCCCGAAAGCTTTCGGAATTGCTCGAAAAAATGGCGAAAACCGATGCCAGTTCCCTTTTTTATTATTTTGCCAAAAGCATTGATCCCTTAAAGTGCGGCCGGGCCATGTATTTTCGGGCCGATTGCCTGGATTTGTGGGAGCAGTTAAAGTGTATCGATGAATTAAGGGTCAGTTCACATCATATTCGATTGATTCAATAGGTCAAAAGCCCGTCAGGCAAGGTGCAGCTTTTTGTTTCAGCGGTTGTTTCCGGTGCGGTGATTGCCGGGTGAGATTCGGGACGGGTTTGCTGAAGCGGATGATGACTGCCGTTCAGGAGCATGGCGAAGGTGATCTGGTCCAGGCGGTCGAACATGGCGTTGCCGGCTTCAATCCAGACCCATTGGGACAGGCATTCGCCGGCCCGGTTGCAGACGCCGCAGATTTTATTGTTTTTTTCCGAACAATCGGTGATGGCGGCGCTTTCTTCCAAGATCCGGACAATATCGCCCACGGTAATCGCTTCCGGCGACCGGGCCAGCATGTGCCCTCCGGAAGGGCCCCGCCGACTGGTGACATAGCCCGCATCTTTGAGTTTTTTGATGAGTTTTTCAAGATATTTCAAAGAGATATTTTGTCTTTTGGATATATCTCCGAGGGTTACGGGACCGTGGTCGGCATGCATGGCCAGATCAAGAATCATGCGGGTGCCGTAGCGGCTTCTGGTGGTCAGTCTCATGGTTTATCCATTTTCTCCCTGGTCCGGGGAATACAGATGGTAAACCTGGAACCCTTGTTGATTTCGGATTCCACCAGGATTGTCCCGCCATGCTGCCCGATCACATGGTTGGCGATGAACAGTCCCAGCCCCGTGCCTTTGGACCCTTTTGATGAAAAAAACAGGGTAAACATTTTTTCCTTGGTTTCCCGGTCCATTCCCAGTCCGTCGTCGCTGATGTCGAAACAGACACGGCCATCTTCGGTAACGCGGGTGTCAAAGGCAATATGGTGTGTTTCCCGGTTGGTGTCCGAGACGCAGGCGTCCACGGCGTTTTCGAGAAAATTGATTAACGCCTCCCTCAGCCGGTCCGGGTCGAGTTCAACCCGCACCGAAGGTGACGGCAGTGTGACGGTGAAGGTGATATCGTGACGGTCGGCACTGGGTCTGATCACATCGGCGATGGACTCCGCCAGTTCGCAGATATCGACTTCCCGGTATTGAAGCTCCCGTGATTTGGTGAAATAAAGAATATCCAGAACCATTTTCCGGATGCGCGCCACCATCTGCCGGACCTGGTCAAAGGCCCGGGCGATTCTTTTCTCATCCTGTCTATTGATGCCGGTTTCCAGCAGATAAATACCGCCGTCCAGCGCAGTCAGCATCCCCTTAATCCCGTGGGACATGGAACCCAGCATCAGCCCCAGGGATGTCAGGTGGTCCTGAAGCTGCCGGATCTGGGTGATATTGGTGGCCATTTCCATCACCTGGGTGATTTCGCCGGCTTCGTTGCGGATGGGCGCGGTCCAGGTCAGCACGTGATACTGGACCCCGGATTTGGAGGTGACGACTTCTTCCGTCTGGTGGCGGCGGCCGTCCTGAAATGTGGCCGCAACCGGGCAGTCGGTGCAGGGTGTGTCCCGATGTTTGTATATCTGATAACAGTACCCGCCGATATCGTTCCCGAAATCCCGCTTAAACAGCCGGTTGGTGGTGGTCATCCGGAAATTTTGATCCTGAACGGTGATATAGCAGGGCACTTCATCAAAAAGCTGTTGCAGCAGGGTCTGGGCGTTTTGTAATTCCTTGATTTTCTGGGTGGTTTTCTGGTGTTCGCTTTCAAGGAGGGTCCACTCTCCGGCTTTTTTCAACGCAAAATCCAGTTCAATGCTGCTCACCGGTTTCCGGATATAGGTCAGGGCCCGGGTGTGAAATGTTTCCATGATGCTTTCAAGGGAATCCGGCGGCCCGTAGATGATGAACTGGCTGTAAGGAATCCGGTCTTTCATCTGCTGCAGAAAAAGCAAGGGGTCTGTTTCCGGAAGATGGGGATCCACCAGCACGATGGCGGGGGAGCGGGTGTGAATGATCTCCAGCGCCATCAAGTCGGAATCGGCGAGCATGACCTCAAATTGATGACGCCGGAGATAAACGGCCAAAGCCTGGGCCAGTTCCCTGTCATGATCAACAATTAATAGGACGTCAGGCATGGCGAAACACCTTGATTGCCGTTAACCTTAGCTTATCCGATGGTTTCTTTGACGATTTTTAGGAGTTCGTTCCGGTCAAAGGGTTTGGAAAGGCTTGCCACCGCCTTGGTAACCGCGTATTTGTTGCCGGAAAGACCGCTGATGACGATTACCGGAATGTTTTTTAAGGCTTTGTCGGCGGAGAGTTTCCGGTAAAACCGGGGGCCCCATTCGTCGGGCAGCTCAATGTCCAAGGTAATCAGGTCCGGCTTTTCCAGTTTGGCAAGGTCATAGCCGCTCTGGGCGGTGACGGCCGTGAAGGTGGCGTATCCGTTATCTTCAAAAAACGTCTTCAGATAATCGGCTACCGCAGGATCATCTTCAATAATTAAAATTTTTTTCATCATTATGCACCCCTTTGCAAAGCGTGTCATATGTATTGGCCCAATGCCGAACCGGTCAAACAGGCGGTTTCCGCCCGGAGGTTATTTGGAGCCAGGACTTATTTGGAAATGGACCGGTTGACGCTGATCACCGGACAGTTGGCCCGAAGGATAACCTGCTCCGCGATACTGCCGAGAGCGCCTTCGCCGTCTCCTGTTTTTCGGGTATGGTGCGCCATCACAATCAGGTCCGCATGCTTTTCCCTGGCGTATTTGACGATTTCAACAAACGGGATGCCTTCCCACACGTCCATGTCATAGTTTTTGAAATCCCCCATTTTTGAAACATACCGGTACCGGAACTGCTGGTTCGCTTTCCGGATCTGGTCGTCGATGTCGTCCTGGGAGTGGAACGTATTCATTTGACACCCGGTAATGTCAAGGGCGTGCAGGAGATGGAATTCGCAATCAAAGGTTTTGGCGAGGTTAAACGCGAATTCAAACGCTGAGTCCGCGTTTTCCGAAAAATCCGTGCCGAACACGATATTGGAAAACCCGCCCCAGAAAGACCCCGCCGGCCGGTTGATAACCATGACCGGGCAGGGGGCGGTCTTGGCCACCCGCTGAAACGTGGAGCCGGTGATATTCCTGCGGGCCGCATAGGCCCCGGTTGCGCCGGTGCTGCCACCCATGATGATCATGTCCGGCTGGGTGTGCCGGGCCAGGCGCAGAATTTCCCGATGCGACTCCCCAATGGCCACTTCAATGGCATAGTCGGTTTCGGTTTTGATCTGGTGATCGTAATAGGTGCGGATTTCCTCTTTGACCAGATCGCAGTAATTGTCATCCAAAACCACCTTTTCCCCGGTGGTCAGGTCCACCACCACATGGCTGAACCCCCTTGTGGGCACGCCGATAACGTGAAACACATCGATATGGGCATTGTATCTCCGGGCCATGTCAAATGCCACCCGTGCGGCATGGTCGCAGGCGGGGGTTGCGGAAGTGGCGAACAAAATTCTTTTAAACATGGGTCACCTCATTTTATTTGGAGGGTCAGAGGCTGTCGTGATCGTGCCGTGTTTTACTCCTCTGGTTTCAGATGGTCGGGTACGATCACCATGCCAAGGACCAGGGGTTTTAAAAAGGACCAGCGAATGCCGATATTGTATATTTCTTCAAGATCCCGGATCGCGTCCCAGCAGTTATGGCAGGGGGCCAGCACCAGTTTGGCGCCGGTTTGAAGGATCTGGTCCCGTTTAGTGATCAGCGCCTTGTTCCGTTGTTCGCGGTACAGTCCGATGCCGTTGAACCCGCCGCCGCCCCCGCAGCAGTAGTTGTGTTCCTTGTTGGGGGACATATCGACAAAATAGCCCGGCTCCACGATATAGCTGACGATTTCCCGGGTGATCTCTTTTAAGCCGTGATTCCGGACATAATTGCAGGAATCCTGGAGGGTCACGGGCTCCTTGATTCGTTTGGCGGGGTCTATTTTCAGCTTGCCGGTGCGCAGGGCTTCGGCCAGCCATTCCACATAATGAATGGATTCCACCGGCGGGCGACCGTCTTTCCTGCCGGCCCAGTAAGGCCCCTCCACCACCGTGGCGCGATGGGCGTGTCCGCATTCGGTGCCCACCATGCGTTTGGGCTTTAACCGGTCCATGGCGGCATAAACCGATTCCACCTGAATTTTGCAGGCCGCCCAGTCCCCGGCGAACATGGCGAGGCTGGTCTGTTCCCACCCCACGCTGGTGACGGTCCAGTTTTCACCGGCGAGATGGAACAAAATGGCGGCCTGGGCCAGGTCTTCCGGGTAATGTTTGACTTCCCGGGCATTCACCGTATACAGGATATCCGCGCCGACCTTATCGATGGGGATGGTCAGACCCGGATATTCTTCCTCGTTTTCTTCGGCCATCCAGACGAACGTATCGATAAACTCCTCGTTCGTGACATCCATCTGCGCATTATAGACCCGGTGCATGCCGGCCCCGATTTTGAGCTCCCATGGCACAAACCCCTGCTGGTACAAGAGGCCCCGCAGATAGCCGAACATCACCCCCATGTCGATGCCGTGGGGGCAATAGAGTCCGCACCGGTTGCAGCAGGTGCATTTGGCCCAGGCGGTTTCCATGGCCATGTGCATGAATGCGTTATCGACATTGCCCTTGCGCCGGATGATCTCGCCCAAAGTGGATTGGATTTTATAGGCAGGAACTTGTTTGGGGTCGCGGTCGTTGATGCGGTAAAAAAAGCAGCTGTCCGCGCACATGCCGCAATGGGCGCAGAGTTTCAGCCAGGTGCGGATACGGGATTTGCAGGTTTTCTGAATGGTGTCCCACAAAAGCCCGCTGTCCACATCCAGGGCTTTCATTTCCTGATAATATTGCCGCCCGCCGGAATCGGCCAGCAGCGTTTTTAACGCCGCATCGGTCTGGATGGGCTGTTTATTGCACAAACTTCCTTCAGGCATCTGTTGTTTCTCCCGTGCTGGAATTCGTTGACCCTGATGCAATTCTTATGGGAACCTCTAAAAATTCATTTTTTTTGAAGAGGTGCGCGTGCGGTGTTTCTTACGAAGACCGCAAGTTCTTCGCATCCCCTCCAATGGCATGTTGGGCCACAACCGTTTGCCAAGGTCTGATCTTTTTTAGCGATGGGCCAAGAGTACGCTCTGCAACCTCCGTGTCGTGGGCTGCCTGAGCTCTTAACCAATAGCCGTTGGAAAGGCCAAACAAACGACACAACCGTAAATCAGTATCAGCCGTGATCGAACGCTTACCCGCGACGATCTCACTAATACGCTGCGCAGGAACGCCAATTTCCTTGGCCACCCGGTACTGGCTAAGACCCATCGGTATTAAAAATTCCTCCAGGAGGATTTCACCGGGAGTAATAGGATCGAGCTTGTTCATAATAAATTCTCCTTCAGTGGTAATCGACGATTTCGACATTTTCAGCACCCGCATCCGTCCAACAAAAGCAGACACGCCACTGATCGTTGATACGAATGCTGTATTGACCGGAACGATTACCCTTGAGTGCTTCAAGGTGATTGCCGGGTGGTATCTTCAGATCTTCAAGTCGACCGGCGATCTCGATCTGTCTGAGCTTACGCCGTGCCACCTTGGCGATATTCACGAACTGCCTGACACGCTGGCCTTTTGAGAGTGCTTCGGTGTACTCGCACTTGAATGATTTAATCATGTTGCATAATAACGCATCTCGTGACTAACGTCAAGCGTGATTGTATGAGGCCAACGATGAACATCTGCGGCTTGCCCGCAGCATGTTTTTGTTGGGTCAAAAAGCATAGTTGAAAAGCCAAAGCGGGAAATTAATAAGTTAAGGGCGTCCCAAGTTTTCCCCCAACCCGGCACGGCCCTGTCGCCCGTTACCCCGGTGCCGGGTCTCGAGGCGAGACATCAACCAGTACCGTGATCGGGAAAGACGGGATATCTTGTGGCTCGTCCCCGTGATCGACGAACACTTCCAGTGGACAGCAAGGCGTCACTCTTGGGGTCAGGTTTAACTCGATTCTTAAGGTCTGCGGCGGTAATAGATCCAGCATTTCCGAAACAGGAGACGCCATAGCTTTGATCGGCGCTCTCACCCGGACACGAATGTTCCTCAGCGCACGGCCGCCGTAATTGCGAAGTTCAAGTACAACGCGCGACAAAGTGCCTTCAACTGCTTCCCCTTCCACGATAGAGGCGCCCAACCTAACTTCTGGCGAGAACAGATTGTTCGATTCCAAGATCACAGGGTCGACCTTCAGCAAACGGCCCAACTCCACAAAATCGGGTTTGAATAACCGGCGAATCGCCATTTGACGATGACAGAGGCCCCTCCATTCCCGTCTTAGTTGTATGGCAACGCGATGGACTGCTTGCTTTATAGTCCCTGCGGCATGATAATCCACCAATTCAATTCCTCCCAGATCCAAGGGACGGGCCAGCGACAAGAATGTTCGCGGATGCACGTCCAGGTTCAGGAAGAACTCCTCTGGCAGCATAACAATACGGTCCATGACGGCCAAAGCCGGAAACAGGGCGGTCATCTGCATGTGTTTCAACTCGAAGCAATAACCCCCAAATTCCCCCGCGTAACCCAAACCCAAATAGCACCACTTAGTTTCCCAATCGTTTTTTATCACTACGTCGAACGTATGGGATGCTACGAACGATGTTCTCAGCAATTGGAGGTAATCTCGACAATGACGGTGCATGTTCCAATCGCTCGACCGATTGTACTTCGGGTCAATTTCGACATACTCCACGTCGATATCCCTGTGAATCTCATCCCTGAGCAGTGAACTAATCTCTTTGGCCAAGGCATTCTGTCCCTGGAGAATGAATATGCGGGCTTTCATAGTACCCCCCAATTGAACAACCAGTCGTCCTGGTAATATACACTTAAGCTCCTGTCAAGGCTGCAAGCAAGTTGACGGATTTGCTCAGCGTATTCACGGGCTTCCTTCAGCACAGTCAAATCGAGCGCTTCGCACGAAAGCTTGTAGTAGATCTCTGCGAACTGGCGGGCGACAGACGACCACTGGTAATCAGTTGATTCATGCACCATGCGTCCTGCCCTATAACCCAGTTCCTGCCGAAGGCTTTTTCGGTCCAGCAGTTTTATGATCCATTGGGCCAAATCGAGGTGGTCGCCAGCGGCCACTAGGCAGCCCGTCTCTTCATGCCGAATGATTTCCTTCAACCCGCCGGTGTTACTTGCAACAACGGGCCGTGCGCAGGCCATGGCCTCCAAGGCAGTCATACCGAACGGTTCGTAGATGCTCGGCACTGCGACTACAGATGCTGATTGGTAGAGTTGGCTTAATTCCAAACCTACCTTCCATCCAACGAAGCGTACCCGATCGCCGATCAGGAGACAATCTGCCAAACGTTTATATGCCGATTCACAAGGCCCAGTACCTACAATCTTCAATTCAATATTCGGAAAGCGTTTCAGGACATGGACGAAGGCGCGCAACAAGAAGTCCACACCCTTCTGCTCGACGAGGCGGCCAACGAACAACACGTATCGGTCCATGTCAGCATTGGGATCACCCGGTTTGAATACTTTTGTGTCGACACCGTTCGGAACCACCGCGACCTTCTTATCGGGGAAGCGGGCCTTCATCTGTTCCGCCATCGCCTGACTGTTGACTGTCAAAAGATCAGAACAGACGAGACCGAGGTTCTCTACCGAAGAGCAGAAAGGGGTGCGGTTTGGGAGATGAACGTGAAAAACCATGGGAATTTTAAGCAACCACCGGCATTTGATGCCACACAACACCGTAACCCAGTCATGGCAGTGGACCACTTCGGGTTTTGGACCGGTAGTGCTTATATGTTTCACGAGATCGAATGCGTGTTGAGCGAAATGCAGCCAGGATATCGGGTCGTCGTAATTCGCCTCGGTCCGCGCCAGGGGGTGCGTGCGGACACCATGCGGTGCAGGTGCATAGTCGCTGCTCTTCTGGTACGGAAGAACAAGATCGATGTCATTGAAAGCTGATAGCTCCGCTGACAACCGCGTGACATGAACCCCAAGTCCGCCAAGAATATGGGGTGGGTACTCCGAGGAGATCATGCAAATGCGTTGACGTGTAGGCGTCTTCTCAATCTCTCCACGGCAGGCAGCCAGAAGGTTAGAAAACTCCACTTCCAGTGTGTCCGAGATCCAGTTGATGTAACGGAATTGTGCCAGCGAGCCCTTGATCGGGGTGTCATCTAGCCGAAGGGGAATGAAGCGGCGTTCCTTGTTCAGCGGGTCGCGAAACCGGAACGTGCCAGTCTCCAACTGCGCCCAGTCCGAGCCGAACGCATTGGCCGACATGCAGAGCACCAACAAGCGCGAGTGTTCCAGACCGTCCTCGATCTTCGCCGGGATGCTGTCGCCGGGCTTGATTATCCATTCATCGAACCACACCCTCAGCCCATCCTTGCGCAACCGCTCCGCCAGCGGCCGCACCACCGCCATGTCTTTTGCGCTGTAGCTGAGAAAAACATCGTATGCAAATATATTGCTCATGGTTCACCTTAGACCCAAGGCCCTAACACGTCACTGAAGAACGCTGGTTATGTCGAGGAGTTCGCCTTGGAAGACGATTTAATTGACGGGTTTCGGCAGCCGTCGCTCGCGCGCTTCAGGACTCTGCTGATCTCCACCCAGTTCACATCGGCAAACTTGGTCTTCTCTCTGCCGACGGTCCGTAAGCCGTCTGAGAAAGGCGTCCAAAAGGACGCCCTTGACGTGCGGCCGGGCAAGGGCGTCCCATTTGCCTCCACGCGTATAACACGGGGATCAGCCAGAGGCCGCTTTATGGCCCGATTGGCTGCATCCGCTCGTTGGGCGGGGCTCTTCCGTGTATTATGTCCAGAATTTCATGATTCAATAAGGGTCCCTCACGTCCCCGTCCCCCGTGGCTGGGCTACAGAGTTTGACTGTCCTGTCATAACGGCTGATATCGCCGGTGCCACGAACACATTTAGGACAATACGCCAAGTCATTATCGAAAACCGAAATTGAGCCGCCTACACTGTAAGCGTCAAGGCCGGGAAGCTGTTGAATTAGGCTGGCAGAGCATATCTCTCCGACATAGCGTGCGTGCTGCTGGATTTGCTCCAATGAGAAATACGATCTGCATATTGTACATCTACATTCATCCTTTTGGCCACTAACCTTTTCGCATCTGGTAGTAGACTCTGTTGGTACTGGGCTATCTGGTCCGGTACTGTTCGATTCGTTAAGAGTCTTGGCACATCGAAACCCCATGAGGAGGACATCCGGACACTGAGGGGCGTAAAAGCGTTGGCGTTCGGCGCACCGAAATGACGGGGCATGGCGACTGCCCCAAGACCCACCTCGCGACACACGACTATTCCTTTTTGTCGGGGGTGTAAGATTTCCTTTGATATAATGCTCATAAGCATCCTTCTCATACCAATCCTCACACCACTCGTATATATTACCAGCCATATTATAAAGTCCATAAGGGCTACGACCCTCAGCATACTCCCACACGTCGCAAGTTGTCTCAGAGCGTCTATTGTTATAGGTCCGACATTTGCTTTCATCCCAATTGTTACCCCACGGATAATCTCGTCCGTCCACTCCCCGAGCACCTTTCTCCCACTCGAGCTCAGTCGGTAAACGTAATCCTGCCCATTCGCAATAAGCTCTTGCATCTTCCCAATTAACACAGACTACAGGATGACCTGACTTCTCTGGCGGAAAGTCTCGACTTCTCCATACAGGTTTTATAGAAGCAGCTTCATCGGGTTTAGAGCGCTGTGCTCTCTCCAATAAGGATGCCGTAAAATCCGTAAGTGATGAAAGATAATTGGAATAAGCTTCATCCGGTGAGCGGTGCCCTGTTGCTTCAACAAACTTCTTGTACTGTGCATTTGTCACTGGATGCAATGCAAGATAGAAGGAAGGAAGACGGACCGGGGATTTCCCTTCACCTGCCAAAAAAACGCCCTCTGGTATTAGCGCGAGGATAGTGCCATCCTTTTCATTTTTGATACCAGAATCTGGGACGAGTGGTTTGGCCTTACGCGAATCACTTCTTGTAGAACCGAATAGATTCCTTATAAAGCTAAACATACTGAAGTTTCCCGGTTTTCAGCGATGGCCCGCAAATTGCGGACATGGTCAAATTTTTAATAAAAACAGTCAGTTAAATAAAATTTTCGAAACTTATAACTATCTGATTTAATTTGAAATATTCG
>JBAQUK010000149.1:0-4765 GCA_049297455.1 Desulfosalsimonadaceae bacterium | reverse complement strand
GTGAATCATGCTTTTTCCTTATAAATTATTGATTTTATTATATGATATTATAATAAAACCAAAGAAAAGGCAAGCACATTTTTATAAAAAAATTGATAATTTCAGATAGTTAATTAAAAATACTTTTTACGAAACCATCAAAATTGATTTTTTCATATTTTCAAGACGGTAAAATTTGAAGGCCAACAATAAACATATATTGTATATGCGTTTCACTTTTTATTCTTGTTTGTATATAAATTAATATCAATAAGATATTCATTGGTGCCGGTTGTACGGTTTATACCACAATTTCCTTTCCCACCCGGATATCCACATATGCATCCCCGAACGCCTGACGGAACTGGTCCAGACTCCAGTCGGAGCTGTCGTGGGGGGAGAGGGCCACGATTTTAGGCTTTACCTTTTTTATCGCAGCAATGGCGTTTTGAACGTCGGTTTCACGGATGCTCGTCCAGGGCGGGTTGTCGGAGCCCACCAGCCGTTGGACATTCACGGGGCCGATCATGATCCTGCCGCCGCCCACCGGAAAGTGCAGCCCGCCGATAATGGCATAAATGGGCGCGTCAAACAGGGCTAACGTCCGTTCAATAATCCGTTCGATGGTCTGGTGGCCGCAACCGATGATGAGCACAATGCCTTTGCCCTCCACATTGACGGCCAGGGCGTTTTCCAGGGTTCGGCCCATGAGAAACAAAAACCGGTGGATAACGCCGATGCTCGCGATACCGGGTTTTAAGACCACCGGGTCCGTGATGACGTGGGTTTTCGGTCCGGGATTCCAGCGGGAAGGTGAAAGCGGGACCGGCGCATAAACCGGAATGTCTGAGAGCGCAACCGGTCCCTGGGACAGGCTGAAGGTTTTTTCCTTCTGATCCCTCATGCCGCCCAGGTGGTCGAGATGAGGGTGGCTGATGAAAATCATGTCAATTTCAGACGCCGGCACCCCCAGCGCCTCCATATTCTGAAGCAGAGGGGACGGGTGTTCTTTTTTGGCGTTAAACCCCACATCCAGCAAGATGGTGGTGTCGTCCGCCCTTACCAGATAAGACACGCCGGGCTCGGTCCTGAGGTCGGGCCGGTCCGCATAATAATCGATAAGCGGCAGAATCGAAAGTTTCCTGACGACGCCGGGGGATGCCAGGGGCTCAATTTTCATTGCCGCCCGGTCGGCCGCAGCCTTCCGCCTGCCGTTTTTCAATTCCACGGTTTTTTTAACGACTATCAGAAATACGAGGGCCAGCAGGCCCGGAAAAATGTACAATGCCATCATTTTTCATTCTCCCTGATATTTTTTAGTGCCCGCAACCTTTGGTATCGCAGGTATTGGAGGCTGTCAGCAGGGTCCGGTTCACATAATGTTCCACAAGGGTTTCCGGCGCCAGGGTCGGGGCTCCGGTCTGGACGTGAATGCCGCTTTCAGCAAATAATTGAATGGCCTGGGCTCCCATGCCGCCCGCGATAATGACGTTGACGCCCAGCTCATACAGCCATTTGGGCAGCACGCCGGGGGCATGGGGCGGCGGATTCATGATTTCCTTGTTTTGAATGGTTTTCCCGTCAACATCGATGATGGCGAATTCCTTTGCGTGCCCGAAATGCATGGTGAGAATGCCGCCTGCAATGGGTATGGCGAATCTGGTCATGGGTTTCCTTTCTGTGTTTATCGGACTATCCGTTGTTTTCCGGAGGCGCGGCCGGTTGCCAGTCCGTAAACAAATGGGATTTTTTTTCGGAATTGCACTTTTTGCAGCACGGCACCACATTGTTTTTTTCTGTTTTTCCTCCCCTGGACAGGGGCACGATATGATCCATGGTCAGCTCACTGGCCTGGAATTGATTTTTGCAATAATAACAGATGCCTTTTGCGCATTTGCGCTTCCACCACGGTGATCTCCGGAGATCCCTGGCCTTGTTTTTTTCCAGCCGGATATCGTCTTCATCCGGGATGTGCATAAATCCATTCATTATTTCAGACCATTAATCCAGTGTTTGACTTCCCTGCGGAGCATCGAATAAAACCGTCCGGAGCCGCCGAGGCCGGTTCTGCCGAAAAAATAATTGATTTCAAGGAGCAGGGGACCTGATTTTTCGGGATTTTCCGGAAATATCAGGTCAACCCCCGCCAGATTGATGCCGGTTTTTTCGCACAAAAGGTCCACCACCGCAATTCCTGCGGTTTGCTTGTCCGGGTCCGCATGTTCATTAATTTCAGCGCCTTTGGACAGGGCCGTGCCGAACTGATCCGGGTTTTGCTGGATGCGCCAGTAAGCGATCCTTTGACGGCCGATCACCGCCACCCGGAGGGACCGGTTGCCGGAAGGGATATAATCCTGGATTAAAAAACCAAATTGCCCCGTTTTTTCATAGGACTTCGCTTTGTTCAGCGCCCTTTCAAGACCGTCCGGCGAATCGATCCGCATCACCGTATCCCCCTGGCCCCCCCAGTCAAATTTAAAGACCAGGGGATAACTCGCATTATCCGTGTTCCGGCGGCCGTCGTAAAATGCGTCCACGGAAGCAAAGGTTTCCGTTTCCGGGTGCGGGAGACCCAGATGCACAAATAAGGCGGCCTGGCCGATTTTTCCCGGATACGCGAATTTTGCGGAATAATCGGGAAACACATGGGCGCAATGGCGGACGGCCATGTCATGGAGGGGTCGCCGGCATCCCTGGGGAAGAATTACGGCGGACGCCCGGCGTATGGCAGCCAGTTCCCGGTCGTCCGGATCGCGGCCGGCGCAGATCCTGTTTTCGTCGGCAATGATCATGGGATGGAAGGACAGAATCATATCGGCTTGAAACAGACGCTTAACTACCCGGAAAACCGGTTAATATCCCAGTTTCCGCAAGGCCCTGGCATCCTTGCTCCAGTTTTTTTCGATTCGCACAAAGAGTTGCAGAAACACCCGGGTGTCCAGCATCTGCTCAATGTCGAGCCGTGCGGCTTCGCCGATGGCCCGCAGCATGGCGCCCTGCTTTCCGATAATAATGCCTTTCTGGGAATCCCGTTCAATATGAATGGCGGCATGAATGCGCACCAGGTTTTGTTTGGGGAGCTCCTCAAAGGATTCGATGGTGACGGCGGTGGAGAATGGAATTTCCCGGGCGGTGAGCGTAAATACTTTTTCCCGTATCATTTCCGCTGCAATAAAGCGCTCCGGCATATCGGTGATCATATCTTCCGGAAAATACGGAGGGCCGTCCGGGAGGCGTTTTTCCATGGCGTCAAGCAGTTCGTCCACCTGAGTGCCTTCCGTGGCGGAAACCGGGACGATTTCTTCAAACGGATAGGCTTTTTGCCAGCGATCAATCAACTGGAGCAGTTTCGGTTTTTTGATCAGATCGATTTTATTGAGGGCCAGAATAACCGGGGGCTGCCGGCTGCTCTTGAGTTTGGCCAAAATGAGCTGTTCCGAGGCCGGTTCCGGATTGGCCGCATCCACCACCATCAAAATGAGGTCCACATCTTTAATTGATGACATGGCCACTTCCACCATTTTGCTGTTTAACGGCTTGGTGCTCTTGTGAATGCCGGGGGTGTCGAGAAAAACGATCTGGAACCCCGGCCGGTGACTGACCCCCGCGATCCGGTTCCGGGTGGTCTGGGGTTTGTTGGACACAATGGATATTTTTTCACCGATCATGGTGTTTAAGAGCGTGGATTTGCCCACATTCGGCGCGCCGATGATGGCCGTGAATCCGGATTTAAAGGTTTCGGCAGGGCTGTTCGGGTTTGGCATGAGTTCCTTTTATTTTCGGGATAAAATTAAAATAGCGGTTTTCAGTTTTTAAAGAAATGATGGAATTTGTATCAGGATATGACGGTTATTCTGATACAGTGGGCGGATATCCGCCCACTGTGAAACCCTTCAAGCGTCCCCTGAAGTCTCTTCTTCAATTGCCGGTAAAACAGGCGGTTGGGTCAAAATCGTCACCATTGCCTGAATCCGGTTGGTGATAACGGATATATCCTCAAGAATCCCTCCTGCGGCATCCAGGATTTTTTCCTTTTTCGAAGGCGCATGCCGCTGATGAGGCCAGCGTTTGTCATTCCGCCCGGCGCGCTCACACGCCGGAGCCACCGGTTGATGCCGCCCAAATAGATTTCCACCGATGCGGCCAGGCTGGCGGGCGGATTGACGGATTCCGCCTGGATTTCCCTGATCCGCTGTTTCAGCTCGTCCACGGTCAGGCCGTTGTCAATGCACTCCCGGGCGAGGGCGAGTTTTTCTTCAGTGTTTTGCAGCCGGTTCAATGCAATCAGGTGGCTGTACTTCAGGCGGCTGTACTTCAGGCGGCTGTACTTCAGGCGGCTGACATCTCAACCCCTTTGCTCACCAGAAAGTTCCGCTGGGCCGCGGCCCGCACCATTTCCATCAACGTGGTGCGGGGCACGGTCATTTCCGGGTGGTCGCACAGTTTGCGGTAGCTGACCTGTTTATAAGCGCTTCTGGAACCGGCCAGTTGAATGTTATTGTTAAAGAAGCGTTCAAGAACATATTCCCCGATTTCCAGTGCGCCCTGGTACACATGGGCGACAACCCGCTGATTAATAAATGTCACGGCTTCGTCGATCTTCGCGTCATCCATTACGATATCCGGGAGCAGGGTTCCGGTCATGAACATCTCCTTATCATATCCTGAAAGTCGTGTAAAGCGTACATTTTAAACCAATCTGTGATCGCTATTTATTTGAAATAATTTGTTTTTATTTCTGTTTTTAACGTGTACGTAATATATTTATACGAACACGATAAAAATG
>JBAQUK010000148.1:0-39668 GCA_049297455.1 Desulfosalsimonadaceae bacterium | reverse complement strand
GCGGTTCAGAAAATCCGTCAAAACAGGCCGTCACATAACCGTGCCCCCATAATCTGCAACTGGAACACCGGTCGCATTCAGAAGGCTTGGGCCATTGATAAGCCCGGCCAAATTTAAAAAGATCGTTGAGAATAACAGGAAAAAAGAATACCATGCTGACAATCCTCCTCTATGGTTATGAGAGGACTCTTCATTTTAAAAGGGCGGAGGGTCGTCAAAACTTCACCGCCCTTTTAAAAAAAAAAAGGCCTCTTTCTCAGAGGCTCATTTATTCTGGTAATCGCTTTAATCTGTCAACGGAATCTAAAAATCCACCGCCTGTTTTGGTTCATAGAATGTAAAGATTAACAGGTTGTTTTTATTCTCCGAATGCTCCCAGGTCATCAAAGTCTTTAGGAAACATTCCCCAATTCCTAAAATTTTCGTCTGTTAAATTTGTATATTTTTCTGTCCTTACATTCTTTACATTCCAAGCGAAATTGAGATGGTGGTAGGCATGCCTCAGTGAAAGTTCAAACTCGACTTGATCTGGTTTCTCAGTCGATGCGATCTTGGCCTCAAGTTTCTCAATTTCTTCTCTGGCTTCTCGAATATTAGAAAGAATTATTTCGTAGTTCATAATATGCTTTTATTTCATGTAGTTGTGTCATCTTTAGCGATTATAATATCAGGGTATTCATCCTGCCACTCACTCCAATCATCTTGTATATGTGAATGGTCGAAGTCGTCATGTTTTTCCATATAGTCTGCTGATTCAATTAAGAATTTTGCAATTGCTCTAAGTGTTTTAGCGGATGCTTGAAATGTTACTTCTGACATTTGAAGTAAACCGTGGTCGTTGATAACCTTTTCTTTGTACCCGAAAACTTTCATATCAATCTCAATATATTTGACCCATAACAAGCAATTGAGCAGTTTCTGTATATCTTTAATAACCGGTAAGAATCATGAACGCAAAAACAGGTCGTCCGGAGAAGCGGTAGCCGGCAACATATGTTCTGATATTTATAAATAATTGTTTACAAAATCTATTTACTCATAACAAGCGTTTTCTCTTCCCGTCATTGATCCTGTTGTTTCGTCTGTTTTGTCACCGGATAAGAAACCCGGCCTGTTCGTAATTTGATTAATACGCCTTCAGATTGGGGTGCCGCCGGAAGATTTGAAACGGCGCAATTATGAAATATATCTCATAAAATTTTCGTCCGCTAAAAGCCGTTTTCGGCGGCTCTATTTTAAAAATATATTATAATTTTGGATATTTAAATTGAAATTAAAGTCGAAAAAATCCTGATGTGGCGGGTCTGGATTTCACATGCTTAGCGCTAAGCATGTGCGAGAACGGGAGGATCCCGGCCGCTGTTTTGGGAGACTCCGACGGGAGCCGGGAAGGATTCAACCCCTTTTCCCTCTCCTATAACCTCACCATGGGCATCGGACAAAAGGGATGCATCAAATTGTTGGAAATCATGCTGCCTGGGAGAGCGGATGCACTTCTTTTTCGAGCCTGCCCTCAAGCGCCTCCAACGCCATTTCCATATCGTAGTGTGACTGGAGGTTGAGCCAGAATTGCGCCTCCATGTTGAAATACCGCCCGAGTCTCAGCGCCGTATCGGCAGTGACACCCCGGCGACCATGAACAATTTCATTGATACGCCGGGGAGTTACACCGATATCTTTTGCGAGCCGATACTGGCTGACGCCCAATGGTTCAAGAAACTCCGCAAGAAGAATTTCACCGGGATGAATGGGGGGAAAGTCACGTTTTGTCATAATGACCTCTCAATGGTAGTCGGCGATTTCGACATCCAAAGCATCACTGCCTTGCCATACGAAACAAATTCGCCACTGTTTATTAATACGGATGCTGTATTGACCTTCTCTGTCGCCGCGAAGAGCCTCCAGGTGATTCGATGGTGGGACGCGGAGTGTTTCAAGGAGACTGGCCGCATTAATGATCTTCAGTTTTATGACCGCCGCCCGCTGGATTGCCTGCGGCAACCTTGTTGAAAACCTACCGTGGAAAAGCTTTTCGGTCTCTTTGCATTTGAAGGATTTGATCATAATGGCATATTATCGTGAATGGATAATATCGTCAAACGATATTACATGAAAAAGGGGGGAACGATCTGCTTCCATCGTAAAGCTGAGTGGAGTTGCTTTAGCGGCATCCAGCTTACTCGATTATTCCTTTTTCCCGCAACGCCTCCCGCGTCAGCTTATGGCGCATGGGCAGGTCTTTTTCGTCACGGATTTCCATGTTCATTGCGAAAAACCACACATCATTTGCAGTTTCGACATAACCCACGTACCACCCGGTTTGCGGGTTTGATCTGGCTGCCCAGCCTGTCTTGGCCCGGAGCGTAAACTTCGGCGTTTTCTCCACCAGCATGATTTGCCGCAGCGTTTCATAGGATGATGCGCTGAAGGGGAGAGACCGCCGGTACACTTTCTTGAGGAATGCCACCTGCTCTGCTGCGCTGATTTCAAGGGAGCCGTCAAGCCAGAATGTGGTTTCCTCAAATGGCTCGTGCAGTTCACCGTAAGCTGACTTGTGCAGATAATCCCGATACTTTTCCGCTCCGACCCGGCGTGCAAGCGCCTGAAAATACCAGACGCAGGAAACCCTGAACGCGCTTTCCAGCGTTTGGTCACGGTTCCAATCCGGTAAATCGTAAGTATGCCCATCCCACTTAATCACATCGTCTTTTCCCGATATCGCTTTTTCTTCAAGCGATATCAGGGTATTAAAGATTTTGAAGGTGGAGGCTGCCGGGTATCTGCGGGTTGAGCGGGGAGCGTTGTGGATGAATGTCTTCCCGCTGTTCAGCGACGAGATGATCATTGTCCCGTCAATGCCTCTCTGGGCAAAGCGTTTTGCGATGGCCTGATCTTCAGCAGCCGCATGGGACGAAAACAGGAGGAAACAAATGATGAGAAACAGCTTTCGCATATTACGTGCGTCCGGATAAAAATTCATTCACCGCATTAAAAATAGACACGCCGATCCGGCCCCGGACAATGCCGTGAAGATGATATTCAATTTCCACATACTGTTTTTCCGGGATGCGGACCCGGTCAAAAATCATCCTCCCGGCCTTTGGGCTCACTTTGGGGTCCCGGTTTCCCTGAACCACGAGCAGCGGAACGGCAATGCCGGGAAGGCCCCGGTACACGGTTCGCATCAGCGCTTTCACCTGGTTGAATGCATGAATGGGGCACCGGTGATAGTTGATTTCGGGATTATCGGGATGGTTCCGGGCAAAGGGTTTTTGAAGCAAATTCATCCCTAAAATCCCGGCGGCCCGGTTCCAGCGTTCCATTGTTTCAGACAGATTCGATGACAGGCCCTTGAATTTCATGGGCGCGCTGACGGAGACCACGGCCCGGTACCTGTTCGGGTGTCGGATGGCCTGATGCAGGGCAAGCCCTCCGCCGGTGGAGAATCCGGCCACGATGATCCGGTTTGAACACGACGCCAGAATTGCATATCCCCTTTCCACGGAATCCACCCAGTCCCCGTAATTCCGGCCGGCAAGATCCTCAGCCGATGTCCCGTGACCCGCAAGTCGGGGGGCGTAAACCGTATAGCCTCTGGAAAAAAGATTTTCCGCCCACTCTTTCACTTCATAAGGGGCGGCCATGAGACCGTGGATAAGAAGCACTGCGTTGTGGGATTCGGGATGATGAAGGAGATAGGGGGCCCCGATATCCGGCCCTTTGGTCTCTCCGGAAAGATAGTGCTTTCGATATTCTTCCTGAAAAAGGGCCTGTTCCTGGTCCAGAAGTTTCCTGCAGGCGGGTGAGATCCCCGATTCGGTCATATATGGGTCCGACTATATCTGGTTCCTATATGTACGCTTCAAGATAAACCCGATAAATCATCGCGTAATGCAGGGTTCCGCCCATAAGCACCATGATATGGAACAGCTCGTGAAAACTGAAAACACCCGGCAGCAGCCGGGGCCGTTTGATGGCGTAAATCAGCCCGCCGGCCGTAAAGGCGATGCCGCCGGTGAACAGCAGAATTTTTTGCGGGGAGGACATGTTGGATAAAATCTGGCGCATGGGAAAAATCGCCAGCCAGCCCATGACCAGATAAATGGCGGCATAAAGGCTTCGGGGGGCTTTAGGGAAAAAAAGCTGGGAAAGAACGCCAAAGCCTACAAGCCCCCACTGCAAGCCGATCATTGTCCAGCGCCAGGTCCCTTCGAGGCAGAAATAACATACGGGGGTATACGTTCCGGCGATCATGAAAAATATGGCCAGACGGTCCATTCGCCGCCAGAACGAGACCTCGTTTTCTTCTTTTTTAAAGGCGTGGTAAAGGGAACTCGCCGAAAAAAGAAAAACAATGGAAAGACCGTATATCAAAGCGGTAATTAAAGCCGGAACCGATGAACTGGCCACTCTGAAAAGAAAAATCAGACCCGTTACAGACAGCAGAACTCCTGCGAGATGTGAATAAAAATTAAATGTTTCCTGAGTCCTGATACCCATAAATCCCCCAATATTTATCTTATTTAAAGATGACGACATCCTGAAAAAACCAAATTTTTCTTTGCGCTGCATCCCTTGGTTCTTACTTCACATAAAATAAGAATCATTTCCCGGAATGTCTTGCCGTAATTTTAACTTTTATGCTTTGCCGTAAAAATTTGTTTTCTACGGGGCTGTCAAAAGAGTATATTTTTAATATTTTTAAATAAAAAAAGAAAGCACAAAACATCAAATGGCATTGATTCTGTGGATCTTTATTTAGGGGCATGCGTCTTCAGGAACAATATTCTTTTTCTCTGCACAGATTCAGCGTCATCCGAAAGAGCAAGTATATGGAAGCCCCCTTCAACGAAGCAGGTCTCGGCCCCGGATATTTTTCCGGCAGCGGTTTGCGAATGTTCTATAGGCACATCAAGGTCGTTTGTTCCATGGAGGATGAGTGTTGGTGAAGCTATTCGGTCAAGAGGCAGGCCGTCTATTTTTGCGAGCTGTTTTATATCGTTTTTCAGCCCTTTTAAACGGAGCTTTGAAGGGCTCATCCCCCTAATCAGATCCATCAATATTTTTACTCTGTGTTCATCCTTCATGATATCCCTGATTAATTTTATGACGTCTTCCTCATCAAGCGAGCTTTCCATCTCGATGGTTGCCCAGCCGACAAGCATCGGTGCGTGATGGGCAATGATATCCGAAAGCCAGAGTGATGGCCCGTTGAACATGAGGTGCCCGAACAAAATCTGTTCCCCGATATTGTTCCGGTTGATTTCATATCTCTGGCTGACTGCACTTTCGAGGATCAGCGCCCATATTCTGTCCGGTTGATGAGCGGCAAAATTTATCGCCACCGGCCCTCCGGCTGAATAGGCAAACAGGGCGGTCTTGTCGATGCCCAGTGCATCGATCAGCGCAGTAAAGGCAGCGGCCTGCTCTCCAAAGGTCCTTCCGGTATCCATGGGTGTACGCAGATAGCCGGGACGGGACCAGCTGAGGATGCGGAATCCTTTTCCATATAGATCGTTGAAAAGGGCTTCTGTCTGGTCGTATCCTCCCGGACCGCCATGCATGACGGCGACATAGGGGCCGCTATCGCCATGGACGACATATTCCACCGGACCTTTTTCGGTTATGATTATCCGGCTGCCTGTTTTGAGTTCATGAATAAGGTCTTTTTTCCACCGGATATACGGCCCGAATTTTGCCCTTGTTTTTTTCAGGATGTGCATTTTCCCTTTCAGTTGAACGCTGATGGCGAGAAAATCCCTTGGATTCAATCAAGAAATTCCCCAATGACGCTGTGTTTTAACTTGATTTTATGAATAAGATACTCAAAATGCCGCATCCTGAGTATTGAACGAATAATCAGGTACGCGCCTAAAACAAGCAACGCACAATTGAGTATCCCCAACGGGATAAGGAAATACAATACATGAAGCACATTATAATATTTTGAAGTGGCGATCAGAAAGCTCATGACCGACAACGGCAGCGCCAATACGGCGATACCTGTCCGCATAACGGATAAGGATGTGCGCTTTTCCGCTAAAATGAGCTGTACCTCCATGATCGCTATTGAATTGTCACCATTTTTTTTGTCGCTCAAAATGTATGCCCTTTTGATAGATGTTAATTAAAGTCATCCCGCATAACCATCTTTACCCTTTCCCCGGAGCGTCACCCGGAGAATTTCGCCGGGCCGCCAGAGTCTCATGCGCGGGCCCCATGTTCCCGTGCCTCTGCATACGATAACTGTCATGCCATCCACGTCGTAACGCCCCTGAAGCAGGGGATACCTGATTTGAACCAAATAGCCGAAGGGCCATATCTGCCCTCCGTGGGTGTGGCCGCAAAGCATCAGCCCGACCCCGGCCTTGGCTGCCTTTTCGGACTCCCACGGCGTATGCGAGAGAAGAATGGTTGCGCCGGGTGGGCGGCCAGTGAGCGCTTGCGATACGGGGTCGCCGCCCTGGCCGTTTCGATGTCTGGTGGTGAGATCCTCCACACCTGCCAGGACGAAGCCGGGCCGCACTTCGGCCCACTCGTTATTCAGCAGCTTGAAGCCCGCCTCCGCAAGCAGGTCCATGTTGCCTTTCCCATGGAATTCGTGATTGCCGGGAACGGCCCAAACGCCGAGAGGGGCGGAGAGTTGCTGAAATGTTGCAATCAAATGCTCTTCAGGCGGACCATGACCTTCGAAAATATCGCCGAGCAAGACCACTATGTCGGGCTCTTGGGCATTTATCTGATTGATCCGGGCCGCCAGCCAGGAATCGCCTATCTGAGAACCGAGATGCATATCGGACACGGCCACGAGTACGGTTCCATCCAAGGCTTCCGGCAGTCCGGGAAGGTTCACTTCGTAATTTTCCACAACCGGCGGCCGCAGGCCCTGGAAAAGCGCGATCACCGAGAGCGCGAGACCGGCCAGCAGTGCCCATCCCCGCAGTGAAGGGGACAGCCGGGGCATGAGGAAGCCGAAGAAAGTGACGAGATCTATAAAAAGAAGGGACGTGAAAATCAGGAACAGAACAGCCATCCAGTTCATTCCGACAAATTCAAGGGCTCCGGCCATAATGCCCGTTCTGTTGTGCGCGATAACGCGGCCAAAGAAAAAAACAGCCCACAGAATCACGCCTGTACCCAGGAGAATCCTGGGCGATACGTGACGGTCAATAAACGGCACGGAGGCGATTCGCCAGAAAACATAGACATGCATGAATGTACAGATTGAAATCAGTATGGTTCCGAACACAGCATCCCCCGGCGAGTGACTTGTTTCGTGCCTGAGTTTTAAGGGTTATATAACTGCTAACGCTATTAAGACTGAAGGAGGTTGGGCTACGGACGGCCTGAATAGATCCTTTTTTTAAAACAGCCCATTTCACTTCGCTGCTTGATGGCAATATCAGGCATTGCGACCCAGCACTTCGACCTGGGCAAGCCATTTTTCCAGTCTTTCCCGGCTTGCGCTTTTGATGGGGCCAAAGCTCGAAACGGTGACCGGCTTTATGCCGCAGAATTCAAGAATGGTGCGCTTCATTTGATTGTGCCCCGGCATGCGGTACACCCATCGGAAATACCAGGGCGGTGTATCCATGGTGACGAGAAGGTGAGCGGAACGCCCTGTAAGCAGGCGATCCCAAAACTGGGAGCCCTCCCGGAATTTGAAGGCGAAGCCCGGAAGGAACACACGGTCAAAGAAGCCCTTGAGCAACGCGGGCAGCGCGCCCCACCAGATGGGATATACAAAAACCATGTGCTGCGCCCAGGTGATGGCTGTTTGGGCGGCGATCAGGTCCGGTTCAAGTTCCTGAATGGAGGCGTAGCCGTTGTGAAGCACCGGATCAAAAGACAGATCAGCCAGGGAGATGCGCCGGATTTTGTTTCCGGCGGCTTGGGCTCCTTTTATATAGGAGTCCGCAAGCGCGCCGCAGAAACTGCCGTTTGCGGGGTGGCCGAGGATGACGAGAATGCGTTTGCTCATGGTTATGAATGTCTGAAATGTTGAAATTACGGTTTAAAACCGGTTGCGGCGGGTCAGAGATCGATCCCGCTTGGCACCAATCGGAATGCGCGAGCGGTAAAGTTTTGATGGCTGTCGTGGAAAAGTTGCTACGGGAGCCGTAAAAGGCTGAACGGGGTGCGGCGCAAACTGCCGCCGAACGCCCGTTCAATCTTTTTCAGGCTTGAACTGCGTTGTTAAGAAACCACAAGAAGGGTATGCCCGGTCATTACCTGGGCGCCTTTCTGCACATGAATCTCTTTCACGGTGCCGTCGATTTTGACCGTGATGCTGTTTTCCATTTTCATGGCTTCCATGATGATCACCGTCTGGCCGGCCTTCACCTGATCGCCCGCTCTTACCTGAACATCCAGAATCAGGCCGGGCATGGGCGCTTTGACGACATTGCCGCCGGAAAGGGCTTCCGGAGCCGGCGGGGGTGTGACTGCCCGCTGGGGGGCGGCCGTGGCCGCAGGCGCTGCCGGTGCCGCAGGTGTACGTTGCGGGATGGCCGGAGTTGGCATTATGGTTTGGGCCGGGGCTGCACCCGGATAATCGTCGATCCGGACGTCATAGTCCGTGCCGTTCACGTTCACCCGCGTCATTCCCTGGCGGATTTCGCCCACTTCAATCTCAAAAGTCTGTTCTTTAACGGAAATATTATATTTCATAAGTTATGCGTCTCCATAACCCGGATCAACCGGAAAAATATATCAGTCTGTATTATTTCAGTTTGTCGATTTGTCAACCGTCATCATTTAGCTCGGTTAAATACCATGCTTCTGTCCGACATGATCTGCCGCCGTCCGTCCATTGCCCAGGAAGGGGCTGCCTGAATCGTCTCATGAACGGTTTCATGGGCAGGCGCGGGTGCCGGCATTATTCGGGGTGCCTGGTGCATGGCCATGGCCGCGCCGATGGCTGCCGCCATTTCAGGCGTAACCGCATCCGTCGGGGTTGCCGGCGGCCAGTCATATACCGGGACTGGGGCCGGAGTCGGGGCCGAAGGTGCAGTGTCCATCGGCATATCGGGTTGAGTCGCTTCCGGTTTTTTCTCCAGTTTCTGGAAAATTTTACCGGAGAGCAGCATACCGATCATCAGCACACCAAGCACAATAAACACCCCGAAGAACCGGATAAACAAAGTTCCCAGCACATACCCCCAGAAGGAGTCGCTGGGGCCGCCGATCATCGTGATCCGTCCGTTTGCCGCACTGTCCGAATCAAACTGGCCGCCGTCTTTTACCCGGATCACAAATTGCCGGACTTTTTCCGCCAGGGGAAGGTTTTCCGCCTGGGAATTCATCCAGGTAGGCTGGCGTTTTTCATTAAAAATCCAGTAAGAGGTGGATGTTGAGAAAAAGGACGAAGCGACGGTCAAAACCGCTTCGTCTCCGGGAGCAACTCCCTCAATCTGAATATTGAATAGGTCGGAGCGGAAATCCTTTTTGTTGATTTGGGGGCTTAATGCCTTGTTTATATCAAACGCATTCACTGCCGAAAGATTCCCGCCGCCGGTTACCGCAAAATCTATCGTGACGCTGGTGCTTTTGGCCCTGGGGATGAATTTTGCGGTGACGATGCCGTCTTTTCCCGGAGTGAGTTCGGGTTTTGGTTTTTCAATATCTTCATCCATGAACGCCATTGATGCGGACGGAAGGAGCAGGGCCATCGCCAGCAGGCAAAGGATGAAACACGTTTTAATGTGTAAAAATGACAATTGTTTTTTCATTTCGCCCTCCTATTGAAACATGGCGATAAACATGCCGGCTGCGGCGGCGGAACCGATAACGCCGGCCAGGTTGGGGCCCATTGCATGCATGAGCAGCCAGTTATCCGGATCTGCCTTGAGCCCTTCGACATGGGACACCCTGGCGGACATGGGCACTGCCGAAACCCCGGCCGATCCGATGAGGGGGTTCATTTTTTCCTTTAAAAACAAATTCATGAGATGAACCGTGAGTATCCCTCCCATTGTGCAGATGACAAAATCCCCGAGTCCGAACATGAAGATCAGGAGGGGTTTCAAATGTAGAAACGTTTCCGCCTGCATGGTCGCGCCCACGGATATCCCCAGAAAGATGGTAACGATATTCATAAGCGAATTTTGGGCCGTGTCGGTGAGACGTTTCACAACAAGGCTCTCCCGCATCAGGTTGCCGAACATGAACATGCCCATCAGCGGGGCCACCGCAGGGATCAGAAGGACAATAAGCAGGCAGGCAACCAGCGGAAACAGCAGCTTTTCCCTGGCGGAGACTTCCCGCAACTGCCGCATGCGGATCATTCTTTGCTTTTTTGAAGTCAGCCATCGCATGATGGGGGGTTGAATCAGGGGCACCATGGCCATGTAGGAATAGGCGGCCAGGGCGTTGGCACCCAGCAGATGGGGAGCCAGTTTGGCCGTCAGATAGATGGTGGTCGGTCCGTCCGCGCCGCCGATAATGCCCACGGATGCCGCTTCCTTTAAGGTGAACCCGAAGAAAAGCGTGCCCACATAGGTGACAAAAACCCCCAGTTGGGCCCCGGCCCCGATAAGCAGGGTTTTCGGGTTGGCGATGAGCGGCCCGAAATCCGTCATGGCGCCAAGCCCCAGAAAAATCACGCATGGGATGATTTCCCATTCAACGCCGTATTTGTAAAACGCCCGGAGCAGTTCCGGGGAGCCCTGGTCCGTGTATCCCATGAGGGGGGCCAGGGGGAAGTTAACGATAAAAATCCCGAATCCGATGGGCAGCAGAAGGAGCGGTTCGTATTCCTTGGCAATGGCCAGATACAGAAACAGCAGCCCGATGCAGATCATGAGCCCTTGCCCGCCCGTCAGGTTGGGAATCCCCGTCTGCGTAATCAGGATGCTCTTGATCAGTTCCAGTACATGTTCGAAAGACATATGTGATCTCCTGTAATTAAAGCGGGATATTCCCGTGTTTTTTTGGCGGATTGGTATCCCGTTTGGTCTTGAGCATTTTTAAGGCCTGAATAATCTGAGGCCGGGTGTCGGCGGGATCGATCACATCATCGATATACCCGAACTCCGCCGCTTTATAGGGATGGGCGAATTTTTCCCGGTAGTCATCCACCAGCCGCTGTTTTTCAGCCGTTGCGTCGGCGGCGGTTTTGATTTCATTCCGGAAAATGATGTTCACGGCCCCATCCGCACCCATGACCGCAATTTCCGCCGTGGGATAGGCGATGTTGATGTCCCCGCGAATATGCTTGGAACTCATGACACAATACGCTCCGCCGTATGCTTTGCGGGTGATGAGGGTGAGGCGGGGCACGGTGGCCTCGCAGAATGCATAGATGAGTTTGGCCCCGTGCTTGATGATGCCGCCGTGTTCCTGATGGACGCCGGGCAGGAATCCGGGAACATCCTCATAAATGACGAGGGGGATGTTGAATGCGTCGCAGAACCGAACAAAGCGGGCGCCTTTCATGGAGGCGTTGGCATCTAAACATCCGGCCATAACGGCGGGCTGGTTGGCGATGATGCCCACAGGTGCCCCGTCAAACCGGGCGAAACCCACGACGATATTTTTGGCGAAATGTTCATGGGCTTCAAAGAAATACCCGTTATCCACGTTGGAACGGATGATGTCCCGGATATCATAGGGTTTGTTGGGGTCCGGCGGCACAATATCCCGAAGATTCAGGTCCCGGCGGCCGGGATCGTCGGTGCAGGGGATGCGCGGAGCGTCTTCCAGGTTGTTTTGGGGAAGGAAGCTCATGAGTTCCCGGATTTTTAAAATACAGGCTTCGTCATTGGGGGATGCAAAATGGGCCACGCCGCTGATTTCGTTATGGGCCATGGCGCCGCCCAGATCTTCCTTGGTCACCACTTCCCGGGTCACTGCTTTAATGACCTCCGGGCCGGTGATGAACATGGAGCTGGTCTCTTCCACCATGAAAATCCAGTCCGTCAGCGCCGGTGAATACACGGACCCGCCAGCGCAGGGCCCCATGATGGCCGTAATCTGGGGGATCACGCCGGATGCCAGGACGTTTCTTAAAAAAATATCCGCATATCCGGCAAGGCTCATGACCCCTTCCTGAATCCGGGCGCCGCCGGAATCGCACAGTCCCACGATGGGCGCGCCCATTTTTTGCGCCATTTCCATTACTTTGCAGACTTTTTCCGCATGGGCGAGGGATAAGGACCCGCCAAAAATGGTGAAATCATGGGAAAAAACGAATGTTTGCCGCCCGTTCACAAGGCCGTAGCCCGTCACCACGCTGTCGCCCAGCACTTTCTGATCCGCCATGCCGAAATCCGTGCAGCGATGGGTTTTAAAGCGGTCGAGTTCCACAAACGTGCCCGGGTCCATCAGTTTGTCGATCCGTTCGCGGGCGCTTAACTTTCCGGATTCATGTTGTTTTTGAATCCTGGAGGCGCCGCCGCCCTGAAGGGCCTCCTGGCTTTTTTGTTCCAATTTTGCGAGTAAGTCCTGGGGTGTCGTCATGTTTGTTTGTCTCCTCCTCTTTTGGATTTTCATCCGTTAATTACCGGATGAAAAAGGGGGGTCCGGCGTCGGCTCCCGATTTATACAAATTGAAGTAATTCAAAAAAATATCAGAAATGGATTTTTTACAGCTAAATTTTTGAAAAGTCAAAGACAGAATAGGGAAGGCGGATAAATTATCCATGAGAATCGGGGAAAAAAATCAAGGGCATGGAGGCATTTATTGCAGGAGCCGTCAGGTAATTGTTGCGGTAAGATCGTCAAGCAGACGGTCGAGATACCTCTCAGCCGTCATGAGGTCGTATGGTGACGTGAAATGGGAGTGAAGTTCGCGAAAGAGCAGGTCGAATTTAGATGAAGCTGCTGCAAGGTTTTCATAATCCACCGGCGGTTTCGGATACAGCGGGTCATTAAACAAATAACTGGCCCAGGGCCGATTTGCTGCCCGATATGGCCACCGGACCTTTAACGCGAACAGTCCGGACCATAGGGGCCGGTTTTCAGGCCGGCCCGCCCGTTCCGGGTTCATGCCCGAAACGGCGGCGCGGCTCACGATTTCTTCATATATCGTCCCAAGCAGAACCGGTTCTGAAATCATCAGTCCATACACATACCAGTCGTCAGCCAGATCCCGGAGGATTTGCTTGAAATCATCCGGCAGGTTGCGGTGGCTGGGACAGAAATACATGCCGCAGGTCATGGACCCGTAATGGCTCAGGCCCCGGTAATCCACGCCGGAATTGCCATGGGCTTGCGGGTGGAGCAGGCACCCGACACGCCTGAATCCATCCCCGATAAACCCGATGTACGGGCAATGATGAAATTCCGGCATGGGCAGGACGCCAAGGTTTGCGGTTTCCGCTCGGCCGAAATCCAGAATCGCGTCCATGGTCCGGGGCAGGGTGGAAAAGATCCGGCTCCGCCGCGCCAGCATTTGTGAGAGGGCTTCAAACGACGCATCCGGCACATTATACAGCCCGCAGCAGGCCCCGCAGAAAACCGTTTCACTGACCTGGCAGAGATAGATATCCATGTCAGATCCAGTTTAAGATTCCCGCAAACACGATGAGCATCAAGGTATTTACGGCAAACAGGCCGCCGATCCAGCGGATCTGGGTTTTCGGCTGCCAGTCATAGGCGAAATTGGCGGCCAGAAAAAACGGGATGTAAACCGTGACGAACACCGGAAAAGAACCCCACCAGGGATACACCCAGTGAAATGCCGGGGTGGTGGCCAGAAAAATTTCAAAGATGGAAAGAAACGCCGCATTTCCCAGAGCAAACAGGACGCGATTGTTGACGCCCATGATTTTTAAGTGACGGTCTTCGGGCAGAACTTTGCTGAAAATCAGACCGGCCACGGAAAACATCAGGGAAATCTCCGCACCCACGCCCACGAGCAGGAGATAGCCGGTGCCCGCAGGCACGGTCCAGAGGGCATGGCCGGAAAAATGCTGGATCAGGGCGTTCCCGATTTCATAAAACCAGTGTACCATATACAGGGAAAGGCCCGCTGCAATGCCCCGCCAGTTTTTCTGGGAAATCTCGTTAAAATAAATGTAGACCACACAGGCCAGCAGCGGGATGAGGTACCATTGGAACGCATCGGGATTTCTTAAGAGTTCAAGTGCTTTTTGTGTTAATTCCGGGTGGTTCAGGGTCATACAGGGCCTCCTTTATTATATTAAACGGTTGTCAATCCGGAAATGGATTTAAAATGCATGTCCGCGCTAAACAAGCTCAAGCCGTGCTGAAAGGCGCAGGCGGCAATCCACATGTCGTTTGTGGGAATCGGTTTTCCGATGGTTTTTAAATTTTGCCGGATTTCGGCATAAAAAACCGCTGTCTCTTCATCCACCGGAAAGACCGTGACCCTGGAGCTGCTCAGAAATATATCGAGTTCTTCCCGATTCCGGGCTTCCCGGCTTCCGCCTTTAAATCCGGAAATCAGTTCACCGATGCTGATGGATGAAATACCGATGGAATCGGCCTTCTGAAGGATTGTTGCAATGGATTTGTCGCCTCTGAGAGCGTGGGAATAAATATTGGTGTCAATCAGCAGCCGTTTCATTCCCATAACTCCGGATCTATCGTTCTTTCGCTGTCGATTTTTCCCTGAATTTGCTGATATTCCTCCTCGCTCCATCGTCCGAACAGATGATCCAGGTCATGATAAATCTTTGTATGTTTTTGACCGCCTTCGCCCTCGATCTTTTCTTTGATGATGTCCTTTATATATTGATTGACGCTTTTGCCGAGGGATTTGGCATGGGTTTTGATCTGATCCGCCAGTGAGGGTTCAAGGCCTCGAATCAGGATGGATTTCATATTAAATCTCCTTTGCATGATATCATTTTATATTTTTTTATGATATCAACATAGGATAGCAAACGGGCTGTGTCAATCCCGAACCTTATGAGAAGCCCCCGTCAGTTCAAGATACGCCGCATGAATCCGCTCAAACACCCCTTCCCACGCCAGTCCCGCCACCCGGCAGGCGATGTCGGCCTTTCCCCTGCAAGCAGCAGCCGTTTCCAGTTGCCGGGACAAGGCGACCGCAAGGTTATCCACAAACCGGGGCAGGTCATCGGAAACCGGGGTATCCGGTCCGGTGAGCCGGGGAAGCGGTACTTTTTCCACCACACGGTCCGCGCACAAATTTTCCGGCATCCATGAATCCAGGCCCGGCAGATCCGTCACCACCACCCGGCATTCGCAGGCAAGGGATTCCACCACTACCAGGGGCAGGCCTTCGAAAAACGAAGGAAGGACAAACACATCGGCTTCCCGCAGGAAGCCGGCCAATTGTTCCTGGTTTAGCGCGCCCAAAAACACCACGTTTTCAAGGTCTGCCGCCTGCCGCCGTATTTCTTCGCCGCTGCCTTCACCGGCGGCCCCTGCCAGCAGCAGCCGGACGGTTTTCCCTTCAGGAGCCCGCACCCGCCGCATGGCCTGAATAAGCCACGGCACTCCCTTGGGCGCGGAAATTTTTCCCGCATAGACGATGGTCAGTTCTTCCCGGTCGAAACCCGGAACGCAGGAATCGGCAGGCCGGAACAGGTCGGACCGGAATCCGGCACCGGTCACCTGAATGCGGTTTTCAGGAATCCCGTAGGCTTTCATAATCTGGTGTTTGTTGTCCTCGTGAAGGGCGAACACCCGGTCCACGGCCCGGCATCCCGGCAGCACAAAGGGAGCAAGCTGCGGGGCGTTCACCAGTTGCCGCAGTTCCGTGCCGTGGCTGGAAACACAGATGGGCGTATCGGGAAACCGGACTCTGGCCAGGGCCGTAAGTAGCCATAAATGATGGGAATGAATGATATCCGGCTCAAAACCATCTGCGGCAGCGGTCAGGGCGTCCCAAAACACCTGAAGATAGCCTTCCCGCATGGCATCGGTGAATGTGGAAAACCGGGTGGACGGGTAGGGCATGATATCGCTCATGCCGGGAATGCGGAAAGGGACCGGCGGCCGGTCGAACCGCACGGCAAACAGATCTTCCGCAGCAAGGGGCGGGACATCGGGCAGGGGGCTGTCGCCCGGAAGGCCGATTACTGCTCGCTGCTGATACCCTGCCTTGCCCGCAAGATCCGTCATGGCCAGAAGATACACCCCGCTGCCGGTTTTGCCGGGCTGCTGGGACAGCAGGTGCAGAATTTTCAAGGGCACTTGCCGGTCTTTTTGGGCGCGTCGGGCGTCATCAGCGTAAAAACCGCGAAGCGCATGTGACAGATCATGGGTTTTAGTATTCATTTTCTTCTTCGATGACGCAGCAGCAGGACCCGCTGCTGCGTCCCAGAGCGGTGTTGATGACGGCTGCCGCGCATCCCACGCCGGATTTCACATGAATTGCACCTGTCGGGCAGTTCATTTTGCAAGCTCCGCATTCCATACAGGCATCCCGACTGATGATGACGGCTTTGCGGGATTTTAATTCAAAAACCGTATGCGGGCAAACAATTGTGCACAATCCGCAGCCGATACACCGATCGGTATCGAGCTTAAGCGTAACGACATTTTTCAGATAAACCGGGTTGTTTAACACCAGGAATTCACCTTATGTCAGTTTTGAAAAGAGTGACGCCACCCATAGCAGCAATCCGGCGATACCGGCCAGTATCTGGAGCGGAACGGCTGTTCTCATTTCTTTTCGGACGCCGGACAGCGACGTATAGGTTGACGCACCGGTAAAGTTCATCCCGAGAAAAGAAGCAAACCCCGTTGACAGGAGAACCGCGCCCATGGCCGGCAGGATTCCCGGAAAAGGCCATGATCCCATCAGAAACAAAAGAACGATAACGGCGGATGTCATCAGTCCGGCTGCCATTCCTTTGAACGCAAAGGCTTTTCCCGGCAGCAGGGGGAGCATCGCCGGCGTCAGCGCAGCTCCTGCGAACAATCCGCCGGTCAGCATCATGGCTGCAAAGACGCTGTTAGTCACTGTATTTTGAAAGAAAGTTTTCGGTCCGCCGAATCCGCCCGTAATGACCATGAGGCAGATGAGAAGCAGTGCCCATTTGAGGGCCGGAATCAGCTCCATGGGAATCAGGACCGCGCGTTCCCAAAACGGAAACCGTTTTGTGCGCATGAAGGGTGCGGCCTTGTATCCGGACGTGATAAATTCCGGCAGATCAATGGACAGGATCGGGCCGTAAATGACCTCAAAGCCGGTTTGTTTTTTTACCAGATGGGCTGCAATGCCGGACGCTCCCAGTTGCGGGACAATCAGCCGCCGGTGGGAAACCAGTTCCGGAAGACGGCTGGATGCGATTCTGCGGACAAGTTCTGCGGTGCCGAAAGCGCCTTTTCCCGCCGCGCACCAGACATTAACGGCGTCGGTATCCAGAACCAGAATCCATGCATTGTGCCGGGGCAGGGCGCTGCGCAGGCTGTCAAAACTCAATTTGTAATTGGCGGTCACCAAAACATCCGACCGGTTGTCCGGGTTTCCAAAGGCGTAAAGACCCGGATCGATTCTGTAATTCATCCGGCCGATGCCCCAGCGGACTTTGATGGCGCCCAAGCGATCCATGCGGGTGAGCCGGGGGCCTACCTGGGGAATTTTTTGATCCTCAAACGGCATACTGCCGATCACAAACGGCTGGTTTAATCCGGGAAAGCCTTCCCGTGTTTCGGTCGCCTGCGCTCAGCAGCCGGGAACCGAAGCGGGGCTTGCCGGAATCAGCGGTTGCAGGGCCGACGGGTCGGATAATAAATTGGTTGTTGATGTGTTTTTCATTGTAAAGTTTCCCGTCCGATTAATTTCATGCCTGAGGCTGCGGCGCCAGAGCCCTGCGGATAAATCGCATCATGCCCTGAATGATTTTTTCATCATCTACGGCATCTTCTCCGGCGAAAATTTTCAGCCGCTCCTTATAATACGCCGATGTGGCGGAAAACTGAAGCATCACCATCAGGTTGTCCAGGCAGAAGGCGGTGACCCGTTCATCCAGATCCGATGCCATAATGCCCGCTTTTTTGGCATCAGCCATCATGGTTTGATAAAAATCCGCGGTAATGCTTTCCATTTGCCTGGAAACGGTTTTCGACAAATGGGCCAGGCCCCCGGAAGTCAGGTCCAGGTAAATCTGGCTGAGTTCGGGATACTGCCGGGAATAATCCTGGGCCAGCCGCAGCATCATTTCCAGTTTATCAAAAATGTCGCCTTTGGTCAGGTCCACGCTGGATATCACTTTTTCGAGTACCGCGTATCCGTGATCCACGATGGTCAGAAACAGGCGTTCCTTGGATTCAAAATAATTATACATGGAGCCGATGCTGATCCCGGCGTTTTTGGCGATGACGTTGATGTTGGCGGCGATAAAACCAAGGGCCGCAAATTCCGCAATGGCCGCGTCAAGGATGCGCTGTTGTTTGTCTTTGCCGATTCTGTCAAACGCGTCTTTGTAATGCTTTTCTATAAAATAGGTGGTGGGGGCTTCCTGAAGGTTCGTCATGTATAGTCAACTCGTCATTTCAATACGTCGTTGGTTGTAAGGGATTGTCATTGGTTTCTGTGTGAGTGATTACTCATTTAATGCCGCGGCTGTCAATAAAATTTATGTATTTCCGATAGTTTTGGTTGTAACCCGGAAGCCGTACATTTTTCTTGACAGGCGAAATCGATTGTGGCAATTTTGAGTGAGCGCTCACTCAAAATCAGTGAACCGGCGGATCGATGAACGGGTGCGCTTTTTTTTATCGCAACTGTATGAACAGGGTTCACTTGTAAAAACGCAATGCCAGGCTAAGGGTGAAGGATTCCGAATTTTTAAAGGGGAGGGTGCGATGATGACGTCCGAAAAAAAGTTTTGTTTGCGGGTTGTCAGGGTTTTTCAGATGGTTCTGGCGCTGGTTTTCGCCGGTGGCATGTTTTTTAGTGGTTCCGCCGGTGCTGTTGATACTGATTTTTTAATTGGAACAGGTATTTATGACATTACCGGCCCGGCTGCGGAGCTGGGCATGATGGGATATTCCATGCCCGACCAGAAAACCGAAGGCATCAGCATGCGGATTCGGGCCCGGGCGTTTGTGGTGGTGGACCCGGCAAGCAGTCGGCGGGTGGCGCTCGTGGTTGCGGATACCGGCATTATTCCCCAGGGCGTCAAGCAGCGGGTGGTTGCGCTTCTGGCCGCCCGGTTCGGCACATTATTATATACGGATCAAAATGTGATGGTCAGCGCCAGCCACACCCACAGCGCGCCGGGTGCGTATTCCCATTACGCCATGTATGATCTTTCCATGCTCGGGTATGATGAAACGAATTTCAATTGTGTGGCAAATGGTATTTTTCAAGCCATCGCGCGGGCCCACGGCAATCTGACACCGGGAAACATACTCATTAAGAGCGGACAACTGAACAATTGCGGATGGAACCGGTCACCAATGGCCTATAACAACAATCCGGCGGATGAAATCAGCCGCTACGGGTCCGATACCGACAAAACCATGACCCTTCTCAGATTCGTGACCGCCACCGGCCGGGAAATCGGCGCCGTCAACTGGTTTGCGGTTCATCCCACCAGCATGGGCAACACCAACAAGCTGATTACCGGGGATAATAAAGGATATGCCGCCTATCTGTTCGAAAAAGTCATGGGAACGGATTATCAGTCCGCCAATACATTTGTGGCTGCGTTTGCAGAAAGCAATGCCGGGGATGTGTCGCCCAACATTTACTGGGGGTATCCCAATGGGGTGGATGACGCCGCTCATATGAAACTTCTGGGCGAGCGCCAGTACATGAAAGCCATGGAACTGTTCAATACCGCTTCCGAACGGCTCACCGGCGGCGTGGATTATCGTCATCAATATGTTGATTTTTCAAATGAAACCATCGACAGCGCCTTTATGCCCGAAGGCGCCGGCCCGGGTCATACCTGCATCGCCGCCATCGGCGTGTCCATGCTGGCGGGTTCCACTGAAGACGGCAAAGGCATTGATATCGGGGAAGGCATCACCTATCCTTATGATATTTCCATCCTGGGCAGCGTGTTCCCCTGGGAATTCACCATTATGCCCGAAACCCAGGCCTGCCATGCGGAAAAGCCCATTGTTCTGCCCATGGGAAGCATCCGGCCCCAGGGCATTCCCCTGAGCCCGGAAGTGCTGCCGGTTCAGATTCTGAAAATCGGAAATCTGGCCATCATCGGCCAGCCCACGGAAATCACCACCATGGCGGGCCGCAGGCTCCAGGAAACCGTGCTGAACGCTTTGGACGGAACAGCAGATCATGTGGTGGTCGCCGGGCTTTCCAATGCCTATGCCGGATATACGGCGACCCGGGAAGAATATGCCGTGCAGCATTATGAAGGCGCATCCACCCATTTCGGCCCCTATTCGCTGAATGCCTATCAGCAGCGATTTGCGGGCCTTGCATCGGACATGGCGGCTGGCAGGGCGACAGCCGCCGGTCCCATGCCAAGGGATATCAGCGACGATCAGATCCTGAATGTGCTCGGGGTGGTGTTTGACGACAAACCGCTGGGTAAGGAATTCGGAAGCATTGAGACGGACGCGGGAGCCTGTTACAACCGGGGAGCCACGGTCCGCGTCGTGTTCTGGGGTGCACATCCCAGAAATGATCTGCGGCTTCAGGGCACATTTTTAACAGTGGAAAAAGTCAATACCACGGAAGTCTGTCGAAATGAAAAAGTCGGGTGCGATACTGTGACGATTTGTGAAAATAAGGTGACCGGATATACGGCGGTGGCCCGGGACTGGGATCCGGAAACCGTGTATCGGTGGGCTCGGAGCGGGATCGCCAATTCCAAGGTCACGATTTCCTGGACCATTCCGGCCAATGCCGCGCCCGGCCAATACCGGATCCGTCATTTCGGCAACTGGAAGTCCGGATGGACCGGCGCGATTACCCCGTATGAGGGCGCATCCAGAGTGTTTACGGTCAACTGACGGATTTATGCTGTATCCGTTGCTTTTCCCATATATCCGGTTCCCGGCCCTGGGAATCCTGTTAAACGGGATTTATTTCGGGCTGATTCTGACGGGGATCACGGTGGCAGCGGTGCTTTTTTTCAAACAAATTGCCCGGGCCGGTTATGATTCATACCGGCTGCGGGCTTTTGTCGTCTTGTCCGGCGTTATGGCGTTTCCCTTAGGGTTGATCGGCTCCCAGGCCGCCAATATGTTCTATTTTCCTCCCGAAACCTGGAATTTTCCCTTTTTTCGGGAACAATTCCTTTCCGGCCCCCACCAGACATTTCATGCGGCCCTGATCCTGCCCCTGGCGTTTCTCCTCGCCATGGCGGCGGTCTTCCGGTTGAACCGGCTGCTTGTGGCGGACACGATTTTCCTCTATCTCCCGCTGGGACATGCCATCGGAAGATTCGGGTGTTTTCTGGTGGGCTGCTGCTGGGGAAATCCGGTCACGCTTGCCTGCCTGGGCAGGGAATTTTCATTTCACAATCCGGTTCCCCTGTATGAAGTCCTGCTCAATTTACTGTTATTCCATTTTTTGCGGGGGCAATACCGGGATATCTACACGACACGGCAAAGGGAAATACAGGGCGGCCGGGTGACGGCCCTGTATCTGATCGGATATGGCGCTATCCGCATGGCACTCGAAACCATCCGCGACGAGCGGGTGGTGGGCTTCGGCATGACCCTGGCCCAGTGGGGCATGATGTTTTTTATGCTTGCGGGGTTTTTTATGCTGGTCGTTATCTTTTTCCGTTCCCGCCATGTTTAAAGACACTTTGCCAATGAAGAATTCCGGGAATAAACACGGGCGTCCGGCGCTTTTCCGGGTCACGGGTTTTCTGCTGAGTCTGGCGCTGGTTGCCGGAGTCGCTGCCTTTCTGCTTGACCGGAAACTGATTCCCTGGCCGTTTCACGGCGCGGATACAGTCGCCGGAACCTGGGGAAGGATTCCGGTTTACCTGCCGTTTGCCGTCTTTTCGCTGGGTTCGGTTTTCTGGGTGAGCGACAAGTCCAGGCCGGTTTGGAATTATTTTCGGTGGAACCGGTTCTCCCCATCATTTCTGGTCGGACTTGCCATCAGTTTCGGATATAGCCTCTACCTCTATCTGTCGTGTAATTTTGCTTTAAAGGGAATCGGGTTCGTCTTTCCGGCCATGTCTCTCGGTTTTTTAAACGCTGTGTCCGAAGAATTGATCTTCCGGCTGGTTCTGTTTCAGCTCCTGATTCGTCTGACCGGATCATGGAAGTGGTCCAACCTGATTCAGGCAGCGGTTTACGGCTTTCCCCATCTGTTTATCATTGGGCCGGTGTTTTTTCTGAATGCCGCTGCTTACGGTCTGATCCTTGGGTGGGTCACCCGGACAAACAGGAGTATCCTGCCTGCCATGATCTGCCATTTTATTATTGACATCGGGGCGGTGGGGCTGCCGCTGCTGGTTGTGGTGTAAAGGTAACCGTCCTGTTACGATAAATATTTGTTTTTCACCTGGTCGATTTCATCCCTCACATTCGTCGCCAGTTTTTCGATCAGGTTGATGGCTGCTCTGGCGACAGCCATGGCTTGTGCTTCATGGAATTTTTTATAGATGCTTTCGATTTTATGCAGGGTTTCAGTGGTCCGGCTTTCATCCAGCCCGGAAAAGTCAATGGGGCCGTTCTGCATGAAATCTGAGGCGTTAAATTCGTAAGGAATCCGTTCCGCTGCCTTTTTTTTCATATCGACATGCGTCGGCATTTCGAATTCGCCGGAGATGATATTGTTAAATCGCAGGTTGCAGATTTCCTTGGCGCAATCTTTGGCAATGTTCCAGTATTTCTGGAGATTGGTGTTTTCTGCGAAATAATTCATGACGCGCACTTCAAAATCCTGATTTTTCATCATGTCTCCCTTTTTTCTGAAATTTTAAAAAATTTGTCGTTCCACTCAAGAAACAACAAGCCGTCTCTCTCTATGATGAACGACGACAATCGTATCATCGCCCTTTCGGAAAACTTAATGGGCTCATTATTTTCAAAGGCATACAGATTGTCATCCCCGGTATAGAGGCTGTCGGGGTCTAACAGGACCTGTTTTCCGGTATTCAGAACCAGGGAAATGTTTTCATTCAATAGAATATCAAAAACAAACAGCGCAGTGTCTTCATACCGGAAATAGACCTTTTCCAGCATGTCATCCCTGACGTGAGAGACAAAATATCCGGCATCGTCTTTTGAGATGGCTGCATGGAAATAGTCGATAACTTTCTTATTGCGGAATTTTCCGCCTTCATTGCGCCAGCATCCGGCTTTATCCAGCCAGAATACGGCCTCTTCTTTTGGGATGATAATTTCCCGGTGCTTATTTGTCATTATGGCAACTGGATAAATCCGCATGGATGGCAGGTTATTTTTTTCTTGCAGTTTGTCATGAAATGTGGAGAGTTTCAAGGTATAATCCATTATAATGCATTTATCTCCGAAACCCATCTGCAAAGGAGTCCAATCCATGAAAATATTCGCTTATGGGGTTATTTTCCCGGCAATGGCCGGGTTGCTGATAGTTGTCGGCGCCTGCGGCAGTTCAAAAATCGGTATGCAAAACAACCGTCTTATGCCGTGTCCGGACTCGCCCAATTGCGTGTCATCATTTGAGACGGACCCCTCTCATTTTGTTGAGCCGATACGTTACAAAGGCTCCAGAACCGATGCACACCAGAAACTCTTGTCCATCCTTCACGCAGCAAAACGGGTAAAAGTGGTCACATCGGAAGAAAACTATATCCATGCGGAATTTACTTCCCTGATATTTCGGTTTGTGGACGATGTGGAATTTTATATGGATGAAAAAGAGCCGCTCATTCACGTCCGGTCCGCGTCACGGGTCGGATATTCGGATTTGGGGGCCAATCGGAAGCGAGCGGAAGCGATTCGTATGAAATTAATTGAATAAATTAAATCTGTTAAATTAAATTTTGGTTTTATCCTGAGGGGTGGAGATGGTGACCAACATCCAGGATTTTTCACATCCCGAATTAAACGAACGGGTGACCGCTATCGGCGGCAGTTATGTATTGCTCAAGGAGATCCGCCTGCCTTTTGACGGTGAGGAGCTGTTATATCTGATCGGCGCGGCCATATTTGACACCACCTGCTGCGGGACCGGGGGAAGCGCCTATGCACTTGTTCCGGGGTTTGTCCGGCAATGGAAATATACAACCGACGCAAACGGCCGACCGGTGTCCCAAGTGTCGCCTGTGGCCGGTGACCGTCTGCGGGAGCAAATCAAGGCCGTTATTTTTAAAAAAGAATCCGTTCATCAGGTGGATTTTATATAATGGTATACATACCCCATACAATCTGAAACTAAGAGCCTGTTTGAAAAGTCCGGATCAGGCCTGATAACAAGGCGGAAAACGGCGAAAAAGCGCAGCATAGTTGTTTATGTGAGCATTTTGAGCCGTTTGACAACGCAGTTAGCGGGCCTCAGACGGGGTTTTCAAGCAGGCTCTTGCAGGAGTCCGGCCATGAATGCACACCATCGAATGTTTCCATTATGCTGCCTGATCATGTTATGTCTGGCCCTTTCCGGATGCGGGAAAATATTTGATCTTACTTTACGAAAAACCGTTGATCCGGATGTGGGTTCGGTATCGCTGGCCGGAATAGAAGACACGCTGGTCATCCGTCGGGATGACCTGGGTATCCCGGTGATTGAGGCTAAGAATTTTCATGATCTGGTATTCACCGCAGGCTACGTGATGGCCTCCGACCGCCTGGCCCAGATGGTGACTTTTTCTTTGCTCGGACAGGGGAGACTGTCTGAAATGGCTGGGAAAATCGCCATAGATATGGACATCTATGTTCGCACCATGGGCGTCGCGGAAGCCGCAAGAGCCGAATATGCCGGTATGAACCCGGAAATTAAGGATGCCCTGAGTGCGTTTTCCGATGGTGTCAACGCCTATATCACGACCCACCGCGACCGGCTTCCCCTGGATTTCAGAATTTCAGGATATACTCCGGAACCCTGGGAACCGGTCAATTCCATGTACATTGCCCATGTGTTTAATCTGGGACTGTCTTTTAACCTCCATGAGGAAATCGCTTTTTTAAATATTGCGGCCGCTCTCGGGCCGTCCAAAGCCGCTTGGCTGATGCCCGTGTATCCGGATGAGCCATTGCCGTTTGAAAAGGCCGCTGTCCTTGAAAAAATTGATTTCAAGGGGATGGTTCCTTCTTCAGAAAATCTTGCCCAGGTTTACCGGCAACTGAAATGCGTCATAATGCCGCCGGGAACGGCAGCATCGAATAACTGGGGTATCGCCCCGCAAAATACCCTGAAACAGGCGAGCATTATCGCCAATGACACCCACCTTCCGCTGGAACAGCCGTCCCTGTGGATGCTGATGCACCTGAAATGCCCGGATCTGGATGTCGCAGGCGTGGCCATTGCCGGAGTTCCGGGAATTGTCGCCGGTTACAACGGTCATATCGCCTGGGGGGAAACCATGGTGATGGGAGATAATCAGGATGTATTCATTGAACAGTTGAAAACGATTGCCGGAACCACCCATTATTTATACAAAGGGGAATGGCTTCCGGTCGTGAAACGGCAGGAGACATTTAAAATCAAGGGCGATGACGATCTGATCCGGACCATGGAGTTCACAAGGCATGGGCCGCTGTTGAATCCTGCGCTTAAGAATCCGCCGAAAAATATTATGCAGCCCCCGGCCATTATCACGGAACCCGCTTATGGACTTGCGGTGCAATCCGTGGTGTCCCATTCCGGTCAGTCCTTTAAGGGCGCTTATGGGTTGATGCGGGCAAAGGATATGAAAACCGCACACGATGCGATCCGGGAAATGCGGTCCATGTCCTTGAATTTTATATACGGGAATGCGGACCATATTGCCTGGCAGGTGAGCGGCCGATACCCCATCCGCCAGTCCGGAAGAGGGCATCTGCCGTCTCCGGGATGGACCGGGGAATATGACTGGACGGGATATGCGGACGTGGATGATCATCCGTATATCGCAGATCCCCCGGCCGGTTATCTGTATACGGCCAATAACCGGACCATCCCCCCGGAACAAGACCTGGTCCTGTCTTCTTCCTGGTATGCGCCGGAGAGATCCGAACGCGCTGCGGAAATGCTTAGAAAAAATAACCGGCACACCTGGCGGGATTCCGCAGATATGCACCGGGACCGAACGGATGCGATGGTGAAAAAATTTCAGGCCGTCCTGTTTGAACCCGCGTTTTTGGGTGAGATTCAAAAGCGAATCCGGTCATGGACAGATGAAAAAAAGATCAAAAAAGCAGGTGAGGCCATGGAAATCCTGAAATCCTTTGACGGTAATATGCTGCCGGAATCAAAGGGGGCCGCAGCTATGGGAATTTTTTACCAAGTTTTTATCAATCGGGTCTTTTCAGACGAACTGGGGCCTAAAGACAGTCCGGCATGGCAAAGCTTTATCACGTCGATCCAGACGGATTATTCCCCGGATCAGGACCATCTGCTGGGCCGGGCGGACAGCCCGTTCTGGGATGACGTCAACACCCCGGAAACAGAAACAAAGGCGGATATGGTGGCCGAATCGCTGGCGGATACCATCGATTATGCCGAAATCCACCTGGGTCGGAGCCGCGACCAGTGGCAATGGGGCTGGCTGCTGACTTACGGCTGGCGGACCCAGACCACGCAAATGAAGGAATTCCTGCCGGTCATGCAGCGGTTCGGGGTAAAGGTGATTGGCAATTATACGGACCGGGGGCCGTATGCCGCCGGCGGCAGCTATAATACCTTAAATGTGGCCGGAAATTTCAAAGGCGAAAATTTTAAGGTATGGCTGGTGCCGGCCATGAGAATGATCGTGGATTTCGGCCTGGATGAACCCATGTTCCTGACCAACAGCGGCGGACAATCCGGCAATCCGGCAAGCGGCCATTATGATGACGCCATTCCGGTGTGGCTAGACGGCGAAACCCGGTCCATGCCGTTTAAGGACGGAAATATTAAAGCGCAATACAGACGGGAGTATATCTTAAAACCGCAATTGTGATTTTTATGTAATAGCCTAATTTTAAATATAAATTTATATAAACGGAATATGCAGGGTGTATGAAGACAAACGATACAAACGATGTGCCAGTCGATGAAAACAATGCCCGGATGCTGACATCCGGACGGCGGGTGCCCATGGAAGGCGCCGTCAATTTTCGGGATATCGGTGGATATCACACGGCAGATGGCCGTCAGGTCAAGCGGGGCAGGGTATACCGGTCCGATGGCCTCGCCCGGCTGACGAAAAAAGACCATGAGACGCTGCATCGCATCGGGCTTCGCAGGGTGTTTGATTTTCGTACCCCGGCCGAAGTCAGCGCCTCGCCGGATCATTTGCCGGAAGATGATGCCATCGAATATGTGAACCTTCCGGTGAGACACGGGGCCATTGATTTCACCGTCGCCATGAAGCGATTGCAACAGGGGGATGTCTCTTGGCTGACGCCGGATTTTATGGTCGACGGGTACATCCGGAATCTGGAGGAATATCCCGAAGTCTGGGGACAGGTGATCAACTATCTGGCGGACTCTTCAGATCATCATGCGGTGCTGTTCCATTGCACCGGCGGCAAGGACAGAACCGGAACGTGCGCCGCCCTGATTCTGCTCATGCTGGGTGTTGATGAGGAAGCGGTGATAAACGATCATCAGTTGTCCAATGGGTATATTGCCCATATGCTGCCGGATATTTATCGGCTGATCGCATCCTACGGCATTGATCCGGACCTGCTGGTCCCTTATTTCACAGCCCCCCGGGAAGGGATTGTGACGGTTTTAAGTCATATCCGGGATACCTACGGATCCGCATCCGGTTATCTTTCAGAAAAGGCGGGGGTAAACAAAGAAACGCAGGCGCTTTTACGGGAAAAGCTCCTGCGTTAATCCTTTAATCCTGAATTACATTCTTTCAATATTGCTGCGTAACTGCGCGATCTCTATTCCTAAACCGACACACTGCTTGCCGTCAAGGCAGAGTTCCGCATCACCGGGGTCCAGGAAGGTTTTCAGCTCATGATTGTCTTTCTTCAGATCAACGACCCATCTTTTTTGAGATTCATCATACTCCACGTTGACATCAATGCCGCACTCGCCGATATCAGGATATATCTCTTTGATCTTTTTGCAAATCTGCTTTTTGTCGATCATTGTCTGCCTCCTTATGGGTGTTGTCAATTTAATCAGGGATGCTGTCAGTTCCTTTTTTCTAAATTGGAATATGTTGAATTAATTGATTTCCGTAATCTCCACGTCGTCAATCCAGACGCTTCCGTTGGTCATCAGAAAATCCAGGGTGATTTCCTGGGCGTCCGGCGGGGCGACCGTTGTCAGCTTCAGATTTTTCCATCCGTCCTGGCCCTTCATTTCCAGCATCAGGTCAATGGTCGGCACCGGAGAAAGCCTTTTGGGTTTATAATTGAGCCGTATGGCAGGGGCAATAAAATTGGGGCTGTATCCCATGCCTTTGGCTTTTAACCAAACGCTCAACTGGTATTTTTTTCCCGGAGTGATGGTGGTCATTTTTTTTTCCGGGTAAAACAATACGCTGCCGCCGGGAGGAGTGAGTTTAATCATGTACGAATGGGCGCCGCCATGCTTTTCAGTGTCATTAAAGGAAAATTCGGCGGAAGTTCCCCGGTATGTTTTGGTAGTCCATCCATCCGGGAGACTGTCCGTTTTTTTCGTCTCGAATCCCCCGTTATGTACGATATTGGTTTCACAGAATCCGGGTGAAACACCCATCAAAAAACCCACCAGAAATGCAATGCCAGCGACAACTTTTTTCATTGTCTTCCCCTTTCGGAATGCGTATGGAGCCATCGAGGTTTTGGTACAGATTATATGAATTATGTATAATTTATACTATGAAGAAACGTTTCGCAAGGGAAAAAGGATGGATCAGACAGTACATGCTGACTCAGCGCCTGCTGCCGGAAGCAGGGAACGGTTCAACCTATCATCCACCGCCTTTCAACAGGGATAAGAAAGGATAAATGGCATTGAAGATAAAATATTATTGACACTGATTGAAATCCGGTATTTGATGATTTTATTATGAATATAATTGGTTGGAGCAAAACGATTTCTTAAGCCGGTGTTTGAATTTTTTGTTGAATCCTTTGAAACGGCAGAAAAATAGAGTGTAACGATTTTAATTTCCGATTAAGGTGGAGGTGCAATGAAATCGTATATCCGTCTGACCTTGATGCTGGCGCTTGTATTGACCGGGTGTATTTGTCTGTTTGCCTGCGAAGAAAAAAAGGAAGGCAAGGTGATTGTTTCAGAGAAAGAATTTGAGATAGAAAAAGATGGAAAGTATACATTATCTTTAAATGTTAAAGGGAAAATCAAAAATGTCGGCCCGGTGGATGTGAAGAACATTGTGGTTACCGGGCGCTGCAACACCTGTGACGAAGTGATGATCAGCGGTCAATGGTTTGTTACTCAGACGGTGAAGACCCCGGATCAAAAAGATACCGTCAATTATCTGGCGGCAGGCGCTGTAGCGGAATTCCAATTTAAAGACATTGCATTTTATTACACCAAGTCGGGCGAACCACCTCAAGGATATCCTGAAGGGCTTGAGGCTTATATTGAATCATTTGAAACCGTTGAATAATATATTAGGGGTGGAACCGAAAATAATGAATTTTTTTTCAGGGAGGATTGCCATGAAATCGTTTATTCCTCTGAAGTCGATTTTGGCGGCCGCAGTGATCGTATGCCTTTGTCTGTCCGGCTGTGAAAAGAAAAAAGAAGGAAAGGTTGAGGTCACCGATAAACAATTCACGATTCGAAAAGACGGGGATTTTAACTGGACAATCGATGCTGCCGGAAAAATTCGCAATACCGGCGAGACAGACCTGAAGAACGTGGTTGTGACCGCATATTGCAGATCCTGCGGAGAGATTCTGGTGGGGGGCGTCTGGCATATCTCGGATGTCGAAAAACTTCCCGAACAAAAGGACACCATTAATTTTCTGCAGGTGGGGGCTGAGGAAAAGTTCAGCTTCAGGGATGTTGCATTCTATTTTGATCAGACTCATATAGCGCCTGAAAAGTTGCCGGAAAAGATTGAAGTTGTCGTGGAATCTTTTGAGGTAGTTGGAAAATAGCGACGGGGTCAGCCTTTGCCTGATTCGCATCAAATGATTTTTTATTGCTGTCGGATTTTGTGTAACCCTTTTCGTAAATGTCCTTTTTGTGCATCTAAAGGAGTTGGCCATAATGAGAGATTGTCGGCGATTTACGGTATTCTGTGTGGTGCTTTGCCTGAGCGTGTGTATGGTTTCCTGCGAAAAGAAAAAGCAGGAGGGGAAGGTGGTTGTTTCCGCCCAGGAATTTGTCTTGAGGCAGGATAAAGAAAATTCATATATCATTGACGCGAAAGGCAAGATAAAAAATGTCGGTGAAGTGGATGTAAAAAATGTCGTTGTGACCGGAGAATGCCGGTCTTGCAGTGAAATATGGGCTATCGGGATATGGACGATCTCGGGGACTGAAAAATGGCCGTACCAAAAGGACACCATCAGTTACCTGCCTGCGGGCAAGGAAGCGGAATTCCAGTTTAAGAGTGTCGCAGACTTTGCAAGCCGGCCGGGTGAGCCGCCCCCGAATAAACCGGATCAGCTCGGTGTGGTGGTTGAATCTTTTGAAACGGTTGACAAATAATCTTTTAATCCATTCGGTTTTCTTTTAACCGGATCACCACGGGGATGCCGATATTCTCCAGAAGATTGGTTTCCGCCCGGTGAATTAAGGCTTCCAGCTCCTTGATCTCATCGGAGAAAATCGTGTCATTGACCGGGATAAATACTTCAATATACTGTCTCCCGTCTGTTTTTCGTACATGAAAGGCGGGTGCATCCGAAGAAAAACCCAGAAGGGATTCAATCGCAACCTGCATTTGCCGGGTGTGAATTTTTACCCCGTCGATATTTAACAGGTCATCCACGCGTTCTCCGGTCCATTCGATGCGTCGGAGCTGGCGGCCGCAGGAACAGGTTTCCCGGATGATTCGGGCCCGGTCCCCGGTTTTAAACCGGATCAGCGGAAACGCCCGGGTGGTCAGCGTGGTGAGCACCAGTTCCCCAAACCGGTCTTCCGGCAATACCTCGCCGGAAACCGGGTCCACAATTTCCGGCAGAAAATGGTCTTCATTGACATGGAGGCCTTCATGGGTCTCGCACTCAAAGGCGATGGCGGGCCCGGGCACTTCGCTCAAGCCGTAATGGGTCCAGACTGTTACTCCCAGCCGTTCTTCCAGTAGTCCTCTCGTTTCCGGATCAGCCGCTTCCCCCACCAGAATCAAGGTCTTTAATCCCATGGCCGTGGTGTTTATTTCTTCTTTGCGAACGTAATCGGCCAGCTGCCGTGCGGAAGCGGGCGTGGTGATGAGAACGGAGGTCCGGTAATCCATCAGCACCATCACTTTTTTTTCAACAGACATGGGGGTGTGGGGAATCACGCTGGCTTCGATGGCTTCCGCGCCGGATTTATAATCCCGTCCCCAGTTCGCGAGGCCCGGATTTAAGGTGATCTGGAGAATATCATGGGGCGTTATTTTTGATGCCAGCAGGGCTCTTGTCAGAATGGTTTGCCAGATTGACAGATCCTGGGGCGTATAACCGCTGACCGTGGGTTTTTGGGTGGTTCCGGGGGCGGTATGAATTCTCACGATGTCCCGCAGGGGAACCGCAAACAGGTCGTAGGGATAATTGTCGCTGATGTGGTGACGTTCCATAAAGGGCAGCCGGGCAAGGTCGGACAGGCGGTTGACCTCGGATATGTCAATACCCATGTCTTTAAATCGTTTTTTATGAAAGGGCACGTTGCGATAGGCCCGGTTTAACGTGCTTTGAAGCCTTTCCAGTTGAAGCTGAATTTTTTCTTCCATGGTCATGGACAGAAATTCATCTTTAATCGTCATAAAATTCTCCGTAATCTTTGCCAAGATAAGCGCGTTTGACTTCCTGGTCCGCCAGAAGTTCCTGGGCCGGACCTTGAAGAACGACGCTGCCGGTTTCAAAAACATAGCCATGATCGGCGATCTGGAGAGCGGCCTGGGCGTTTTGTTCCACAAGGAGGATGGTGATGCCGTCCTTTCTTAACGATTCCAGGATTTCAAAAATCTTTTCCACAATCAGCGGTGCGAGTCCCATGGAAGGTTCGTCGAGGAGCAGGAGCCGGGGATGCGACATGAGGGCCCGGCCGATGGCGAGCATCTGCTGTTCGCCGCCGGAAAGGGTGCCGGCCGGTTGTTTGGCCCTTTGCTTTAAAATGGGAAACAGGTCCATGATTTTTTCTAAGGTCTGCCGCACCAAGACATGTTCCCGTTTTCGATACATGGTGTATGCCCCGAGTTTCAGATTGTCCAGAACGCTTAACGGCGGGAAGATCAGCCGGCCCTCCGGCACCAGGCTGATGCCCTTTTTGACCACCGCGGGCGGATCACATCCTTTTAACGAATCGCCTTCGAATACGATGTCCCCCTCCCAGCCGGGCAACAGTCCGCATACCGCCTCAAGGAGCGTGCTCTTTCCGGAGCCGTTGGCCCCGATGAGGGCGATGATCTGGCTTTGTTTAACGGACAGACTCACGCCCTTGACCGCCATGATGCGGCCGTAATAGCATTTCAGATTGGTGATACGCAGCATAAAACCGATTCGCCTTCTGCTTTTTTCCAGCTACCGTTTTCCACCTAACCCCCTTCAGCCTTTTTTTTCGATGTCCCGAGATATGCCGCAATAACCGCTTCATTTTCCTGAACGGTTCGGGGCGTCCCTTCGGCAATTTTTTTACCCTGGTCCAGAACCACAATCCGGTCGGAAATTTCCATGGTTAAGCTCATGTCATGCTCCACCAGCAGCACGGTGGCGCCTTGTCCGCGAAATTTTTTGATCAGATCACCCAACCGCATGGTCTCCACAATGTTGAGGCCTGATGCGGGTTCATCCAGGAGCAGGAGTTTCGGTCGGGAGGCCATGGCCCTGGCCAGTTCCAGGAGCCGTTGCCAGCCGAAGGGGAGATCGCCGCTAATGGCGTCGGCATGTTCTCTCAAGCCGATCTGATCGAGAAGCTCCATGGCGAAGTCACGGGATTTTTTTTCTTCGTCAGCCACCCAGGGCAGCCTGACGATGCTGCTCCACATGCCGCACCGGGTCCGGGTATGCTGGCCCACCAGGATATTTTCAAGGGCCGTCATGCTGTCAAATAATTCCACGTTTTGAAAGGTTCTGGCAATGCCTAAACTGACGAGTTCGTGGGATTTTTTGTTTTTAATGGTGTCGCCGTTAAACAGTATCCGGCCCTGATCCGCGGGAAACACCCCGGAAATCAGGTTGAAGAGGGTGGTTTTCCCGGCCCCGTTGGGCCCGATCAGTCCGGTGATGGTTCCGGCGGCCAGGGAAAACGAAATATCGGTGAGGGCCCGGACCCCGCCAAACGCCTTGGACACCGATTCAATCCGGAGCAGCGGATGGGTGTTATCGGTCATTTTTTTTTCCGGCCCGTTCATAAATATCCAAAAGTCCCCGGGTTAAGCCTTTGGGGAGAAAAATCATGATGATCATGAGAATCAGTCCGTAAACCACCATTTCAAATTCGGAAAAAGCGTGGAGCCATTCCGGCAGCAGGGTGAGGAGGGAGGCACCCAGCAGGGAACCCCAGACGGATGCCATGCCGCCGATAACCACCATGGTGACCATCCGGATGGAGGCAATAAAATTGAATGATTCAGGACTGATAAAAAACACCATATGGGCATAGAGAAAACCGGCCAGCGCGCTGAAGGCGGCGCTGAGTATAAATACCTGCAATTTTAATTTGCCGGTGTCCACCCCCACGGCTGCCGCCGCTTTCTCTCCGTCATGGATGGCGCGCAATGCCCTGCCCACTCGAGAGTTGATGATGCGGTGACAGATTATAAAACTGAAAACCACAAATCCCCATACCAGATAAAAATAGTTTCTCGTGGATGAAAAAGATATCTGCCCCAGTTCCAATGCGGGGATGCCCACAAAACCGGAAGCCCCGCCGGTCACCGAAGCCCACTCGCGGAACAGGATATTCACGATCATGCCGAATCCAAGGGTTCCCATGCCCAGATAATACCCGGAAAGCTTCAGGGTCGGGATCCCCACAATGCATGCCACCAGCATGGCGGCGGCAATCGCCCCCGGCAGGGCCAGCCAGGGGGATAAATGCCAATGAACCGTTAAAATGGCCGTTCCGTAAGCACCGATGCCATAAAACGCGCCGTGGCCCAGCGATATCTGACCGGCATATCCCATGAGCATATTCAGCCCCAAGGCCAGAAGCGTATTGATACCGATAAATGTGAGGGTCTGGAGATAATAGGGGTTATCGAACCACCCGCCTGATGCGGCTATGATCAGTGCGAAGATGGCGTAGGTGATTCTGTTTTTGGTCATCAGGCGGTTCATTTTAAAACCTTTTGACATCAACGGCGCTGATGATCCCGCCGGGGCGGACATAGAGAATAAAGAGCAGAAGCAGAAAAGCGGTGGCGTCTTTCAGCCCGGAGGAAACAAAACCCACGCCCAGGGCCTCCAGTATTCCCAGAAGAAATCCGCCGATCAGAGCCCCCCACAGACTGCCGAGCCCTCCCAGCATGGCCGCGCAGAAGCCCTTCAGGCCGATCATGGTGCCCATATCGTAACTGCACATGGTTACCGGCGCGATAATGACGCCGGCCACTGCGCCCATGGCCGCGCTCAGGCCAAACGCCAGGGTGACCATCAGCCGGGAGGGGATGCCGACGATCCAGGCGGCCCGTTTGCTGATGGCATTGGCTTCCATGGCTTTTCCGGTCAGTGTTTTTTTATAAAAAAGCTGTAGGCAAACGGCTGTAAACAGAAAGATCGCAATGATCCAGATGCTTTGGGACAGGAGTTTGGCGCCCTTGATATCCAAAGGCGGGTGAGACGAAAAAGGGGGGATGCTGAAGGCGTCTTTACCCCAGATGATCATGCTGAGCCCTCTCAGAAAAATGGAGGCTCCGACGGTGATGATAATTAATACAATATGTTCCGGATGTTTGACCGTTCGGATCGCCAGGCGTTCAAACATCAGGCCGGCACCGGTCACGCAAGCGATAGCCAGGATAATCGCCGGAACCAGGGGCAGGTGCATGGAACCGAAAAAAGTGATCATGCACATGGAACCCAGCATGACAAACTCACCATGCGCAAAATTAATCAGTTCCGTGGAGGAGTAGAGCATGGAAAAACCAATGGCGATCACGGCATAAATGGCGCCGTTGGTGATTCCCGAAAAAAAATATTGGAGGAACTCTTGCATAATCAGATCCGATGTCGGTTTGAAATGTGGGAGCGCGTCATCATTTTTCCATCTTTAAAAATAAAAATTACCACAGAGTGCACAGAGAACACAGAGAGCAAGAGAGGATTTATAACATCGTGAGTAAATAATGATGATTTTTCCTCCGTGCTCTCCGTGTTCTCTGTGGTTAAAAATTACGGAGCCGAAACAGCCCGAATCCCCTATTTCAGCAATTCCCATTTGCCATTAACAATTTTGACCATGACAAAGGCGTCCGGTCCCAGGCCGTTATGGTCGGTGGGGCTGAAATTAAATACGCCGCTGATGCCCACATGGCCTTTGGTGTTCTCTATTCCCGCCCGGATTTTTTCCTTATCGCCGTCCGTGCCTTTCATGGCTGCCGCCAGAATATTCACCCCATCATACGCATATCCGCCGAATCCGGATACCGGGGTATTAAATTTTTTCTGATACTCCGCAATATAATCGGTCAGCACTTTTTTTTGCGGGTCGGTATCGGAAAGCAGTCCGGTTACCAGAATTTTTCCGGTGGGCAGCATGACGCCTTCGGCAGCGGAACCGGCAAGCTCAATAAATTTGGGTGAGGCAACCCCATGGCTCTGGTAGAGGGGAATGTTGAGTCCCAGTTGCTGCATATTTTTTGCCAGCACGGCCGGTCCGGGATTGGTTCCCCAGCACACGATGGCTTCCGGTTTTTCCTGGCGGATCTTGGTGAGCTGGGCCGTCATATCCGTATCCGTAGCCCCGAAGGTCTCGGATTGAATGACTGTCAGGCCGAATGCCGAAGCTTGCGTCAGAAGCTGCTCCTTGCCGCTTTCGCCAAATGCATTGGCCACGGTCATGATGCTGATTTTTTTAATGCCCGCAGTTTTTAAGTGACCGTAAATCGTCGCCACGGCGCTGATATCGCTCTGGGCGGTTTTAAACACCCATGGGTCGACCGGCTGGACGATTTTATTGCCCGCCGCGCAGCTGATAAAGGGTATCTGCGCTTTCTGGATCATGGGCATCACTGCAAGGGTCGTCGGGGTCAGGCTGGGCCCGATGATGGCGATCACATTGTCTTTATTGATGAGCTTGCTGGCCCCCATGACCGTTTTGGAAGGATCGCCTTCCGTATCATAGATGACTGCTTCCAGCATGTGGCCGTCAATGCCGCCGGCCTGATTGATTTGTTCCACAGCCAGTTCCATGGATTTTTTTTCCGGATCACCCAGCATGGAGCTCGGGCCGGTGACCGCGAAAATGCCGCCGACTTTATATGTCGCTTTGGCTGACTCCGACAATGCGGGGGAGGCGATGATCAAACAGGCAACAACAAGGGCGATGATCCTTTTGAGTGGACAACAGGTGTTGATTGACAGCATGATGTTTTTCCTTTTTTTTTAATGGTTGATGAAAATTTTTCCCTTTACTATGGCCGGCACCCCGCAATCCTCAAACGATTACAGAGTGGTTAATGTACGCTCATCAACAACCGTGACGCCTTTTTCCGTTAAAACCCTGATCGCCTCTTCGGTCTGGTCGAACCGGAATATCATGATGGCCTTGTCGCCGCTCTGCTGGACAAACGCATACATATATTCCACGTTGATCCGGGCCTGCTTGAGAATTTCAAGGATATTGTGAAGCCCCCCCGGACGGTCTTCCACCTTGACGGCCACTACCTTTGTTTTTCGAACGGTGAAACCGGCGGTTTTAAGCGCTTCTTCCGCTTTTGCGTTATTGTCGACAATGAGTCTCAGAACGCCGAAATCAGATGTATCCGCAACGGCGAGGGCCCGGATATTCACCCCGGCTTCAGACAGGATGCCGGTCACATCGGATATCCGCCCGGTTTTGTTTTCAATAAAAATGGATATTTGTTCGGCTTGCATCGTTTCCTCCTTATTTTTTGCGGTTGTCGATCACCCTGGCCGCTTTGCCTTCGCTGCGGGCAATGGTTTTCGGTTCCGCCAGTTGAACCTTTGCCGAAACGCCCAGCGTTTCTTTGATGTCTTTGGATATCCGGCTTTCCAGTTCCTGGAGCTTTTTCACTTCGTCGGAGAACAGCTTTTCACCGATTTCGACCCGGACCGTCAGCGTATCCAGGTTGTCTTTTCTGTCTACAATCAGCTGATAGTGGGGCTCCACTTCCTGGACCTGCATCAGGACGCTTTCGATCTGTGACGGGAACACATTGACCCCCCGAATGATGAGCATATCGTCCGTGCGTCCGCTGACCTTTTTCATCCGCACGTGGGTGCGTCCGCAAATGCACGGCTCGGGATTCAGGGTGGTGATGTCCCGGGTCCGGTAGCGGATAATCGGAAAGGCCTCTTTGGTGATGGTGGTGAATACGAGTTCTCCGGTTTCCCCGTAGGGCAGGGCTTCCCCGGTGTCCGGGTTGATGATTTCAGGGATGAAGTGATCTTCAAAAATATGCAGTCCTTTTTTGGCCTCCGCGCATTCGATGGACACACCCGGTCCCATGACTTCGCTCAAGCCGTAAATGTCGATGGCGTTTAAGTTGAGTTTCCGTTCGATTTCCAGGCGCATGTCTTCAGACCAGGGTTCGGCGCCGAATATCCCGGCTTTAAAATGCAGGTCTTTGAAGGAAACCCCCATTTCTTCGGCAGCTTCCGCCAGATGCAGGGCATAGGAAGGGGTTGCGGTCAGAATCGTGGGTTTGAAATCCTTCATGATGATGACCTGGCGCTTGGTATTGCCGCCGGAGACCGGGATCACGGATGCGCCCAGTTTTTCCGCGCCGTAATGAACGCCCAGACCGCCGGTGAACAGACCGTACCCGTATGCGTTATGGATGATGTCGCCCCGGGATGCGCCGGCTGCGGAAAGGGAGCGCGCCATGAGCCCTGCCCAGGTATCGATGTCTCTTGCCGTGTATCCCACCACCGTGGGTTGTCCCGTCGTGCCGGAGGAGGCATGGATGCGGACCACATTGGCCATGGGCGCGGCAAACATGCCGAAAGGATAATTGTCCCGTAAGTCCTGTTTGGTGGTAAAGGGGATTTTATGCAGGTCTTTAAGGGTTTTGACGTCTCCGGGCAGAATCCCGGCTTCATCCAGCTTTTTTCTGTAAAAAGGAACGGTTGCGTAGACACGGGAGAGGGTCGCCTGAAGCCTTTTAAGTTGTATCGCTTCCAGCGCCTCTCTGGGCATGGTCTCGTATTCGATATCGAAAATCATTCTCACGTCCTCCTTATTTTTATCCCTTTAAATTTCCTTTAAATTCCGGTTTTCTTTTTTCCAGAAAGGCATGGGTGCCTTCTTTGGCGTCCTGACTGGCCAGGCAGATGGCGAACGCGTCGATTTCCATCTGGCAGCCGGTGGCGAGATCCACGTCCAGGCCGCGGTTGATGGTTTGTTTGGCCATGTTGAGGGACACGCTGCCTTTGGCCGCAATGGACCGTGCGGTTTTAAGGACCGCCTCCATCAGTTGATCGGCGGGAACCACCTGATTGACGATACCGAGCCCCAAAGCCTCTGCCGCCGTCATCATTTTGCCGGTGAAAATCATTTCTTTGGCCATGTTCTTTCCGATGATCCGGGTAAGGCGCTGGGTTCCGCCGAATCCGGGAATCAGGCCCAGGGTAATCTCCGGAAGCCCGAATTTTGCATTTTCGGATGCATAGATAAAATCGCAGGAAAGCGCCAGTTCCAGACCGCCGCCCAGAGCGAATCCATTCACCGCAGCGATGACCGGAATGGGGAGACTCTGGAAACGGCTCATGGTTTTATGCCCGTTGGCCACAAAAAACTTGGCTTGCAGGGTATTTAATTCCGCCAGTTCGGTGATATCCGCTCCGGCCGCAAATGCTTTGTCGCCGCTTCCTGTCAGGATCAGCACCCGGACGGATTCATCGGCTTCAACCGATTCGGCGGCCCGGAACAATTCATTGAGGACTTCCGTGTTGAGGGCATTTAATGATTTCGGGCGGTTGAGGGTGATGGTGGCGATGGGGCCGTCCATTTCAAGGATGATGTTGTTATATGTCATCTTATCGTACCTCCGTGATAAATTTACATAGCTGTTTAATCCTGTTGTGAAATGATATCGTCAATAATGGAATCTCCTGATTTTGTCAAAAGGAAAGTCCCGGAAGGAGGCATTTGGTCATTTAAAAAATCATATCAGAGGCGCGGGCGTAAACGGCCGGAACCACTTCACTCCTTGACAGTCGTGGCTTTGAGTGGCTGAACCGATGATCAAGACCCGGCCCGGCTTTCTGAGCCGGGAAATCGCTACGGCATTGCGTGGTCGAAAAAACGGTCTTATGTTTTTCATCATAATATCGGGTTAATTTTTTAGGGGGGTAGTCGGTTAGCTCCTCCTATTGCGGGCCAACACCTCGTAATCATTTGTAATTTTTAGCTACAAGCCAAGTGTGCTGTTAATGGG
>JBAQUK010000147.1:0-12374 GCA_049297455.1 Desulfosalsimonadaceae bacterium | reverse complement strand
ACAGTTTGCCCCCGTGATCCACGGAAACCGTCAGGCCCGGGGCCGCATCGCGATGGGCTCCCCCCGCCGGAAGTGTGTGGCCTTTCTCCATGAACTGATTGCTTGGGTAATGGATCATTGGCGGGTTGGAAAACCCGTCCCACAATAAAATCAAATGAAAACAATTAGCTGAATCTGATGAATGTTGAAGTTCCGGCAATCCGGTGAGGATGCATTCACTGGCCACGCGCGTGGCCAGTGCGATATAGTCAAAACACTTTCAAAATATGTCGAAGGGTTTTTGCCCATCGCGCTGCGGAAAGCTAACTGCCCCGATGATTTCCGTGGCGTGGGTGCAAAAACTCGCTGTTGCTGTTATGGAGTGCTGTGGCTTGCCGCAGCGTACCGCGGAGGTACGCCTCCGCATTCCATAAATGTGACACATGGCCTGTTATTCCGATTTCGTTTATAGCAACCGGCAGGTTCAGTGCCATTTATCCGCTCAAACAGTTTGCCCCCGTCATATCCACGGAATCCACCGGGTCAGGGTTGCATCGCAATGGGCGAAACCCCAGCCGAACTATTAAATTTCACATGAGGGATTCCCGCATGTGAAAAATCAGCAGAATTCTGAGAATTCCGGGATCATCCAATTTATCAGTGAAAATATCCCACTCATCGAAATAATCCCTTTGAATCCGCCGGAATTATTTATTAAGCGCTTGATGACATCAAGGTCAATGGGTTTGAAATTCCCTTGTTTTTCCCTTGACGTACAGACAAAATGTAACTACAGTATGACTATGAATTTTGAATGGGACGATGCAAAACGCAAATCAAATATAAAAAAGCATGGCATAGATTTCATCAATGCACCTATGATTTTTGATAGATACACCCTTACGATTGCTGATGAACGATACGACTATGGAGAAGAGCGTTTTATTACATTTGGGATTCTTGAAGGAAGGGTCGTTGTGGTCACACATACTGAATGTGAAGACTCTATAAGAATTATTTCAATACGAAAGGCTACAAAATATGAAAACAAAGCATACTTTTCACAAATCCCAGACTGATTGGGACAGTGTGGATAAAATGAGTGATAATGATATTGATTATTCTGATAATCCTGAGGTTACCCCCGAACTGTTCGCAAAAGCTATTCTTAGAAAAGGGCTGAAACCTGTAGTGCGAAAAAGCCAGGTAACTTTACGAATAGATGAAGATGTTTTGTTATGGTTTAAAAATCAGGGAACCGGTTATCAAACACGGATTAACTCGTTGCTTAAGGCTTACAAAGAAGCACATAAATGAATCCGTAACATAGCGGAAAGCTCCCCGGACCTGACGCCGTGGCGTGGGCAAAAACTCGCTTTATATAATGGATTGCCGGGATTGATTTTGCCGATCCTGTTTATCGTCACCGGCAGATTTGTTGACTTCTATCCGCGCAGAGCCTGTTTGCCCCCGTGATCCACAAACCGTCAGGCCCGGGGCCGCATCGCAATGGGCTCCCCCCGCCGGAAGAGTGTGGCCTTTCTTCATGAACCGCTTGCTTGGGTAATGGATCATTGGCGGGTTGGAAAACCCGCCCCACGATAAACAGCCCGGCAGGGAAATTAGCGGCGCGGGGCTGGGTTCTTTTGCTACTTTTCTTGCCCACCAAGAAAAGTAGAAGATAAAATGGCCGATGGCAATCATTCCAAAATCCCAAGTATCTACTCCCCGATGATTTTCACCAGCACCCGTTTGCGGCGGCGGCCGTCGAATTCCCCGTAAAATATCTGTTCCCAGGTGCCGAAATCCAGTTTTCCGTCTGTGACGGCTACCACCACCTCCCGGCCCATGATCTGGCGTTTCATGTGGGCGTCCGCGTTGTCTTCCCCCACATTATGCCGGTACTGGGACACCGGTTCATGGGGCGCGAGCTTTTCCAGCCATTTTTCATAATCATGGTGAAGACCGGATTCATCGTCATTAATAAATACGCTTGCTGTGATATGCATGGCATTCACCAGCACCAGCCCTTCCCGGACGCCGCTTTCCGCAAGGCAGGCCTCCACTTCCGGGGTGATGTTGATAAAGGCCCGCCGGGTGGCGGTCTGGAAAAACAGTTCTTTGCGAAAGGTTTTCATATTTTCTCCCGTGCATTGAAATGATGGTTTACAAAATGAGATGATATATTTACATAATGCCTGACAGCATCGCATATTATCATTTTTTATCAGAGATAGAACCCGTTTTATGAAACCCGAAAATCTTTTCAGCCAGATAAGCAAAGTCGAGCGGCTCCTGATGGATGCCATGCCCCAGGACCGGTATGCGGTAATCCGGGACATCGGGCGGCTCCGGCAGTCCAATCCGAGATTAACGCCCGATCAACCAACGATTGAGAAAATCCGGGCACTTGAATGCCGCCTGCGGAGATCCATCCAGACCCGGTCCCATCGCAAGGCCCATTGCCCCCAGCCGCTTTATGACGACCAACTGCCCATTCTCGACCGGAAACGGGACATCATTGACGCCATATCCAACCATCCGGTGGTGATCGTATCCGGCGAGACCGGGTCCGGCAAAACCACCCAGCTTCCCAAATTCTGCCTGGAGGCGGGCCGGGGCATTGACGGGCTCATCGGCTGTACCCAGCCCCGACGCATCGCAGCCATCACCGTAGCGGGCCGCATTGCCGAAGAACTCGGGGAACCCCTGGGCCGTTCCGTGGGCTATCAGATCCGGTTTCAGGACCGGACCAGCCGGGAGCACGGATATATCAAGCTCATGACCGACGGCATCCTTCTGGCCGAGGCCCAGACGGACCGGTTTTTGAACGCCTATGACACCCTCATTATTGACGAGGCCCATGAGCGCAGCTTAAACATTGATTTTATTCTCGGCATCTTGCGTAATCTCATCAGAAAAAGAAGCGACCTCAAAATCATCGTCACATCCGCCACCATTGACACCCAGAAATTTTCCAGAGCCTTTAATGACGCCCCGGTGATCAAGGTATCGGGCCGCATGTATCCCGTGGAGGTCCGGTACTGGAAAAAACCGGTGCCCGATGGCAAGAATGATGGCAAGGAGGAAAACGAAGAGGAGCAGACGTTATCCGATCTTGCGTCGGACGCGGTGGACACCATCGTTGGCCAGGGCCGGACCGGGGACATTCTCGTGTTTATGCCCACGGAACATGATATCCGGGAAACCGTTGATACCCTGGAGGGCCGGAAATACCGGCATACGGTTGTTCTGCCCCTGTATGCGCGGCTGTCCGCGGCGGACCAGATGAAGGTGTTCGCAACACATGCGGGCCGGAAAATCGTGGTGGCCACCAATGTGGCGGAAACCTCCATCACGGTGCCGGGCATCCGGTATGTGGTGGACACGGGCGTGGCCCGGATCTCGAGTTATGATCCCCGGACCCGGACAACGACGCTGCCCATTTCCCCGGTATCCAAAAGCAGCGCGGACCAGCGCAAGGGCCGGTGCGGAAGGGTGGCTGACGGCATCTGTATCCGGCTGTTTTCGGAAGAAGATTACGAGAACCGGCCCCTGTTTACCCCTCCGGAGATATTGCGGGCCGATCTGTCGGAAGTCATTTTGCGCATGATGGCCTTAAAACTCGGGGACATCGGTTCGTTTCCCTTTATCGACCCGCCCCCGTCCCGTCAGATCAAAGACGGATTCGATTCGCTTCTGGAATTGGGGGCCATTGTCTCACCTCCCAAAAGAAAAAAAGACGCCCCGATGTTTTCCCTAACCCCCAGAGGAAAACTCATGGCCGCCATCCCCCTAAGCCCCCGGCTTTCCAGAATCCTTATCGAAGCCAGGAGCCGGGGGTGCCTCAAACCGGCCGCAGTGATTGTGTCGGCCCTGACAGTGAACGACCCCAAAGAAAAGCCGCGGGATGCCTTCACCAAAGCCGAGGCGGCCCACGCCCGGTTTAATGACCCGGCGTCTGATTTTATGACCATGTTCAATATCTGGACCAGTTGTTTCGGGAGTCCGGAAACCGGAAAATCAGTTGTCCGCGCAGGTGAACTCAAAAAATTCTGCAAAGCCCATTTTATGTCGTTCAAGCGCATGCGCGAATGGCAGGATGTCCATGAACAGATCATGGCGATTCTCGAAGAATCCGGCATGGACGCGAGAATGGATGCGGAAACGGATGCCCGGCCCCAACCCGCCGCCGTTCCGGCAGCCCCTGACGAGCTGTTTTCAGACGGGTATGCGGCCATTCACCAGTCCATTTTAAGCGGTTTTTTAAGCAATATCGCCGTCAAAAAGGAAAAAAATATCTATCAGGCCGCCAAGGGCCGGCAGGCCATGATTTTCCCCGGTTCCGGACAGTTCAACAAAGCCGGACAATGGATTGTGGCTGCGGAAATGATCGAAACCTCCCGGCTCTTTGCCCGAAGGGTCGCCACCATCAGCCTCCAATGGCTGGAAGCTTTGGGTGGGGCCCAGTGCAAATATTCCTATACCAATCCCCGGTGGCAGCGCAGCCGGGAGGCGGTGGTGGCCGACCAGCAGGTGAGCCTGTTCGGGCTCGTCATTGTATCCGGAAGAACGGTGCTGTTCGGGCCGGTGGACCCGGAAAAAGCCACGGAAATTTTTATTGGGAGCGCCCTGATGGAAGGAGATGTCCGCAACCCCCTGCCGTTTATGACCCATAACCGGGAGTTGATTGAAGATGTCCGGGACATGGAAAACCGGGTGAGACGTCGGGATCTGCTGGTGGCGGAGGAAGATCTCCTTGAATTTTATCGGAAACGGCTGGCCGGCGTTTTTGATATGCCGTCTTTAAAAAAGCGCATCAAAGAAAACGGTTCCGACGATTTTTTGCGGATGCGGGAGTCGGACGTGCTGGCCGCTTCTCCGGACGATGAGCGGCTCTCCCTGTTTCCGGACCGGGTGGCAATGGGCGGAGAGGCACTCAACTGCGACTATCATTTTGAGCCGGGGCAGGACAGGGACGGGGTCACGGTCCGGGTGCCCGTGGATGCGGCGGACGGCATTCCTTTAGAATCCGCCGACTGGGTGATCCCCGGCCTGCTTTCCGAAAAAATCACCGAACTCATCAAAGGGCTTCCCAAATCCTTTCGCAAGCAACTGGTGCCGGTGTCGGCCACGGTTTCGGTGATCATGAATGAGATGCCGAAATTCAAGGGGTCGCTGACCGGAAGCTTAAGCCGGTTTATCCATGACCGGTTCGGTGTGGATATTCCGGCCGGGGAATGGAATGAAGAGGCCCTGCCCGATTACCTTCGGTTGCGGATCAGCCTTACGGACAGCCGGGGGAGGGAGATTCTTTCAAGCCGGGATAAAATGGTGCTGCGGCAATCCGTGGCCAGTGCGCCGGATGATATGGAAGGGTTCGCAGCCGAGCGCCGGAAGTGGGAACGGTTGGGTCTGACCACCTGGGACTTTCCGGACCTGCCGGAGAGGATTTTGCTGACGGGCAAAAACGGCAGGGAAGTTCCGGTGTATCCGGCCCTGGAATTTGCGGACGGGGCCGTCAACCTGCGGTTGTTCACCAGCAAGACAAAGGCGGAAGCCGCCCATCCGCAAGGGGGGGGCCAGCTTTATCATTTGTATTTTGCAAAGGATTTCAAATTTCTTGAAAAAATGATGGTTCTGTCGCCCGCTCTGGAAGCGGCAGCCTGGCATTTCGGCGGCGGGAAAGGGTTGTGCCGGCAAATCATCCAGCGGGTGGCAATCGACCTGTTTTTTAAGAATATCCGCACCCAAAAAGATTTTTCAGAACATGCCCGGCAAATGGTGAACCGGATTCTGCCCGCGGGCCAGGAAATGCTCGCCGGTGTTTTGCCGGTTCTGGAAGCGTTTCGGGACGCCCAATCCGTGATCAACCATATTGAAACCGCCTATAAACGGGATCCGGTGATGGGGTCTTTTGCCGCCGATCTGCGGCAGTCCCTCACAGGCCTGATGCCGGAAAATTTTATCATAATGTACGACCCTATGGTTCTGCGGCATCTGGTGCGATATCTGAAGGCGGTCGGGATACGGGCCGAAAGAGGGCGGCTGGATATGGAAAAGGACCGGAAGAAGGCGGCGGAGGTCAAGCCGTTTGCAGACCGGTATCAGGAAATGGCGGCCGGGCTTGGGCCGGAAACCTCCAGGGAAAAGCGGGAGGCAGTGGCGGCGTTTTTCTGGGCCATTGAGGAATTTAAAGTGTCCCTGTTTGCCCAGGAATTAAAAACCCCTTATCCCGTGTCCACCAAAAAATTAAACGCACAGATTCAGGAAATCAGTCGGATGGATCAGGCGAATGGGCTAATCGTTCTCTGATTCCGGCGGTTTATGCGGTTGATTTTCAAGCTCTTCCGCCAGCCGGGAATAATACATGGCAACGGTCCTGCGTCCGTGTTTGATGCATCCGTCGGCGTAAATCCGGCATTTGGTTTTCAGCATGTCCTGGGCGGCCCGGTATTGGGAATCGGTGAGGAGACCGCTCCCGAGTATTTTCTGTAAGGCGTGAATCCGGAACTTATCAAGACCTGCGGCCCCTGACAACTGGTCGTCATGGCCCCCGGTTTTGACGATGAGCGGTTTCGGGAGCAGATATACCGGATAACGGCAGGTGATCCGAAGCCATAATTCATAATCCTCGCAGGCCGGCAGGGATTCGTCAAAACCGTTCATCTTCATGAAAAAGGGTTTCCGCATCATGACTGCGGACGGGCTGATGAGGCACAGGGCCAGGGACGGTTCGAAAATCATGCCCGAGAGTTTCTGGTGCTTTTTTTTGGGGTTGGCCCGTTTGCCGTCCCGGATCCAGATTTCCTCTGTCTGGCAGATGAGAGCCTCGGGGTTGGAAAGGAAGAAATCCACCTGGGCGGTCAGTTTTTGGGGATACCAGTAGTCGTCCGAATCCAGAAATGCGATGAGGACACCCGATGACGCGGCAACCCCCTTGTTTCTGGCTGCGCTGACGCCTTGGTTGGCCTGCCCGATGACGGTGACGGCCTTGCCGTATTCGGCCAGAAGATCATTGGTCCCGTCCGTTGACCCGTCGTCCACCACAATGAGTTCAAAATGGGTGTAATCCTGCGCCAGCACCGAGTCCACGGCTTTTTTCAAACACCAGGCCCGGTTGAAGGTGGGAATGATGACGCTGACCAGCGGATGGGTTGGCGTATGTATTTGGGAATGGTCCGCGGCAGCCGCTGGCGCGTCTGTTGAGGGATTGTTTAAGCGTTTTGGCATATTATTTAAACGGAATCGACAGGCGGTACACCCCGTATTCCAGGGTCGCCTTGACTTCCGCCCCGCCTTTTTCAAACACCCGCATCATCTCCTTGTTGGCCGGCAGCACGTCCGCCGTGAATCCCTGGAGTCCGCGTTCTTTTGCCAGTCGAATCAGTTGCTTGTATAAAAAGGTGGCGATGCCCAGGCCCTGATACTCCTCGTCCACGACAAACGCCACATCCCCGTAAGGACGTTTCGGATCCTTGACATACCGGGCCTCGGCGACGATGTGGCCCTTTCCGGTATCTCCCACCAGCCCCACAATGGACATGACCTTGCCGTAATCCACATTGACGTATTCCTGCATTTTGGAATGGGTCATGGTTTTAAGGGGGGTGAAATACCGGTAATAGACCGATTCGTCCGAGAACCGGTAGAACAGACGCCGCATTTCTTCTTCGTCTGACGGCTTGATGGCCCGGAACCGGACCGCCACCCCGTTTTTAAACGTGTGTGTGCAATGGACTTCGTTGGGGTATAGATGGGCGTTTTGCTCGATGAAAATCTGGTCCTTGTAGATGATGCGCTGCATCTTGGCTTCCTCGATGAGTTTCGCCCGGTCTTCCGGATGGGCGATTTCAATGAGCGCCATGGCCCGCTCCCGCATGGTCCGGCCGTTTAAGTTGGCCACCCCGTATTCCGTGACCACCAGGTCAACGGATTCCCGGATATTCATCTGGTTGGGAATATCCTCCAGGGAAATTTTGATGTTGGCCTCGCCCTTTAAATTCCGGCTGGGCAGGGCGAAAATCGAATACCCGCCTTCGGAAATTTCCGCACCGTTAACAAAATCAATAACTTCCGCAGAATCGGTGGTGACATTGCCTTTGCCCACATGCAGGGAAATGCCGCCGGTTAGATCGATTTTGCGAATGTTCACGATGGTGACGAACCGGGGATTCTTGCCGATGCGCATGGGGTTGAACACCTTGTCGATGCCCTGAAATTCCACAAGCGGGTTCAAATCCAGCCAGTTCAGCAGTTCCTGGGTGCCCAGGGCGTAAGACGTGAGGGTCTTGCCGGGAAAATGCTGTTTGTAGCGGTTGGTGACGGCCCCGCTGTTGATGAGATCCATCAGGGCGTCGGAAAATATCGGCGAATGCACGCCCAGGTCTTTTTTCTGCATGAGGTGTTTCGCCAGGGGTTCATACAGGGGGCCTAAGGAAAAGGAGATGCAGCTTCCGTCCTCAATGGCGGATGCCACATTGGCCGCCACTTTGTCAAAAATCGGGTCAATGGGCCAGCGCGGAAAATAAATGGGTTTTTCCGTTGATTTGACCAGCATGTCGAATTCTTTGATGGAGACAAAGGTATTGCCCAGGGTCTGCGGGATGTCCGGATTGATTTCCCCCACAACAAACGGCGCCTGACTCATGACCATTTTGGCGACATCAACGGAGACGCCTAAGCTGCAATAGCCCAGCTTGTTGGGCGGCGTGATCTGGATAAAGGCAGCGTCAAAGGGGATCTGGCGGGAGCCGATGAGCTGGGACAGCCGGGAGAACCGGCTGGGGATCAGGTCCACCCGGCCTTCAAATATCGCCTCTTTGGCCACCCAACCGGAGAAAAAGGTCTTGAGCCGGAATTTCAGGTTTTTCAGTTCTTTGATGGAGATGACATCGCCAAAGCTTAAGAGTTGAAACAACTCCAGATCCTGAAGATTGTCCGCATTGGAGTCCATCAGGTGCTTGACCAGGGTCCGGGGTTCAGCCGCACCGGTGCCGATAAAAATGCACATGCCGGGCTGAATTTTTTCCAGGGCCTGATCCGGGGTTACCACTGAATTTTCCCAATCCATGGGTTGGTTGTCGCTCATTTCCGCTCATTTCCGTGGTTCAATTAAATAGTTTTATCTCTGACAGGAAATCCCCTTATCTTTTGATGCCTTAAAAAGATAAGGGGACTCATTGCCAATAAATATAAATAGTTGTTGTTTGAAGCGGTTTATGTATTTCCCATTAGTCTTTGGGATACATGCGCTCGATTTGATCTTTAAATTTTTCCATGGCCACATTCTTTTTGACTTTGAAAGTGGGGGTCATCAGGTTGTTTTCAACGCTGAATTCCGGAACAATCGCGATTTTTTTGATGGATTCGAATTTCGCGAAGTTTTTGTTCTTTTCCGCCACTTCATTCTCAATGAGTTTCACGATTTTGTCGTTGGTGAGCAGCTCATTGAAATCGTTGAACGTGATGCCGTTTGCTTCGGCATATGCCTTGGTATTGTCCGGATCCAAAGTGACGAGGGCGGTCAGGTATTTGCGCCGGTCGCCGATGACCATGACCTGGTTGATGTATTTGGATGTGGCGATGGTGCCTTCAATGGCCGACGGGGCGATATTCTTGCCGCCTGCGGTGATGATCAGGTCTTTTTTCCGGCCCGTGATGCGCAGGAAGTTTTCCGAATCGATTTCACCCAGGTCGCCGGTATGGAGCCATCCGTCCGGGGTAATGGTTTTGGCGGTTTCATCGGGCATTTTATAGTATTCCCGCATGACATTTCTGCCCCGGAACATGATTTCGCCATCATCAGCGATTTTCTGTTCAATGCCCGGTCCCGGAGGTCCGACCCAGCCGACCCGGTAGTTGTCAACCCGGTTAACGTTGGTGAAAGAGGTGTTTTCCGTCATGCCGAGCCCTTCCAGCACGATAATGCCGGCGCCGATGAAAAATTTGGCGATGGTGGGATCTAAAGGCGCTGCCCCGCTGATACACCATCTCAGACGCCCGCCCAGGGCCGCATGGAGTTTGGAAAATACCAGTTTGGAAGCGATTTTATACTGAATCCCCAAGAGCAGGGGAATCGGCTGTTTGTTTAATCGGCAGTCGGCCATCTGATCGCCGACCCCCCGGGCCCAGTTGAAGATTTTCAGCTTTGCGCCGCCGGCTGCTTCCGCGCCGCCGACAACCTTTGAAAACACTTTTTCATAAATTCGGGGTACGCTGGGGAACCAGTGGGGTTTGGCCAGTTTGAGGTCATCCACAAGAGAATCGATGCTTCGGGCAAAGTTGGTGGTGGTGCCCGTCAATGTGGAAGTATGCACCATGGTCCGGGCGAAAATATGGGCCAGGGGCAGAAAGAGAAAGCCTTCATCCCCATCCCGGACTTCCGCGCACCCTTCTGCGGACTGGGCTGTAAAGGTGATATTGTCGTGGGTGATGACCGCTCCCTTGGGAACGCCGGTGGTCCCGGAGGTATAGACGATGGTGGCCACGTCCTGGGGGGTGACCTCTTTGATCCGCGCCTGAAGGTCTTTTTCGCTGACGTTTTTCCCCAGTTTGAGGAATTCGTCAAAACTGATGATCCAGTCATCAGTTTTGTGTTCGCCTTCAAACAGGATGACTTTCCGGATATTGGGGATATCGTTCCGGATTTTGAGAATTTTGTCGAGCTGGTCCTTGTTCTGGGCAAAAATCACGACGGAATCCGAATGATTGATGATGTATTTGCAGTCCTGGGGCAGGTTGGATTGATAGATGCCGACCGTTGCAATACCGACAACCGCATTCGCCATGTCACTCAGCACCCACCGATAGCATGAATTGCTCAGTATGATGACTTTGTCGCCTTTTTGGACGTCTAATGCCATCAGACTTTTGGAAGCCTGTTTGACCTGGTCGTAATATTCCGTCCAAGTGACGGATTCTGATGTGCCTTCGGAATCCAGAAACCATCGATACGCTGTCTGGTTTGATTTGGCGTCAACGGTTTTTTTCAGCATTTGGTGGATGTTCTGATAATCTACGATGCGCATGCGTGCCTCCCTTTTGATTGTGTGTAAATCGGAAAGATGCTCCAAAAAGTTCAATCGGACATGGCCTGAGGGCGGTGAAACACCCGACAGAGGTAATGAGGTTAATTTTGTATATTTATGAGAAAAAAGGTTGAGTGTCAACCGTTTTCAGGCCGCTACGCCATCGGACTCTTTATTCCATTTTGCATTCAAGATGACATCAAGGCGGCAAGGAGGAGGCGACGCAGGCTTACTGCCTGTAAGTTGAGGAGCCGACGATGCAGCCAACGCAGATGCCGCTTGAATGCGAATTGGAATTAGCCGGAGAAAGTTATCCCTGAATAACCCACAAACGAGTCGCCCGGATGCTTGTCGTGGCTGGAGCTGTATCCGATATAGTGGGCCTTGTTTGCACCGAGGCGTTTGGCCGCCGCAATGGCCGCCGCAGCAGCGCCTGCGCAGCAGGCGTTCTGGTGTTGAAGCCCCTCTGCCATCACCCCCTCCGGGTCCATGGCCAGCATCAGGTCAATGATATTGCGGTCATTGTTATTTCTGGCCCATTCTATCGCGCGTTCCCCCCTGCCGGCGGGGGAGAAACCGTAATTGTCGCCGTAATGGGTCAGGTCGGTGGATCCGATGACTTTCAGCGTCTTGCCGGCAGTTCTCGCCATATCCGCCAGCGCTGCCGCCATTTTGACGGTTTTAGCGGTCGGCGGCGCGCCGATGGGAATCAGACGGGATGTGTCAAAGAAATATTTGACGAACGGGAGTTGCAGTTCAATGGTGTTGTCCGGGGTGAAGCGGTCAGCGGTTTCCATTTTAAAGGGGAACTGCTGCGCAAGTATCCGGGAAATCTCCGTTTCAATCTCAAGATCGCCGAACGGGGTCTCCCATGCGCCGTCCGTCATGATGCAGGCCGTTGATTGGGGATGCAGGTGCATGCCGAACACAGCGATAATGTCCGGTGGCGGTTCCTGCCTATCACCCCGCAGGGCGGCAATGACCCGGCAGGCCAGGGAGCCTGAAAAATACCACCCCGCATGGGGCACGATGCCGCCCAAATGGTTCGCTTTCGGCAGGTCTTCCATCCGGGCATCGCTTAAAAAAGTCCGGATTTCCGCCTCGCATTCCGAGGCTCTGGCCGGATACCAGGATCCGGCAAATGAAGGTTTGCGAATATTCATGAAAACCTCCGTATGCAACAGTTCAGAGTTTAAGGCTCAAAGTTGATGCCATCGTAAAAAGTCTTTAATCCGTCATGCCGGACTTGATCCGGCATCCAGAACATACTGAGTATACTGGATTCCGGCCTTCGCCGGAATGACGAAAAAGGGAGAAAATCGACTTTTTACAAAACCATCAAAGTTTAACGTGAATGTTTTTTTC
>JBAQUK010000146.1:0-24576 GCA_049297455.1 Desulfosalsimonadaceae bacterium | reverse complement strand
GGCAGTTTCTAAGCATAATGTCAATGTAACAGGCGCACCAAATACACAGATGATGATTTACTTGCCGATACAAAATCGGCTGAAAATGGCATCAAGAATATCCGGTTTTACGGTATCTCCGGTAATTTCAGACAGGTCATCCAGCGCGGACCGTAAATCAATTGATATCATTTCAAAAGAAAGCGAGCGGAGAATGCCATTTCGGGCATCATTTAATGATTGCAAGGCGTTTTCAAGACACTGTTTATGCCTTAGATTCGGAACGATTTTTGCCTCATGCCGGATTTCAGAACCAAGTGACATTCGGGCCATTCTTTCTTTTAAGGCATCGATCCCCTGGTTATAGAGAGCCGAAACCCGGATGCTTTCCGTCGTAGCCCATGCGCTTGGTAACGACAAGCGAATCTGATGATCCGGTAGATCCGTTTTATTGATTACAATAATTAATTTTTTATCCGCCAATCTTTCAAAAAGGGACAGATCACCGGGCTGGATGGTTTTTCCGGCATCCAGCGTGAACAGGATCATGTCGGCTTCAGATATGACTGTCCATGCTTTTTCAATGCCGATCTGCTCCACCGGGTCCGGATTCTCACGTATGCCGGCAGTATCCGTGACAATAATGGACACGCCATTGGCCGTGAAGGAATCCTCAATAAAATCTCTCGTCGTTCCAGGGACATCAGTCACAATGGAGCGTTCTTTGCTGACCAATCGATTCATCAGGCTCGACTTGCCCACATTGGGTCCGCCGACAATAACGACCTTCAGCCCTTCCCTCAGAAAATTAAGTTCATCATAACGGCTGATCAGTGCTTGAATTTTAGGAACAACTTCATTTTCTATGCCGGAAAACAATGGCGCAGCATCGGTTTCAGTATCCATATCATCCGGAAAATCAATAGCTGCTTCAATAAAGGAAAGAGCATTCCATATTGGTTCACGGAGGGAAACCATCTCGTCTCTTAAGTTGCCGGATACCATGGACATGGCCAGATCAATGGACTGGGCGGACCGGGCATTAATAATGTCAATAACTGCTTCCGCTTGCGTTAAATCAATGCGTCCGTTAAGAAACGCCCGTCGTGTAAATTCACCGGGCTCAGCGATACGAGCGCCGTTATGGATTAACGCATTTAAAATCGTTTGTAACACAAAGGGGCCGGCATGGGTCTGTATCTCGGCGACATCCTCTCCCGTATAGGAACAGGGTCCCCGCATTACCACAAACAGGGCTTCATCAATGGCCTGCCCGAAATTTCCATTATAAACGTGTCCATAATAAAGATGGCGGGATACGGGAAAAACAACCTCATTTGAATATAAATCGCAGGTTGTTTTTTGATGCGTTGAAACCGTTCTGGGTTTAAAAACAGACAATGAAAGGGAAATTGCCTCCGACCCGGACAGTTTAATGATCCCTATGCCGCCATGGCCTGCCGGAGTTGAAATTGCTGCAATTGTATGATTTTTCATAACATGAAGGTTCTTGCGCACCCGGCTCAATCAAAAAAAGAAATTTGTTGCATGATTATTCTTTTTGCGTGTCTTTGCCCGATTGTTTTGAGGTCCTTTTTTTCGGAAAAATGATCAGTTTGCGGTAATACCCGTCACCCACGCTCTGGGTCCTGACCGATGGGTTGCTTTTTAATGACACATGAACAATGCGCCGATCATGGGCATTCATCCGTGTCATGGTGGAGGGCTTTCCGGTTTTCATCGCCTTGCTGGCCAACCGTGAGGCGAGGTCTGTCAATTCGGTTTTTCGCGACTCCACATAGCCTTCGACATCAAAAACAACATGATTCCCTTTTCCGCATTGTTTGTTAACCACCTTGTCCACCAGATACTGGATAGCGTCCAGGGTCTGTCCCTTTTTTCCAATGAGAATGCCGGGCTCGGATACTTTGACATTGATCCGGCAGAGATTAGAACTGTTATCTACGGACAGTTCAGCGTCAATGGCCATTGTGCCAAGAATTTTCTGAGCCAGGGACAGTGCGACGGCCGCGGCAGCCTCGGTATTCTTAGGCTCTACAATCGGATCAACCGACGATGCCTCGTTGATGGGTACTGTCGGTTGCTGTTCGGGTTGTTCATTTTCTTCAATTTTCTTCAGGTCAGGCATCGCAACCGCCGGCTTTTCCGTCTCTGGTTTTTCCGGAAAAGGTTTTGTTTTACCCGGTAACGGCCGGGATGGACGGGGGGAATGTTTTGCCGCGATGGGTTTGGGCTTTTTCGGGGCAGGACTGGGTTTCTTATCGGGGACAGGGGTTTTTACCTGGCCAAAGGCTTCGTCAACCAGTGCAGAAATATCATTCCGGGCCGGTTCGCCGGCATCCGGGGTTGTATTTTCTTTTATGGCAGGAGCCGGGGTGCCATCAAAAATCTCCGACTGTAGTTGTTTGTTGGATAGGTCGGGCACAAAAACCCGAATCAAGGCTTTCCTGGTCCCGACCAGGCCGAATATTCCGCTTGAACCATGTGAAATAATATCGTATTTTAATTTATCCCGAGACACATTCAGTTCAGCGCACGCTTTGAGAACGGCTTTTTCAACATTTTTTTCTTCAAAGTCTAAAAAAGACTTCATGTAACGCCTCCACACTAAACGGTTTTCTTGGTGATATAATACTGCTGCGAAATTGACAGGACATTGTTAACAAGCCAGTAGAGAACCAGCCCTGCGGGAAAATTGATAAAAATGAAGGTGAAAATCAGCGGCATCAGCATCATCATTCGGGCCTGGGCCGGGTCTCCGGGCGGCGGTGATAATTTCTGCTGTAAAAACATCGTGGCACCCATAATAATCGTCAAAACAGGTATCCCGTAAGGCGGCGTCATCAGCGGGATGACAATATCAAACGAAAACAGCCGATCCGGAGCCGAAAGATCGGTGATCCACCCGATAAACGGGGCATGCCGCAATTCAATAGAACCATAGAGCATCCGGTAAAATGCAAAAAAGACGGGAATCTGAACGATCATCGGCAGGCATCCGCTCATGGGGTTGACTTTGTACGTTTTATAAAGAGCCATAACCTCTTCATTCATCTTCTTTTTATCGTTTTTGTATTTTTCGCGGATTTCCGTCATCAGCGGCGTTAATTTTTTCATCTCCGCCATGGATTTATAACTTTTAGAACCCAGGGGCCAGAAGATTATTTTAAACATAATGGTCAGCAGAATAATGGCCACTCCATAATTGGGTATCCACCGGTCATGGATGGTGTTCATCAGCCACAGGCAAGGCTTTGCAATAACATCAAAAAAACCGAAATTAATCGCATGGTCCAAATTTCCGCCCGCAGCCTTTAAAGCGGACATGCGCTTGGGGCCCAAATACAGAGAGAAGTCAAATGACTCCTGTGCAGACGGTTGCAGGCTCGGCGTCTCCTGAACATATTGCACCTCCAGCAGCTTCGTCTCCAAATGCTGCTTCAGCAGGACGGTGGATGCTGAAGATTTTTCAGGGATGACGACGGCCATGAAATACTGTTCTCCCAGACCGGCCCAACCCACCGTGCCTGTCAGCGTATTCTTTTCATCCAGATCCTTGATGGGGACTTCTTCCAGTTTTTCATTGATGAAGGCAAAGGGGCCTTCAAATGAAAATTGTTGTTTGCCGCCGGGGGCGGCGTTGATTAAAGACAGGGTCAGATCATCGTCAAAAGCCTGGGCGGATAAATTTTTAATCACCACTTCCAATTTAATTTTATAGGTGTCCGGATAAAAAGAATATTTTTTTTCAACCAGGATTCCCGCGTCCGACTGCCAGAAAAAAGAAACCGATTGAACCGCATCCTTAACGTTTATGGATTTATCTGTAACATCCGTTTTAAAGACCGCAGTTGAAATCCCGGATGCGTCTTTATCGGTAAACCCCAAAATTGCAGTTCCCGAGGGGTTGTTTTCGGATATCAGTTCTTTATTCGGCGATCCGGCTTCCATGCGTTCTTTGTAGTCGTGGAGAACGAAACCGACAATTGCGGCGTTTTTTTCCGAAATGGTTGCCGAGTACAGGGGCGTATTTATCGATAAAGTGTTGAAACCCGTTCCCTGGGCCAGGGCTTTCACGCCCAAAGCGTCGGCCGGAAGCGCTTCCGGGGAACCCGCATCGTTTAAAACGGGCTGTGTTTCGGGCGACTCGATGCTCTTTTCCAAACCTGTCGGCGGGAGTTTCTCCTGTTTATCCACAAAAACAAATTCCCAAACGACAAATACCAGAAAAGAGAGCACAATGGCTAAAAACAAACGGCCTTGTTCCATATTCCACTCCTGAATAGCCTGTTATTTATTGAACTGAATTCAATCAGGGCAGGCCTGTAAATCATGGTTAATAATAAACGGGGTTCACACATAAGTAAAGCACGCTGGGATGAATGAAACTGTCTGCAGAAATGGCACAGGAAAGGAATATGGTATTATTTCGAAAGGTTAGAAAGAAAACCTTCTCGGAATACCGGAAAAAACCAGATATTATCGGCAACGGATTCATGCTGTCGGGACCGGAGGGAGATAAGGCACTGACAGCCCTTTACGGGACCGGGTCAACGCCGCCGGGGTGAAATGGATGGCATCGTAAAATCCGTTTAACCGCCAAAAGTCCGCCTTTTAATGCGCCATACCGGGAAATCGCTTCAATGGCATATTGGGAGCATGAAGGATAAAAGCGGCATGCCGGTCCCAGCAGAGGGGATAAGACAATCTGATAAATTTTTATTAAACATGTTAATAAATATTTAATTATCGGAACCCCCGACTTGGTCAATAATTTTTTCCAACGACAGCTCCACTCCCTGCAAGGACAACTCCGCCGCTTTTTTTTTCGCGATAACGTTTAAATTCCAGCATCCATTCCAGTTTGCACGATGTAACCGAAACCATTCCCGAACCAGCCGTTTGACCCGGTTGCGCACCACGGCATTGCCGACCCGTTTGGACACGGTAATCCCGAATCGCGTGGGGCCATCCCCTTTTGTGTAAATAACAATAAAACAAGAATCCTGAAGTTTTTTCCCGGATTGCGACAGCCTGATAAATTCAGGCCGCTTCAAAATTTTTTGCGTTTTTTTCAGTCCAAAACTACGCAACGCCGCAATCCGCATGGATCAGATTTGTTTCACACATCAACTGGCCATCTAATATTCGTCGGTCAACAGTTTTTTTGTTACCGGTTACATTCACTGCGGTACAGAGAAGGCTACACCGTTAGCCGCTTTCTTCCGTGGGCTCTGCGCCTGTTCAACACCTGACGCCCTTGTTTTGTAGACATTCTCTTTAAAAAACCATGGGTTCTCGCCCGTTTCACTCTGCTTGGCTGGTATGTGCGTTTCATTTTTTTTACGTTCCTTTATGTATTGTTGTTCTGTCTAATGGTTCGATTTTAATTTAACCTTAAAACATAATCATACTGAAGATAAGTTTGTCAACCTTAAATGTTCATGGGAAACCGTTTAAGATTGAAGGCCGTTATTCCATATTGATTTCCATAATATTAAACTCTTCAATATGGAATCCCGGCACCGGATAAATGACAACCTGCCTCTGGAGCTGCTTTTCCAGAGAAATAATAATATCATTGGCTTCGCCCAGAAGAAGATCGGCGATTTCCGGATGCACCCGAAGGCTGATGCGATCCCCGGTCACATCCTGGCAGAGGCGGAAGACTTCCCGGTAAATATTGTTGCAGATGGTGGGTTTCGACAGCAACATCCCTTCACCGTTACAATAAAAACAGGGTTCGCACAGCATGCGGTTCAATGGTTTCACCACCCGTTTCCGGGTCATCTGAATCAGGCCCATATCCGACATGGGCAGCACGTTGGTTTTGGATTTGTCTTTTTTGAGGGCCTCAACCAGCGAGTTATAGACCTTTTCCTGGTTGGACTTTCTTTCCATGTCGATAAAATCGATAATGATGATTCCGCCCAGATTCCGGAGACGTATCTGGTAGGCGATTTCCTTCACCGCCTCCAGATTGGTTTTCAGCACGGTTTCTTCAAAATTGTGCTTGCCCACATAACGGCCGGTGTTCACGTCAATGGCCACCAGGGCCTCGGTGATTTCGATAATGATATATCCGCCGCATTTCAGCCAGACTTTCTTTTTCAATGCCCTGGCGATATCGCCTTCCAGATTGTAAACATCAAAGATGGGCTCCGGGCCGTCATACTGAATCACCGAACCATTCAAGCGGGGCATGAACTTCTCCGTAAACGACAGCACGGATTTGTATACCGAGGGAGAATCAATGATGACTTTATCCGCGTCATGAGCCAGAAGGTCGCGCACGCATCTTAAGGTCACGGTCAATTCTTCGTGCAACAGAGCCGGAGAGGCGGCGGTTTTGAAATTTTTCTGAATATCGGACCACAGATCCACCAGGAATTCCATTTCCTTGATGATTTTATCCTCGGTCATCCCCTCGCCGGCGGTACGCATAATAAAACCGAAGTTCTGGGGTCTTAAGGAAAGAATCAGTTCTTTTAGCCGAAGTCTTTCGGTTTCATCGGTGATTCTCCGGGAAATCCCGATATGATCCACCGTCGGCATCAGCACCAGAAACCGGCCGGGTATGGAAATATACGAGGTCAGGCGGGCGCCTTTGCTGCCGATGGGGGACCGGGCAATCTGGACCAGAACATCCTGTCCCTCGGTGAGAAGCGTCTCGATGGAAGATTTGCTTTTCGGGGACGGCAGTTCATCCCCATCGGCTTTGGCTTCCGGCTGAAGGCTGTCGTCGGCTTCTTCCTCCTTATTGGAAAGATACACATGCTCCAGATAACCGGCGTTCTTTCCGTCGATCACGTCGTCCACATAGATAAACGCCGCCTGGTTCAGGCCGACATTGACAAACGCGGCCTGCATCCCCGGCAGAACCCGCTGGACCCGGCCTTTATAAATATTGCCCGAAATATTGGATTGATCGCTGCGCTCCACATACAGCTCAACAATGGTTCCATCTTCCAGCAGCGCCACCCGGATCTCCGGGCCCACGGCATTAATGACAAGTTCTTTATACATAAAATAACAGCCTTTATACTTATAAAATTGATGGGGCTTCAGATGGGCCGACCGTCTTTTCTTTTAAAATTTCCGCCCGAAGGATCAGCTCATCTTCAAAACCGAAAATGGACCGAATCAATTCGCCCGGCCTGACGCTGGTTTCCTGCAAGTTTTTTAGAAGGATGCGAATCCGGTCGGGAGCCAGCCGTTCCATACCAGCCACTGCGTCTTTTAAATTGATTTGTCTGGCCAGACCTTTTTTGGATGTTTTTTGATACGGCCAGTCAATGGCGTCATGAAAAGCCTGCAACTGCTCATGGGAAAATTCCGCGCCGGATATCGACACCATAAAACTGCATGTGTCAAGGGGTTCCGGCCCGGCATGGGCATCTGTTTGACGACAGCAGATAATTGACAGGCCGCCGGGTAACTGAAAATTTAAATTCGCAATAATGTTTTCGGGAGCAGATAGGCTCCGCAATGTCATAAAAAAAGATTCTTCCTCGCTCTCCACACCCACGGACAAAGGGTCATGAAAAGAGATTTTCGGTTTGGGATGAAACCCTTCTGAGAATTTGAGCAGCAGGCCGGACCGGTTGATGGCCCGGATAAAAATATTGACCAGTTCAAGATGCCCGAAATACCTGGCCTGGCCGCGCTTGGCATAAAATACCTGCCAGCGGGATTCGTAGGCTCCGGCAACGGTTTTGGGGGCGTTATCCGGAAATTCATCCGGGGGTTCCGGGCAGGAAGGCCCGGATGAAAAAACCGGCAAAATGGATTCAAAATCACACACCCCGCACTCCTGGCAGGCTTCAAATCGGCAGTCGGGGGTGGGGATCGCAGCAAGCGCTTTTTCATATTCCCCGGCTAAAAATTCTTTAGATACCCGGGTGTTGATGTGATCCCAGGGCAGGGATTCATGAACGGATCTGGTTCGGGTGGTATAATAATCGATATCCACGCCTGCCTCATTCATTGCTTCCTGCCACAACGGAAAATTGAACTGGTCGGACCACCCGTCAAACCGGCATCCCTTGCGATAGGCGGTTTCCAGCAGCCGGGAGAGCCGCCGGTCGCCCCGGGCCATGAGCCCTTCTATCAGACTGACGTCCGGGTGCTGCCATTTAAAATCCACCCCCGGCAGGCGCAACTGACGTTTCAGGTCAAAGATCATTTCCTTGGATTCGGCCAGTCCAACCTGGGACGCCCATTGAAAGGGCGCATGGGGTTTGGGAATAAACGTGCCGATGCTGACCGTAATCCCGGCCCCCCGGCCTTTTGGCTGTTTGACGTTTTTCCGGATGCGTTTGACCAGCTCCACAATCTCAAGCCGGTCGTCTTCCGTTTCCGTGGGAAGCCCCACCATAAAATACAGCTTGATGAGTTTCCAGCCCAGTGCAAAGGCGCTGGAAATGGTGTCCACAATGTCTTTTTCGGAAATATTTTTGTTGATCACGGCGCGAAGGCGTGCGCTTCCTGCTTCCGGCGCAATGGTGAATCCGGTTTTCCGGACCTGACGGACCAGATCCATGAGCTCCGGCGACAGGGTTCCGGCGCGAAAAGACGGCAGGGACAGGGCGACATTGTCGCCCGCATGGCACCGCATCAGTCCGTGCATAAGGGAGGACAGGCAGGAATAATCGCCGGTGCTCAAAGACAGCAGGGAAATGTCTTCATATCCGGTGGCGGCCAGGGATTTTTGGGTGAGATGAAGCAGATGGCCGACGGACCGCTCCCGCACCGGCCGGTAAATCATCCCGGCCTGGCAGAAGCGGCACCCCCGGCTGCATCCCCGGGCGATTTCCAGGCGCAGCCGGTCATGCACCGGACGGCCATAGGGAACAATGGGGGCATCCGGAAAGGGCGCGGCGCTCAAATCCGGCAAAACCGCCCGGCGCACCTCTGTATAGCCGGACAATAGGGGTTTTATCTCCCTAAAATCCGGCCCATCGTACACGGGCTGAAAAAACGAAGGCACATACACGCCCTCAATTTCGGCCCAGGCGGTCAGCAGGCTGTGTTTGTCGGTTTGGACGCCGGATTTCCACCGCATCCAGGCTGCGGTCATCTCCACAATCACCGTTTCCCCGTCTCCCACCACCATGGCGTCAAAAAATTCCGCCATGGGCTCCGGGTTGACCGTGCAGGGACCGCCCGCGATCACCAGCGGGTGGGAGCTGTCGCGCTCGGATGAATAAAACGGAATGCCGGCCAGATCCAGCATCATCAGCACATTGGTATAATTCAGTTCATAGAGCAGGCTGAACCCGATGATGTCGAACGCGGACAGCGAGGTTCCGGTTTCAAGGGAACTTAACGGAATGCCCTCGGATGTCAGACGGGCCGCCAGATCCAACCCGGGCGCATAGACCCGTTCCGCAGCGATCCCGTCATGATTGTTCAGAATATTATACAGAATCTGAAGGCCGAAATGCGACATTCCGATCTCATACACATCGGGAAACGCCAGCGCAACGCGCAGTTTGACCGTGTTCGCATCTTTTTTAACGGAATTGATTTCATCGCCCAGATACCGGCTCGGCTTTTCAACCAGCGGCAGTATATCCTTTAACGTGTTTGTTTGCATGCCAATATACCGCCCGGCCCGCTGCTAAGCCATACTGGCTTGAACAAACGCCAGGGTCTGACGGACATCGTCCCGGAAAAAACAATCCATTCCCTCGTGCCAGTTTTCCTCTTGAAGTTTTTTCCGGATGCGCCGAACCGTATCCATCCGCATCAATTGTTTCATCCGGATAAACGGCCGGTTGGGGGTATCGATCCACTGGGTGATGATCTGTTTCGCGCGGGAGATCAATTCCGCTTCGGGAACCACTTCGTCCACAATTTTTAATTCCTTTGCCTTGTGGACATCCATCATGTCGCCGAAAAACATGACATCCCGGAATTTAAGGCTGCTGTCAAAACCATAGCGCATGACTTCATCCTGGGCAAAGGTCAGGGGCAGGCCGATTTTGATCTCGCTCATGCCGATCTTGATTTTGGGGTGGTCTTTCACGATCCGGTAATCCGCCGCCATGGAATAAATCAGCCCGCCGGCGGCCGCATGCCCATTGATGGCGGCAACCACGGGTTTGCTGCAGGCAAACAGAGACACCAGCACTTCTTCTTCCATTTCAAAAAACGCCACCGCCTCGGCCTTGTCCTTGAAATTCATAAAAATGGGCAGATCAAACCCGGAGGAGAAAAACCGTCCGTCCCCGGTTAAAATGATGCCTTTGGGGGCCGGGTTATTGTTTGCCTCTTCCACAATCTCTTTGAGACGCAGCAGCATCTCCCGGTTGATGGGATTGGTTTTCCCGTTTTTAAACGTTACGATTTTGATGTCGTCCTGCATGGTTTCTTCGAACATGTCCGGCTCCTCTATATATAATTGATAATGAATTTGTCATTTTATAATCCGGCTACATTATGTAATATATCGCGGTTGTGTCAAGCATGAATGCGGACGGACCCTGACGCGGAAACCGGGAAATCATAAAAAAACGGCTTTTTTTTACTTTTCGGCGGACACATACGGCAAACCCGCATTGCAGACCCATATTGCAACCATTGACAGGCCCTCATCATTTATTATATACGGCAAATCGACCCTATTGGCATTTTCGAAAATTTTATCATAAAAATCAAAAAGGCGGCGGCGATGATCCGAATCAATGAACATTACTTGAAACTCCAGGCATCCTATCTTTTTTCCACCATTGCAAAACGGGTCAGCGAATTTCAAGCTGCGCATCCGGAACGTGAAATCATCAGACTCGGCATCGGCGACGCCACCCGGGCCCTGCCAAAGTCCTGCATTGAAGCGTTTCATGCGGCGGTGGATGAAATGGCAGCGGACGCCACCTTTCGCGGTTACGGCCCGGAGCAGGGGTATGCTTTTTTACGGGAAAGCATCGCGGAAAATGATTTTAAAAATAGGGGCGCAGACATTGCGGCGGATGAAATTTTTATCTCCGATGGCGCCAAATGCGACACCGGCAATTTTCAGGAAATTCTGTCCACCGACATCACCGTCGCCGTGCCGGACCCGGTGTATCCGGTTTATGTGGACACCAATGTCATGGCCGGCCGCACCGCTGAATATGATAACGGAAGGTACCGAAATATCGTGTACCTTGAATGCACAAAGGACAACGGGTTTGTTCCCGCGCTTCCCCAAAAACCCGTGGACCTGATCTACTTATGTTTTCCCAATAATCCCACAGGGGCCACCATTACCCGTGACCAACTGGCTCCGTGGGTGGATTTCGCCCGTGAAAACAAGGCGTTAATCCTGTTTGACGCCGCCTATGAGGCCTTTATCCAAGACGATTCCCTGCCCCATTCCATCTATGAAATCCCCGGCGCCCGGGAAGTGGCCGTGGAATTTAGGAGCTTTTCCAAGACCGCCGGGTTTACCGGCACCCGGTGCGCGTTTACGGTGGTGCCCAAAGATTGCATGGCGTTTGACAGCCACGGCAACCGCCAGTCTCTGCATGCCCTCTGGAACCGGCGGCATTCCACCAAATTCAACGGGGTATCCTATCCGGTGCAACGGGCCGCGGCGGCGATCTACACGATTGCTGGCAAGCGGGAAGTAAAGGAAATCATCGATTCATACATGAAAAACGCCGACCTGATCCGCCGGGAAATGGACGGCCTGGGGTTTTCCTGTGTGGGCGGCGAGAATTCTCCGTATATCTGGATCAACGTCGGTCAGGATTCATGGAAATTTTTCGACGATCTTCTGAACCGGGCCGGGGTGGTGTGTACGCCCGGCGCGGGATTCGGGGTCTGCGGGGATCAGTATGTGCGCTTGTCCGCGTTTAACAGTTATGAGAATGTGGAAAAAGCCGTTGCATGGATTCGGGAGATGAAGTGAGACAGCCTTCAGACCAGATGAGCAACGCAAAAACATAAAGAAAACTCCATAGCGGACGCGATTTTAATCCTTGAAGTGTTTGCCAAAAAGACAGGACGAACGCCCAAAACCGTCATTGAAAACTGTCAGAAGAGAATACAGCGTTTTGAAATAGATATAAAAAGAGGTAATTAAACAATGGAAGATAAAAAAAGAAACGCCTGGAAGCCAAAGGCTATAAAATCGGTTCAGCAAGTGATTTTTTGGGTTTGAGCAGAGAAGAAGAGGAATATATCGAGCTTAAACTGGCTCTTGGTGAAACCCTGGCTCAACAACGAAAACAAAAAAATCTGACACAGATAGAGCTCGCAAAATTACTTAAATCAAGCCAATCTCGAGTCGCCAAAATGGAAAGCGGCGACCCAACCGTTTCCCTCGACCTATTGGTTAAATCCTTGCTGGCGATGGGTGCTACCAAGGAAAGTATCGCCAAAGCATTCCATTAAAGCCTGCAATGGAGAAGCCGTCAGTTTAAAAGCAAAGGCTGGGGTTAAATCCTTAAACTTGACAGTTCACGAATTGAGCTTTTAGCCTCAACGCTTATCCTCATAGAGCTGAGGTCTTGGGGCCTCCTTTCCGGCATCAAAAACCGGCCATGGGTTGCGGAAATTCGGATTGTCTTAGCTTTATGGATCGTTTGATGATACATCCAAAAGCACAATAGGAGGTACGCCATGAGAAAGCTATCTAATATAATCCCTGTAAGCGACTTGAGGCAGGATGCTGCCAAACTACTGAGAGAATTGAATAAAAATAAAGAGCCGTTAATCATTACCCAAAGAGAACGAGCAACGGCTGTCATGATCGGTGTTGAAGCCTATGAGAAATCCGAACATGAAAAGCAACTCTTATGGCTTTTGGCCAAGGGGGAAAGAGAAATTGAATCAGGTGAAGGATATGACCTGGATGCAGTCCTTTCGGAAGCTGACGCCCTTTTAGCCAAGGGATTATAGTGAAAGTTCAATTCACACCTTCCGCCCGTAACCAATTTCTTTCGGTGATACATACATTCGAAAGGATAAACCAACTGCGGCAGTTTACTTTCGGAATAAAGCGGAAACAATTTTGCGAAGGGTTGAAGATTTACCCGGATCGGGAAAAATTATTCCGGAATTTCACGGAACTTGCTTACCGTGAAGTGATAGTGTCGCCTTACCGTTTCTTATACAAAATTAAGGGTAAAATTGTTTGAATTGTTGCTGTGTGGTATGGTGCGCAACTTTCAGAAGAACCAGCACCTTGATGCCGACCTCAGTCTGAGCAGGGCCGACAACACCCCACCGCCTTTATTGGCGCAAGCAACCCGCTATTTTTTTATCAGTCGCTGCGCCCGCTTTGCCTTGCCCCCGAGTCTCCCGGTGATGATTTCTTTCTGCCGTTCCTTGCCCCGGATGGTTTTTTCCACAAAGCAGGGCTTTCCGGTAAACGGATCTTTTCCCGTCCAGTACATCAGGGTTGAATAGGTGGACGGGGTGGGTGTGAAGACCTGCACCTGCTCCGGCAGGATGCCCAGATTTTTAACGGCAAACGACCGGAGGTTTTCCATATCGGACTGCGTGGAGCCGGGGTGAGCCGCGATGAGATAATAAGTTAAAAACTGGTGGAGACCCTGCTGCCGGGTCTGCCGGTCAAAAAGGTCTTTAAATTTCAGCAGGCTGTCGGCCCCTGGTTTTCCCATTTTCTCAAGCACATGGATTTCCGTATGCTCCGGCGCAATCTTCATTTGCCCGGAAGTATGGTGACCCACCACCGCCTTCAGATATCTTGCCCCGTTTTCCCGGTCCGCCAGAATCATGTCGTGGCGGATGCCCGACGCCACCACGATTTTTCGCACACCGGGAATATCCCGAAGCGCTTTCAGCAGATCGATCTGAAGGCCGTGATGGATGGGAAGCGCGGGACAGGGTTTCGGAAACAGACACCGCTTGTCCGGACAGCTTCCCTTGGTTTGTTTGCGGGGGCATTCAATGCCGTACATATTGGCGGTCGGCCCGCCCACATCCGCGATAATCCCTTTAAAACCAGGGGTTTTTGTCAGTTTTAGAGCCTCGTCCAAAATCGATTTCACGCTCCGCGACACCACCTGGCGGCCCTGATGCACGGCAATGGCGCAGTAGTTGCACTCCCCGTAGCAGCCCCGGTGGGTGGTGATGGAAAACCGGATGGTGTCCAGGGCGCGAACCGCTCCCTGTCTTTTATAATAAGGATGGAGATCCCGTTCGTAAGGCAGATCATACACAGCGTCCAGTTCCGCAACCGTCAGCGGAACGGCGGGCGGATTTTGAATCAAATACCGGGTATCCTGTTTCTGGGCCAGGGCGGTTTGCGGGTCATTGTTGCGGTAAAAGAGGTGAAACATTTGTGTAAACACGTCTTTGTTTTCAGCGCACGCTTCATGGGGCGGCAGTTCCAGACACCCGTCCGGAACCTTTGGTGAGGCATAACAAAGGCCCCGGATATTCCGGACCATTGCATCATCCTGCCTTTGGAGCGCCTCCGATAGTTCCACAATGCTGCGTTCCGCCATACCGTACAGGAGATAATCGGCTTTGGCGTCAAACAGGATGGACCGGCGGATGCGGTTTGCCCAGAAATCATAATGGCTGACGCGCCGCAGGCTGGCCTCGATCCCGCCCAGCACAATGGGGGCCGATGCTTTAAAATGCTTTCGAATGAGATTGGCGTATGCAATAACGGCCCGGTCCGGCCGCCGGTTATTGAATCCGCCGGGGGTATAATCGTCCTTTTGGCGCTTTTTTCCGGTGGCCGTCCAGTTGGCCACCATGGAATCCACGGAGCCTCCGGTGACGCCCCAGAACAGTACCGGTTCCCCGAGCCGCCGGATGTCCTGATCCGGATCAGTGGACGCGATATCCGGTTGGGCGATCACCCCGACCCGATAACCGGCATGGGCCAGCACCCTGCCGATCACCGCCGCACCGATATATGGGGAATCGATATAGCTGTCCCCCGTGACCAGGATCACATCCGGGCGGTCCCAGCCAAGACGCCGCATTTCTTCAGTTGTGGTGGGGAGGAACACGAATCTCGCGCCTTTTCAGATGGGAACAAATTTATCTCTAAAAAAGAGACAAACCAATAAAATATTATCTTTTAATAAAAGAAACTATTGTTCCGGCCCCATGCGCGACCGGTCTGGTTACCAATTATTTTTACATCATATTCCAACGCGAAAGGCTGTTCTCATGTCACACCAATCCTTCCGGAAGAGTAAGCCCGGAGCGGATACGGATATCGCACTGGGGATACGCGATTTCGATGTTTCGCTCCCGGAACAGCCGGTCGATTTCAAACCGGACATCGGATTCCACCGCGTAAAAATACTCCACCCGGGTCCAGAACCGGAGCAGAAAAATAAGGGCGTTGTCGCCGAAATGCTTGAAAATCACATCCGGTTTCGGCAGTTTTAAAACCCTTGGGGTGTTTTCCGCAACCTCCAGGAGCGTGTTTTTCACCATCTCCACATCCGAGCCGTAGGCCACCCCGACTTCCACGTTCCGGCGAAGCCGTTTGTCCTTGAAACTCCAGTTGGTGACCTGAGCGCTGATCAGGTCTGCGTTTGGAATGATCAGGGATGCATTGTCATATGTCTGAACAATGGTGGAGCGGACATTGATTTCCTTTACCCTCGCCCATACGCCGTTGACTTCAATATCATCCCCCACCTGGATGGGCCGCTCAAACAGCAGAATAATGCCGCTGATAAAATTATTGAATATCGCCTGAAGGCCGAACCCGAGCCCGATGCCGAGCGCCCCGAGAACCACGGTCAAGGAGGTGGCGGTGAATCCCACCGCATTTAAAGCAAACAAGATGCCCGCCGACCAGATCACATATACCGATATGGTGACCACCGAATCCTGAAGACCTTCTTCCATGCCGCTCTGTTGTAAAATATTTTTCCGGAACACGTGCTGCCATACCCTGGAAATCGCCTGGGTCATAAGGATAATGATGATGGCGACAATAAACCCGAAAAGGCTGAACCGCATGCTGCCCACCTGAAACGTGTGCTGCAGAAAACTTAAAATTCCCAGCAGCACCGCCTGCTTTCCGCCCCAGGCAAACACCAGAAAGATAATGAAAGCCGTGAACCAGGCGGGCAGGGACAACTGAACCAGCACCCAGCGAATGGAGTTTTTGGGTGCGTCGGTTGCCTCGTCAGCAGACTCCATGCGCTGGTCCGTTTTCGGGTTCCACTCCCGCAGCACCATAAAGCATAGACCGCTCCAAAGAACCACCACCAGCGTTCTTCCCCAGGAAACAAGCCAGTACTGCGCCAGCATCCCGTACCCTGTCAGTTCCAGTATAAAACCCGCAATAATAATAGCGGAAGTGACGCTTTTAGCGGATGTGACAGCGGCTTTTAATTTTGGAGGGAGTTTTGAAATTTCGGGCAACGCATGAATGACTTTCCAAAAGAAAACACTCCACACATACAGGGTCGCTTCAAAAATCACGCGCCACACGATTAAAATGGCGCTGCCGCTGCCGCCAAGCCATGACAGAACGACATAAGCCATGGAAAACCATCTGGAACCCTGGATCAGCAAGCGAAGATAAAAAGCCGGTTTCCCGGAAACCAGTGTGGCTTCTTTGCCGCAATACTGCTTTACGGCATCCAGGCACCACTGGGAAAACAACCAGATCGCCAGCAGTTCCAGGACCGCCGACATGATGGGGGTTTTGGATTGAAACGGTCCGGCCTGATCGTAAGCATAAAGAAACAGGGTGAATCCCAGAAGAAACATCGAGCGCTGAAGCACCCGGAGCGTCAGCCGGCTCCAGAACCGCTCGGCCATGCCGGGATGATCCTGGACCCGAAACAGATACCCGCGGATGCGGTAGGCGAGATAGATAACCATGAAAAAAAGCAGTATGAAGGAAACCAGAAAAATGCCGCCGGATGTCCGGATAAAATTAAACTGCGATTTCCAGAATTCGCCGGTCGTCGCGGCCCGAAGCTTTTCCGTCAGGGACTTGGCATCATCCAGAATGCGCTTTACCCCGATGCTGATCAAAAAATTCTGACGTTTCAGAAGGCTTTCTTTTTTTTTCCGGGTGATGGTTTCATTCAGCTTATCCGACAACCCGCTGAAATTTTGCTGTATTTCCTTGAGCGGCACCGTCATGTCCGAGTAAAGGACATCCATTTTTTCAAACATGCGCTCTTTGTCCTTCAGCACGGTCACCAGTTTTTTAAACCGGCTGGTGACTGTCCCGGTTTCTTTTTTCAGCGTGATATCGGACAGAATTTCAAGCAACTGTTTTTCGGTGCTCGCGAGCTGCTCCCGGGTCTGGCCGAGCAACGGGACCATGCCGGTCTGTTTTGCCGTCAGATCAACAATTTTTTTGTTAATATCCTCAGCCTGGGTCCGGGCTTCAAGCCATGCCTTTTCAAGGTCTTCCACCTTGGCTTCTTCGGATTGGAGCAGCAGATTGTTATAGATGGGCAACTGGATTTTATAGGCGTTGATCTCCGTCAGGGTATTTTTTTTCAGTTGTTCCGCTTGGCTGAAGAGGGTTTTCAGATTGTCGATGTTCTTCACTTCATTGTTCAGCACGTCATCAATCGACGCTTTTAACGCGTCCACTTTAGTGGGCGCTGCATTCTGGGCAAAGGCGACGGTTGAAAGAAGAACCATGCCCGCCAGAAAAAGCCCCGCAAAAATTGATGGTTGAAACCGTCCGATGTTCCTCACGTTCTCTTCCTTTTCTATTTTTTTCATAACCATTTTCTGGTTTTAAACCATATAATCATGGAAACAAAGATCACTGCCGTCAGCGCCCAGAAAACCGGATACCCATACCGCCAGTCCAGTTCCGGCATATAGGTGAAATTCATGCCGTAAACGCCGGCAAAAAAGGTCAGGGGAATGAACAGGGTGGCCATGACCGTCAAGACTTTCATGGTTTCATTCATTTTCTGGCTGACGCTCGACATATAGGAATCCAGTATTCCTGCCAGCAGGTCCCGATAGGTTTCGATGGTGTCGATCACCTGGATGACATGGTCATACACATCCTGAAGATAGATCAGGACATACGCCTCGATCAGATCCGATTCCCCCCGGAGCAGCCCGCTCATCATTTCCCGCAGGGGCCATACAGATTTCCGCAAATGCACCACCTGATGCCGGGCCGCGTGGATGGCTGCCAGGGTTTTCCGGGTCGGACGTTCAAGGGCTTCCTGCTGAAGCGCTTCGATATCATCACCAAGCTGCTCCAGAACCAGAAAATAATGATCGACGATCATGTCCATGAGGGCGTACGCCAGATAACCCGCCCCGGATTTCCGGATCCGGCCCTTGCCCTTCTGAATCCGTTCCCGTACCGATGTGAACACGTCGCCTTCCCGTTCCTGAAATGAAATGAGAAACCCCCGGCCCAGCACGATGCATATATGCTCAAACTGCAACTGGGCGCTATCCGGTTCCGAAAAGATCATTTTCAGCACGATGAACAGATAGCTCTCATAATCATCAATCTTGGCCCGGTGCTGGGTGTTGGCGATATCTTCCAGAAGCAGGGGGTGCAGGTGAAAGTGTTTGCCAATTTTATCAATAACCTCCATGTTATGAATGCCGGACACATTGATCCACGTGACCGCTGATTCATCCCTGTGATGAAGGATATCCTCGACCTTTACCTCCGCCGTTTCGCTGATCTTTTGTTCATCATAAGCGATGACGGATATCTTTACGGGCTCATCGGTCTTGTCACCGACATAAATCAGAGACCCCGGAGAAACACCGATCTTTTTTTTCCTGGATTTGCGGGCCATTTGCGCCTCCTTTTAATAATTTGCGTGTTTACAAAACCGGAACCCGTCCGGGCCAACCGGAAACGGACCATTCGCAAAATTTCATTATGCGTAAATTATCCGTCCATTAGCAATAAAAACGTTTACAAACCCCTATGGCCGGTTTGAGGTTATTTCGTCAAAAAAATCATAGAATTTTCCCTTGACACGGTTTCGGCCATGCTTATTTTATAATCGAAAAAAGCAACAACATGCTGATATTTAAATAGTTAATTAATCATTAAGAGGAAAGGAGGAATGTGTTATGTTGATCCGAAGAATTTTTAATAATCCGGCATTATACAGGAATCCGTTTAATGAACTGGAGCGGATGAGACGTCAGATGGATGCGCTGGCCGGCAATCTGTTCAGCGGGGCTCCCCAGACGGCAACTGCCTGCGGTGTTTACCCGGCGCTTAATGTGACGGAAGACAAAGACAAATACTATATTCGCGCCGAACTTCCGGGACTGAAAAATGAGGATCTGGATATTCAGGCCACGGGTAGAAGCATTTCCATCTCCGGCCAGAAAAAGATCACGTCGGAGGATGACAACGCCAAATATCACCGCAGGGAGCGGGAAGCCGGACGGTTTTCCAGAATCATCGACCTGCCGGACAACATCAATACGGAAAAAGTGGAAGCCGGCCTCGCCAATGGTGTCCTGACCATCACGATACCCAAGGCGGAAACAGCCAAACCCAGACAGATTACGATCCAATAAACCGGTTGAAAGGAGGGATTTCCATGACAGATTCAAAAGAACTTCAGGCCAGAGAAAAACAGGAAGTCGCAGCTCCGGCCGAACATACGAAACCGGGACTCATTTTTACCCCGGCAGTGGATATTTTTGAAACGGAAGCGGAGATTACGCTCCTTGCCGATATGCCGGGAGTGACTTCCAAAAACTTAAACATCGATCTCAGGGACGACACCCTGACCCTGACCGGCGACATTGATCCGTTTGAAGGCCCGGATGAACACGATATTCTCATCGAATACGAAGTCGGCAAATATTTCAGGCAGTTCACGCTTTCCGAAGTGATTGACCAGGAAAAAATCGAGGCGAACTTAAACGACGGAGTGCTGCGATTAACGCTGCCGAAAGTGGCAAAGGCAAAGCCCCGAAAAATCGCCATCAAGGCGGCATAAACTTAAAAACCCACCAAACGCCGGAGACCGACTCGGGTCTCCGGCTTTTTTTTTGTCCAAATTTCCAGCATGACCGGCTGAAAATTAGAAATCAAGCAAGGTGACCCTAAAACGCATTAAATGCCATTGCCAAAACGTCTATTGTCGCCTACCATGACCGGTAAACATATTGCTTACAGGGAGAATCTGATGCACATCAATAAAAGCTATATTATTGACAAAAAAGGAAATCCAAAGGCTGTGATTGTACCCATCAAGGATTTTCAAAAAATAGAGGAATTATTGGGTCTTGACCTGGATTCCAACGCTCAAAAAGACTTGAAGGAAGCCCGCGAGGACAGGGAACAAGGTTGCCGGAATGCTTACATAGATTTGGATTCAATTTGATGAATAAAGTTATCGTTCATCACCGGGCAGCAAAATATTTGCGCAAACTTCCGGTTCCTGAAAAAGAAAGGATTAAAAAAATTCTGAAAAAACTTGAACATTCCGCCCTGGATTATCCAGGAATAAAAACATGACTGGCGAATGGGCCGGATACCACCGAATCCGCCTGAGCAATCTCCGGGTTATTTTTTGGTATGACGAATCAGAACACATTGTATATATAGATCATATTGCCCCACGCGGGGATACTTATAAATTAAGGATGTAATTCCGTATGGTGTCCCCGGAACTCCCGGGAACTCCAACCAAGTAGTCAGTGGTGTTCGCGTCTTTTCCATAATCGTGCCAGTCGTTACGGATGTCTGGTATCGACAAGCAGTACAGACCAGACGCCCTCTCGTCTGACGCCATGGGACACATCTCGTTTGGCAAGCAGGGCAGCAAAATCCCGTTGGCCAACGCAGTTGCTCCAAATAACCAGCACACGCATCGTCACTGGGAAACTCTTGCACAAATTCACGGTATGTCCGGGGAAAGCCCCTTTTTATTAATAAATCGTCTTGCATGACATCTCCTCTAAATTGATCATGTCATGCATCATATCACAGGAGGAGCTAACCGACTACCCCCTAAATTAATTAAGTAGAATGTCCCCGGAATTCCCAAAGTGTTTGTGGTTTTCCGCCAGGGGGTTTCTGACCAAAAATCCCAACAGTTTGAAGCGTCCTATGAAATCAACAAATACTTTGACATTCAGAGCCAGATTGATAATGAACAGACATCGGCCCTGGATTTGATTTGGAAGTATGAGTTTTAATTTTAACATAATTTGAATCAGTTAAAGGAGGCTATCGTTGAAATTACCAAATACCCAATTGCGTCTCGTATTGTTATCCTTTTTGGTCCTTTTCCTTTTTGGTTGCAGCGGCGGTGGCGGTGGCGGTGGGGGTTCAGATGAAGAGAATGAAACAGGAGCTGGCGGTGTTTTTGTCGACTGGCAGGAAAATGCCGCCATAGTGAATGGACAGGTCAACCTGCCGGCTTCATCTCCCCTGGCCATGTCGGAGATTGAAGTGGATGTCTATGAAACATCAACCACCCCTGACGGCAGCGGCAAATTGACATTTAAATCGCCGGCCGGGCAAATCGCCGAAGCGTATATCATGCTGCCGGAACGCAAGGGAGAAAGTTTGCCGACCATTTATCTTTACACCACCATCCTGCCCGGAGAAACCGATATTGTTTTCAGCGCTGAAGAAACTGCCGTTTCTTTGCTGATGTCCCGTATCAGCCAGCAATATCTCCTTGATGCCGGAACACCGGCGCAGGTCAAAAATATCATCCGCAACAATGGGGCCGCATTTATCAATGCATTTGCCGCAAAACTCCAAGCGGACCCGTATACGTTGCGAACAGGCAATCTGGAAAATGTTTACACCCCCGCGTTTGAAACCGCCGCGGATGATTGCCGCGATGCCCTTATGCTTGCGGCATCGGGAAATAGCAGAGATATGCTGATATCGGCTGCTGCCGCGTCATCTTCAAACGGTTCACAGCTTTATGTGTCTCCTCCGGGACAAATCCAGCATGATTTTATTGTTTATGAAGACACCACGGGTCTTCTCGGCCTTGACACATGGGCTGATCTGGAAGACTCGGGCGGCACCATAACGGGACAGCTCAAAATTGAAAACGACACCATGCTGTTTGCCCATTATCAGATTCATGACTTGCTGACAGGTTCAGAACTGACAAGTCTTAGCGTTGGGAGCGGCATACCCGGCATGATAGGTGTTGCTTTTCACCCGGATATCCTTGGGCCGCAAAAAGGATGGACCCGTCTCTGGTGGGCGGGCACAGCCAGAAAAGCCGTTGAATACAAATCGACAAAAGTGGCGGTCCTGACGCCTAAACTGGCTTTTGGCGACACGGCCACCGAAATCGAAAAACAGATCGGCGGCGGGCTTGCTTTTCGCACCGGCGCGACCGCTTTGATGACGGTGGTTTCGAACTTCGTGCCCATTGACGAGGACGGATGGAAAAACTGGTTTGTGGAGATGAATGATCGGGGGCTTTTGAATGCTGCTTTTGATCAATTCGCCTATGGCAATATTCAGGGGGGTGTTGAAGTCCTTTTCTGGACATTTTGCGACGGAACTCTGATGGAGTCCTTCATCAAGGATTATGTTGCGAAATACTTAAAAAAAGGCCTTGACGCCAATAAGATTACCTCCCAGTTTATGAATAAATTTAATATGGTCGTTAAACAGGTTCCGATTGCCAAAATCGGTTTGGCCGTGGATATCGTCAAATTGATTGATGACTACAACCTGATACCGGGACGCATCGTTTTTAATCGCGTGGAATTCCCCTTGAATCTTACCGATGCAGCGCCCAACCCCATCACCAAGGTGGGGCCGAATGAACCGCTTCCGCGTATTACCATTACCGGAATGGGGTTAAGCGATGTACTTTATAATGGAGACATTTACTCACCCCAGGTTTACCTGGAGGCTGAAGACGCCAAAGGGAAGGAAAAAATATTCAATATCGATGAAAAAGACGTTTTTTCTTCAGCCAATGGTGAATCTCTCTGGTTCGACCTGCCCAGGGAGTGGGCGGAAATCGGCAGCAATATTGTCGGCCCGATCTATCTGAATGTGGTTCACCGGTTTGTTGACGAACATGGCGTCGATGAACTCATTACCCTTGAATTGCCCCATGAGGACCACGAAGAGTTGTTTGCCTTGAATTTTGAGAGCGCTGTGGTGATCACCAACGTCACTGAACCCAAGCCTACTCTCGGTGAAGAAATTACCCTTATCGGTCAGGGGTTTTCTCCCATATCCTCGGATAATGGCGTATATTTTAATGACCATACCGGAGCATCCATTGCGGCCAAAGTGTTTCTGGCCACAAGCACGACGCTGGAGGTCATCCTGCCCAATGGGCTTGATTTCGGTCCCCTGACAGTTGAAGTGGAGCTGAATGATGGCAGCCAGAGCAATAAGTTCCCATTATCCCTGCACCCAAAACCGGTGCTTGCCGATACAGAGGACGGAACGCATTTTGCCGACACCCTTGAGGTCGCATTCATGCAGGAAGAAGACTGTGATATCTACTACACGATCAATAATGGCGGCGATAAAAAGTTTACGGGGGCACCTGTCACCATCTCCGCAACATCTCATCTTTATCCCTATGCCAAAGTGACCGTGGATGGCGTGGATTATCTTTCTGTCGTCAGCGACTTTTTTTATTATAAATGTTCGGAGACAGAAGACCTGGTTAATGGGACCTGCGTGGACAGCATACCGCAGGATTCGGATGCCTGGGTGCTGGAAAAGTCAGCCCCGTTCAGTGACTGCGAAAGCAACATTAATGTAGCAGATTGGTTTACCGATTTTAATCCTGGTTTCTGGCAACGCTCTTATAAGACGACTGGGGGAGTATCCGGTATAACGGGTAAAGGAACATACACGGTCCCGCCATCTGTTCTTAAGCCGGGGGAAGGTCCGACGTTTTCAACATCGGTAACAACGACTACTGTCAATGATGAGGCTTACTTCGTCGCAACTGAGACCCACACAACACAGATATGGGCACTGACTTTCAATAAATATCCTCTTGATTCAAATGGTAAATTGAACCTCGCTAACGTTTCTCCGGTCTGGCACTCTGTCTTCGTTAAGGCCCAAAGCATCGGGAACGACAGTGCAAGTGCGCAAGAAACGTTGATTCTTCCCAAAAAGGGATGGGTTGGATGGGGCGAATATGTTGTCCTGCAAACAAGCGGCGGCCAACTATCACCCATTAGTGGCTGCGAAATGGGCTACAATTATGTTTATCGTTGGAAGGAATAGTCAATAATGGCAGGCAAGCGGCGGATGCAAGGCATCCGCCGCTTTTTTAATGGCTTCAAACTTTACGCCCCACGCGCATTTTTCGCTGTAAATATGGGAATCGATCTCTATTTCGGGGTTAATGGGGAAAAAATAACAGCGCGTGTTGATTTAGCGCATAAAATAATTATTGTTTTTCCATACGCAAATTTAAAAACTTGTTACGGGGGAAGCATATGGAAAACGCAGCAATAGCAGTCGAAACATTGAAAAAGGTGTCCTTGGTAATCACTCAATTCCTCAATTCGTCAATTCCGGGGACATCCATGATAAGTATTGTCAAGAAAAAAATATAAAAATCCCTTAACCTCCAAAACAGGCCTTCCGACGATACAGCAAACTTTGCTGACGAAATTGCTTCTGACTTCGCCATTACC
>JBAQUK010000145.1:0-1518 GCA_049297455.1 Desulfosalsimonadaceae bacterium | reverse complement strand
ACATCCATGATAAGTATTGTCAAGAAAAAAATATAAAAATCCCTTAACCTCCAAAACAGGCCTTCCGACGATACAGCAAACTTTGCTGACGAAATTGCTTCTGACTTCGCCATTACCTCGTATCGGGATCTCTGTTCTTTTAGTGCCAAAAAGAAATGAATCTTTTGACCAGACATCCATTTACAGTATCAGGCCATCTATAAAATAAGATAACCGTCACGGAAGTGTAAATTTGGGTAACCCGCCGGCCTCGAAACACCATAATGGAAGTATCTCGGTTTACACCGATCACTCAGTCCCCCGATTGCAAGGAACCGCGGGAAGATCCATACTCGGTAACGCTTTTTATAAAACGAACTATGCCGCTTTTTTTGATTCCATAATTCGAAAATCCTTTTTAGTTTTATCTACTGCCAACAAGTAGGCAACCAACTTTCTGGCCACAGCCAGGGTCGCCTTGTTTGCATTCCCCTTTGCCGATTCTTTTTCATATACTTCGGCTAACTGTGGGTTCCAGCGTGGTGCGAGTTTTGCCGCTTCGATCAGAATGGTTTGTATATGTTTGTTTCTTTTTTTGGAAATAGGGCCGCGATACTCTTTGCCGGCGGATTCTTTTTGGGCTGAGCATAACCCGCAATAACTGACTGCTTGATCTATCGAATGAAACCGTTCCGGCTCACAAATTTCCAATGCCCAGGTAAGGGCGGTGATTTCACCAACACCAGGTATGGTCATAAGTCGCTTTATTCGTTCCCGGATGAGCTGGTTTTCTTTCAATGTCCGGGCAAGCCTTTTTTGAATATCTGTAAATATTTCCAGATTTGACCGGCTGAGTTTAAGCATATTGATCACGGATTCAGGAACATCTTCGATTTTCTCCATTAACTCGTCGAAGTATTTTTTTCCGTGCAAACGTTTTTTATTATAGGCGCCGCCGACTTCCATCAGCAAGCCCGATATTTTGTTTTTTTCTTTCGTCGCTGTTCTGACGATATGGGTTCTGTATCGCAGAATCCGTCGGAGTTCTCGGAGTTCCACCGGAGCCATGTAACATTCAGGCAGCATATTAACCCGAAGTAAATCGCCAATTTTTTCAGCATCATCCCGATCATTTTTCTTTTTAGCAGATGTTATTGCTTTTAACATTGCAGGATGAGCCACCTTAATTTGGTAAGCATGCGGTTTGAGGAAATCATAAATCCACCCTGTAAACAGAGTCGCTTCCATGGCCGCCATCCAAGGTTGAGGTAGATTTTCAAGCCATTTATTCACCGCTTGGCGGGTCGCGGATATTGTTCCTCGTTTAATGATCCGGCCGCTTGCTGTTTTGATACAAAACGCGATAATTTTCTTGTGGATATCTAATCCGACATAGTGCATACTTTCCATTAGAAACCTCCTTGTGGTAAAGATTCCGGATGACGACGTCAGTCCGGCTGCTGCAACTTAGCTATCATGCCACTTGGAGGTTTTCTTGTCTATAACATCTACGAATACTTATACATTTAAACACCATAC